>CANDMI010000002.1 GCA_947385775.1 uncultured Eubacterium sp. | reverse complement strand
CAGAGTTTACAACATTTTCCCGACAGGAAATTGTATCAGACGTTAAATCGGAACACGATCACATCCCCGTCCTTTACGACATAATCCTTTCCTTCCAGGCGCACCAGTCCCTTTTCCCTCGCAGCCGCCACGCTGCCATTGGACACCAGGTCATCATACGCAACAACCTCCGCCCGAATAAACCCACGCTCGAAATCGGTATGTATCTTTCCCGCCGCCTGCGGCGCCTTCGTGCCCACTTTAATTGTCCACGCCCTTGTTTCATCCTCTCCCGAAGTCAGAAAGCTGATAAGCCCCAAAAGCCGGTAGCTTGCCCGGATCAGCCGGTCCAGGCCGGATTCCGAAACCCCAAGCTCGTCCAAAAACAATGCCCGCTCCTCGTCATCCAGCTCGGAAATCTCCTGCTCGATCTGCGCGCAGACTACAAACACCTCGCTATCCTCTGCTTTCGCAAGCTCCCGCACAGCCGACGCGAACGGATTGGACACGCCATCATCCGCCAGGTCATCCTCCTTTACATTCGCCGCATAGATCACCGGCTTTGCCGTTAAAAGATTATAGCCCCTAAACCACAAAGCCTCATCCTCGTCTTCTCCAACCGGATACGTCTTTGCCGGTTTTCCTTCTTCCAAATGCCCCTTTAGGGCTTCCACAAGCTTTAACTCCTTCGCTAACGTCTTGTCCATCCGCGCCTGCTTTGCGATTTTTGCAATGCGCCGCTCCAATATTTCGATATCTGAAAAAATAAGCTCCAAATTGATCGTTTCGATATCCCTTGCCGGGTCAATGCTTCCGTCCACATGCACCACATTCGTATCCTCAAAGCAGCGCACCACATGCACAATCGCATCCACTTCACGGATATTTGCAAGAAACTGGTTCCCCAGCCCTTCGCCCTTACTTGCCCCCTTCACAAGCCCGGCAATATCCACAAATTCAATCACCGCCGGCGTGACCTTTTTCGAATGGTACATTTCCCCCAATTTCTCAATCCGCCCATCCGGCACAGACACAATCCCCACGTTTGGATCAATCGTGCAAAACGGATAGTTCGCCGATTCCGCTCCGGCTTTCGTTAATGAATTGAATAATGTGCTTTTTCCTACGTTTGGAAGACCTACGATGCCTAATTTCATTTTTCTATTTTACCCTTTCAGAAGCCCTTTTGAATAAGGGATTCTGCCTTTCTATTTATTATATTTTCACCAATTACTACACCAATTTCATACAATTTTAAGCATTTTTTCAACATTCTGCACTTCCTTTGCCTTTTCTTCATCCGTTGCGTGAACATACAAATTATTGGCAATGCCTATATTCAAGCGTCCTCAAATCATCTGCTTAAACTCTATCGGTCTGATTTTCAAGGATTTTAGCTTTTCTTTCTGGTTTTTTTATTTCAACCGCCTCTTCCGTCATCGGAACATCCCTATTGCTGTTCCTAATTTTAGGCCCCCAATCCTCCACTCTCCTACAGAACGACGATACTCCATTGTGCGACGGATATGCAACACCCTCTTTTCAAAATCCACATCAGACCACCGCAATCCTATCATTTCCTCAGTCCGTAGCCCGGTCTGCAAAATCAGAGCGTATTGATTATAATTGCACGTTCCCTTAACAGTTTCAAAGGACCTGCATTCCTGCAATTTATTGATATCTTACCATATAAAGGCTTATAAGTCCATATTAAAGCTCAACCGCTTTTTCCAGATACCTTTCAAACTCTTTTCGCTCGATCGATTTTTTCTTTCTAAAATATATAGGACAAATGAGCAATTCGGCCGCCTCGCCATCCTTTCTATGCGGTTTATCCCTATATTGCTGTATGCAGCCGCCTCCTCAATTGTCAAGTTCAGCTCGTCCTTTATATCAACTCTTGAATATGGTGCGTGCAATTATACTGTGTATGTGCTAAAATCTTATTATCCATTATGGATACCTCCTGTTTTCATAGATCAGGTTGCCTAGACCCAACTCTATAATAACATGGAGGTTTTATTATTGGCGCTTTAGGTAACTCTACTGCTTATTCCGTTGACCCAAGCTCTGCTGGGGGCTTAATAGGTTTCAGTGAAAAACTTTAATTTGCAAACGGGACAGACGTTTACCTTACTAAGGATGACCGGGTAATCCCGGATGTGATGATCGTCTGCAATAAGGACATCGTAAAAAGGGACGGCTTCTACCAGCTTGCATCCGATGACATGATCGAACGGGACAGGGAAGCCTGCATAGATACGGTTCCCGTATCGCTCTGCAACGGCTTTAACATCCCCCTGGAAGAAATATTTTACAACCTGTTTTAAGGAATAAACTGCATAGAAAAGCAAAGAAAGAACGGAGCTTGTGAGGGCTGCGTTATATACCCGCGTTTCCGGTGAAGAACAATAGATAAAGTGACTTTCACTGGAAACGCAGCAAGATCGTATGGAAGCATACGCTAAGGAACGCGGCTGGCTGATTTCGGAAATTTACATTGGCGCTGCCAAAAACGCAAGGAAAAACATGCACAAGCGAGCTGAAGTCCAAAAAATGATTGAATCTGTAAAGCGCGATGAAGTTGACGTTCTGATGTTCCGTCACCTTGACAGGTGATTCCGGTCCGTTTCGGACTATTACAAAGTCATGGAAATACCGGAAGCTCACAACTGCAACTGAGTCACAAGCGATGAAGAATACAACACATCTACCACAAACAGTGAAAAACGACTTGAAATCGTTTACTAAATCTGTTGTTATGTTGTCTCCTATTTTAAGTATCATTTCTGCATAGAATATTTTTTCATTACGATTTTTTGATATTGCTTACAATCAATTGATACCTCTTCATTAATTCAGCGACACATGCAGATTCACTTGAAAATGCAGCATCTTTACTTGTAATGCCATATGCTCTTATAACTGCCGCATCATTTTGATGATGTGCTTTGCGAAGTTCTGTAGGCATAGTAGCAATATCATAATAAAGTTCCGCCAAACTGCTGTCTGGATACAACGCACGAGCATCTAATATCTGTTGGGCTGTATATCTGATTTTTTCTTTTTGTTCTTCTGTTGCAGCCGGCCATGGAAACGTATTGTAAACAACACTGACTGAATATGTAAAATCATCCCTAAATCTTCCAGCAACTGTACGAAGCCAAGCATTATGAATATTGGACGATAAAATACCAAACTCATATAAACCACCATCTCTCATAACTTGTAATTTATTATTCACAAGCACATCAGGAGTTAAAAAGCCAATTGGGACATATCTTCTTCTTCCAGATGATGTTTGTGGAATAACAAGATAATTACTGTCTGGCATATTCTCAAAATGAAATTTTGCTGGTGTATCTGCTAATTTTCTTGTAGGAGCGCTGTTAGAACTCAATCGATATTCTTTAATTTGGTTTAATCGCTCAAGAACTAATGGCATATGTACAAGTAAATTAGGTGGGATTCTATTAATCAGCAAAAAATACCTTTCAATATTATTAATAAATTCTCTGCTGCCCATATACCTATAAAAATAAGGTTCGCTTTTTGGTTCTTGTTTAATAAACCCCGCCTTTTCTTCTGGTGTAAATGCACATATGGCATTATCTAATGGTTTACTCCCATTGTTGATAAGCGGAACATTACATATAGGTTTCTTTTGCCCGTCAATCCATACATTTTCAGTATCCATCAGATACCCATTTATATGTTGAGCCGGTTTTATCATATCGTTATCAATAATAAATTTCTGGGCACTGCTTTTACCAATTTGAAATTCAATGATCACACAATGGACACCCGCTTTTATCTTAGCTTCACTCTGCCAATTAAAAGAACGAATTGCGTACAAAATGTCAAGGTCATACTTTTCAAACAACACTTTCCAAAGCAAGATAACCTGTTCGCCTTGTGTGATTGAACTTGTAGAAACAAATCCAGTGTGTATTTTTGTTCCCTGCATAAATCTGGCAGCAACAATATACCAAGCACATACATAATCTAAATCACCATTTTTAGGAAAATCATAAGCAACTGCCGTCATATCTTTTCGTTGCTCATCGCCCATTCTTCTGCCAGCAGAAAATGGAGGATTACCCATTATGTAATTTACTTTATATTTTGAAATAACATTATCCCAATCCAATCGTAAAGCGTTGCCCTCAATGATATTCGCATATGTCTTTAAAGGCAAGAAATCCAAAGTCATGTGAACAATATCCTCTGTCTGTTTCATCATCTGGCTTTCTGCAATCCACAAAGCAGTTTTTGCTACTGTCACAGCGAAATCATTAATTTCTATTCCATAAAATTGACTAATAGATACTTTAATTGGAGTTGTACCATCAAAACCAAGGGATATTTGCCCATGTGTCAATATTCGTAAAATATCATTTTCAAGTCTTCTGATTGACAAATAAGTTTCTGTTAAGAAATTCCCACTGCCACAAGCTGGGTCAAGCCAGGAAAGCGATGCTAATTTTGTTTGGAAATCTCTTAATTTCTTTTCCCTTGTTTTTACAACACTAACTGCACATATATCATCAAATTCTTTCTGCAAATCATTAAGGAATAGTGGGTCAATCACTTTGTGTATATTTTCAATCGAAGTATAATGCATACCTCCAGAGCGACGGATTTCTGGATTTAATGTGCTTTCAAACACTGCACCAAAAATTGTTGGGCTTATCTCTGCCCAATTAAATTCAGCACTTGCTTTATTTAATATAAGTTCTCTTATTTCATCTGTAAACAATGGTATTTCTATTTTTTCATTAGCAAATAACCCACCATTCACATATGGGAATGCGGAAAGTTTTGGAGTAAGGTATGGATCCCTTTCTTCCGGAACAGTATCCAAAACCACAAACAACTCTTTTAATGCACTTCTCATATGTATTGTATCAAAATCACTCAAATAATCATGGAACATTCCACGACATCCAAATATTCCAGCATCTTCAGCATACAGGCAAAATACAATTCGGACACACAAGATATTTAAACTTCTTAATGTATGTTCGCTCTTTTTATCAATATACTGTTTTAACAATGCATCATAAAGAAGCCCAACAATCTCACCAGCAGCAATGGATACTTCCATCTCTTTTTTCAGATGCTCATTTTCTGTATCCACAAGAAAAGAAAGCCTATAATATTCTTTTTCCAAATCTGCAAGCCGTATCTGTTCTGGTTCACCCCCAGGCTGCTCCATATCATATACATAAAAAGCGCTAAAATTGCAAGTCACCACCCATCGGGGATGCTGTGAAACTGGCAATTCTATGATATATCGCTTTGCCTGCTGAAAAGGAGTAAGAAGCGTCCCATCAGATTGCTTGATAGGTTTCTTCATATCCTTGTCCAAACCTTTTTGCTCAATCAAGACACGAGTTGCTGATATCCTTCCATCAATAAAACTTGTATGGTCCAAATGGACTTGTTCTTCAAAAGATATAAATGTTTCTGGATGTTCCACACCGTAGACATCACGAAGAAGAGAAATCCAGAATGGCTGGCTTTCCCCTTTTTCATATCCCTTGCCTTTCCACTGTGCTGCAAATGCCTTTGCCGCTGCTCTTTGCTGTGCATCTGTCATATCTGTAATCCTCTCCAATACAATAATTGGATAAAATAACCCAGTCGATATCATACCACAAAACATGAAGAAACTCAATGGTTTTCTCAAATGTCAAATCAATAATTACCTTTTCAAGGCCTCAAACGAGACATACTCACCACCATCCTGAATTTCTTTATTAAAAATAAGGACTTCATCCTCAAATCCTAACCCATCTTCTTTGCATTATTGCCAGTCATTACCCTTTAGAGTATAAAATCTTCTTGATACACGCGCGTCATCTATATACCGCGCCTGTTGCAAAACACGCTCCACTGCCTCAAAAATAACAATGTCTGGCTGATAAGTAGAAATATGATAATCTGCATTCACCATATTATGGCTGTGCAACAATAACAATTCAGAACAATGATTAAAATAAAATGGAGCCACTGTCTGAAAATAAGAGTCTCCATAAATCAAAATCTTTGGTTTCTCCGCATCATCTGGAGCATCGCTTTTATAATGAAAATGGTACATATTCATATCACCCAGAATCACATTTTCAAAAATTGTGAAATCTTCTACTGCTGATGTTTCCTTTATCTGATATAAGGGTACCTGCTCATCAATGCGAAAATGCGAGTTGATCAGGTATTCCATCTTGTTTTCACTAATAGAAAACTCTGTTTCTTCCAAATTTTTCATTTTTGGAAACAATTTATTAAAATATGAAACCACTTCTTTTTGTCCATAAAAGCTTCCTCTCATATTCCAATGGCCAGCATCATATTTTTTATTATAAATTTGTTCTGTATTCTTTAATTCCATAAATAAATTTTTAGGATACAGGAATAGCACACCGTTATCAGCCAATTTTTCCAATATTCGTTCCGACCGGTTCGGCTGTTCATTTACATGATAACCATCCGGGCAAAATTCTGGATAGATAGTCTCTTTATTAGAACATAAATAAAACAAAAACTCGCTTCCTTGCTCTTTACAAAAATTTTTTAAACTTTTTAAATTTTCTACCAGATTATTAATATATGTTTCCGATACATCCATGTACTATGTCTGATTTTTTCCCGAATATACTTTCCCTAAAATCTAAAAAAAATAAAAGGACTATAATTTTCATTTGCAATTATACATATACTAAGCAACAGAACAAACCAAAATACGGGGATTTTTAAATAAGAATTCACTTTGTAGAAACTATATTTTTCTGACAAATTTATCAAATACCGAGGTATTCCTGCACTGATCAAAACCGCAATGATTAAAGTGACTATCCCCCGCATGCTGATATAATCCCCCACTCCATACCACTTAAACTCTTTTATAGAATATCCTGCCATAGTATGCAAAAAACCTGCTGCATAAAAAAGTCCATCGCTCCTAAAAATCACCCAGCCAATTATGACAACAAACATCATATATGTCCATTTGAAACACTTTGGCAACAAAACGCCATGCCTTCTTTTTGCTCCACTACGTCAATGACCAAAAACATCCCGTGCCATAATCCCCAAAACAAAAATGTCCAGGCAACAGCAGGCGTTAATTGTCAAATAGAAGTCTGAAACACCCGGTCTGCCGTTAACGCCATAGTATCTGCTATTATCACTTTTTTCGATAATCCAATAATAAAAAGCTTTGTTCCTTCCTCTAAATCTTCCAATGTGGTTGCCCTATCACTGAAATTTTCATATATATCCCCATAACGTACAATTGGCCCTGCGATCAATTGCGAAATTTTCCATTCCGAAATAATTGGATATTAAATTAAAATTTTGAATACAAAAATCAATGTATTTATAATAAAATAATATCCCAAGGTTTACCATAATTCCAAAAAACAAAAAACGGAGCGCTTAAAAGATTATAATATCCTGCATAATTCCTCCACCACAAACTCCACTTCCGCATCTTCCAAATATGGATGTATCGGCAAACACAGCGCTCTTTCACACAGTTCTTCCGTAACAGGGCAGTCAGCAACAGCGCTCCGCATACCCTCAAACGCCCTTTGCTTATGCATCGGCTTGATATAATAGATATTTGTCGGAATGCCTTTTTCTTTCAACCGTTTCTGGACAATTCTGCGATTCATCGGCTCACCATTTGAAAATGTCATTGGCAATTGTATCGCATACTGTGCCCAAGAACTATAATATCCCTCTTCAACCCTTGGCGCCTTTAATCCTTCAATGTCATTCAGTCTTTCACTGTAGCGGTGCGCAACAGCATTTACAGCTTGCAGCTCTTCATCACAAAAAACAGGAAACTTCGCCAATAATATCCCCGCCTGCAATGTATCTAACCGGCTATTCATTCCAAGACGAACATTGTCGTACTTAGCGTTTAGATCATTTGGGTGTCCCATATCCTTTCCATGGACAGCGATTGAGCGGCAAAGAGACGCAATTGTATCATCATTAGTGAATATCGCACCACCATCTCCATAACAGCCAAAAGGTTTCGCTGGAAAGAAAGACGTAGTAGCAATATCGCCTAACGAGCATGCCATCCTTACCGTTCCATTGTGAATATATGTACCGCCAAATCCCTGTGCCGCATCTTCTAGAAGCAATAATCCATACTGGTCACACACAGAACGGATAGCTCTATAATCGAATGGCAGTCCAAACAAATCTACAGCAACTACCGCTCTCGGCTTCAAATCACCTTCGGTAAGAACTTCCTCTATCGCCTGTGTAAGGCTGACTGCGCTTATGTTATAAGTAGAGCGATCCACGTCCACAAAAACCGGTGTAGCTCCGACAATCGCCGGACATTCACCCGAACTGAAAAACGTAAAATCCGGTACGAACACAACATCTTTCCTGCTTCCGCCTCCTTGTTCACCTATACCTGACGCTATCAGAGCAATCGATATCGCATCCGTTCCATTTGCACACGTAATACAGTGCCTCATTCCTGTGTAAGCGGCAAGCAGTTTTTCAAGCTCATTTACTTCCGGTCCTGAAATGAAACAGGCAGCGGAAATGACAGATTGAATATTACTGTCAACAGCTTCTTTTATATTTGCATACTGTCTTTTCAGATCTCTAAAAACTATATCAAATCTTCCTGTTATCATCTCTCTCCTCTTTCCCATTTTGAGTTCTTCTTATATTCCTCAAACTTTCGAAACAACTCCCTCTCTTTCTCCTCCGGCATTCGTTTAAACAACTCTGTGCCTGGCACAATGACTTCATGCTTGTCATCTACTTTTTCAATAGCCCCAATAAGCATGTCAATCTCATTTTCATACACACGCTGCGCAACAGAATGGAAAGTATCAAAAAGCTTTACTTCAATCTCGCGCCGTTCTATGATCTCTCCGCCATCCACATACTGACCCAAAAAATGTGTAGTCACGCCAATAGGAAGCCCATTATAAACTGACCATTTATAAGCGTCAAGTCCTCGAGCTAATGGGATAAATCCCGGATGAGAATTGATTATCCGATGAGAAGATACAAACTCCTGCTGCAAAATTCCAGCGCCACAAAGAAGGAACAAATCATCCGACTTATGAATGACGCTAATAAACTCGCCTTCAATGTAGGTGTACTCAAATTTTCCACAAAGATCTTCTAGCTGTGGAATATCCATATTGATTTCTGGTCGATGTTGCACTAATGGCTGACGTTTCTTGGTATATGTCATCGGCTGGGCATAGACTGTTACGTTATCATACCCCCTCGCTTTCAAAAGGCATAGCGAATCGTAAGTCTTTCGATGCTTTACATTGTATGTAAGAACCGCAACTTTCCTCATGACTCACACCCAAAAATAAAAGCTCTTTTAGCTTCATTCCTTCTTTTATTGACAGTATTTTTAGATTTCACCTTTAAGTTCAGTCGCACCCCCCATTCGCGATATTCCCTTAGCTGGATTTCCAGCTAAAGTGATATTGCCTGGGAATGATCTCATTACTGACGCACCCATTCCAATAATATCGTTCTCTCCAACGGTTATACGATTCTTCAGCGTTGCATTCAATCCAACAAAAGTATTCCGCCCTATGTCAACAAACCCACCTATCGTCGCTCCGGCAGCTATTTCCACATTTTTTTTAATATGAGCATCATGTCCTATATGTACATATGAATCTAATTTTACATAATCTTCTATGACAGTACACCCAACAGAACCTCTTGAAATATTGCTGTGACTGCCAACTTCCACATCATTACCGATAACAGTCTTCCCCATAGAGTATATCCGCATCTTATTTCCATACTCATCTGTCGCCATAGTAAAAGCATTCGTTCCAATAACAGTATGCTCATTTGCAAGGAAATTATTTCCGATATCTGAGTATCTGATACTTGATCCCGCTAATATCACAGCGTTATCGCCAATTACGGTTCCAAACCCTATGAAACATCCCGGCTCAATATAGGCGCCCTCCCCTATAACAGCATCATTACTCTTATAATATCCTCCATCACAAAGTGATATTCCACATTTACTCTCTTCATCAAATCTTGCCTTTTGTAATTTTAGACTGAACTTTGCAAATTCTAGCTGTGGATTATCAGTTACAATAACAGCATTATCTCTCCTGTATTCCTCCTTAATATTTGTCCCACTTTCCACGAATATGAGACACTGATCCACCCTTTCAAGATTGAAAAGCAAACTCTCAAGTTTTTTGCTTACATAAATCGATGTATTCGGTTTTGGATTCCCTATATACGACACACCTGTAATATCAAAATGAAATGTAGAATCATATTCTTTTACGTTTATACCCATACCTCTTCCCTCAATTAACAATAGATGTACAACATCCTATTGCCGAAAGATAGTTTCCTTCTTTAACAAAATGACAATTACGTCCTAATATCGAACTTGCTATCTCGTCAATTCCCCTGATTTGGCTTAACCCACCAGAAATGATCAAAACGTCCGTTTCAATCTTATCGGCAAGACTCTTCGCTTTGATGAAAATGTGCCGTATTACCGCATTGACAATATCTACATCCCTTACATTGTCCGCTACCAATTCTACAATTTCACTTTGTGCAAACACTACACAAGTGGACGAAAGTGAAACACTGTCTACGCCATAATCTAAACGGATATCCTCAAATCCTAAATCCAACATACTAAGCGTATTCATCAAGAACAGGCCACTCCCAGCCGCACACTTATCGTTTAGAAAAAATTCCCGTAGCTTTCCATCCTCTTGTCGGATTGCCTTAGTATCTTGCCCGCCAATATCGAGGACTACGCAGCTTTCACCCATCACATAATATGCTCCTGCTGCAAGCGCCGTTAATTCGTTTATACGATTAATTCCAGCCACATTCTTCTTGCCATATCCACAAGACACTACTACAGCGCCTGGATATTCAACATCAAATTCTCTTAGTCTATTCTCAAAGTATTGAGTTTGCCTGACCGGAGTTTTCTCTGAATATAGTGAAATAATATTCCCGTTTTCCATTATACAATATTTCGTGTAGGCGCTCCCTACATCAATTCCTATGAAGTACATACAGTTTCCTTTAAGATCTCAATCTGATTTCTGGCCGTTTCCAAATCTAAATATGTGCGGTCGATCATGTCTATCTCGAGTTCCGCCTGTGGAAGCGCAACGTTACGTGCGGATACAAAATCACACTTGCAGCTTTTATTATGAAGCACAATAGCGCAATTCGCCCCAGATCGTTTAATTAATTCTGTCAACTTTATATTACGGCTATTCTGTGTCAGGTTTAAGAACGTAAAGTTATAAGCGTTAAATAGCTTCTCAAACACATTGCTCCCACTGTAGTCCAGACTCCACCACGTCAGATAATTCGCGCCGGCAATGCGAAAGTCCTGCATATATTCGGACAGATACCTGTCCTCGTGGTACCAAAGCGGATAACCAAGCCAGAACACAGGGATTTTACTTTTATCCACATCTTCTTTTTCCAGCACGTCATCCTCCATAAGGCGGTACATCTCCGATGTTTCCTCTTTGCACCTCGCCGTTATAAGGAAATTAATGTCATCAAAAAGTGTAGTTGGCTTTATATCTTTTTTAGGAAGATAATCGATGACCCTCTCCCATGCCGCCACGCTTCTTGCGCCATTTTCGATAAACATTTCAAGCCGCTTCATATCCAAAGTATTGTCACTTAGCTTTTCCATCTCGCAAATCAGACTCCAATGCTGCCTTGTGACATACTCCAACGCATCCTCCCTGTCAGTTGTCTCTCCCGGATAGTCTAAAACAATTAGTGGAACATCATACTTTTCCGCCAGTATGTTCCACCAATTCGGAAGCGTATTGCATTGGTTATTAGTGGCAATGAGGACATCCGGCTTTGGCGGCGTCCCCCTCGGTCCCTCTCCAAGATTTAAGCAACCGTTATAGCAGCACGAATATGAGCAGCAGTCCCTTGTGAGGCCATCCCCGTCGCTTGCAAGGAAAAGCTCCTGCTCCTTCTCACTCGCCGCTATGACTGCGGCATAGCTTTCCGGATAATAATAATAAACATTTAACGCTTCTAAAATCTCCACAGGAGTAAACGCCGTAACCCATGCCACTTTACGGTCTGGCTTTTTTCCTTTTGAATATTTTGAAAAATACTTATAATATTCCCGCATCAGGCGGGCCTGTAGACTAACGATCGTCTTTGCCATTTCATTCTCCACCTCTAAATCATGTCCGCAAAAGCCTCCAATGCAAGGCTGGTTTTTCGGTCATCCTTCGTACTACTAATGGATATCTTTAAGATAGGCATCCCGATATCATCCATAGCATTCTTATAAGAAGAATACAGAAAATCATACGGTTCACAGTATTTCTGTGTAATGAACAAGACTCCTTTTGCCCCTTTCGCTTTCATCTCATCAATGTCAGACTGGATAATACTCCGAAATCTATTTTGTGTTGGAGAAAACCTGCCTGTAAGTATGCTTTTCGCTATCCCCTCATATATATTCCCCAAAAGATCCGTCTCTGGAACCGAAGCAAGCCTGCCAGACTCCGTCAGTGTGTCGCCAACAACTGCCAGACCCGCGTCCTCAATCTTTTTCGCGATGATTATATTTGACAAGAACGAACCAACGCAGAATATCCGCTTTCCCCCTTTTGATGTCGCAATGTTTGTGGGAATCTCCTGCCTACAGAGAGGAAGCTTTAGCATATCATGCAAGGATTCTAAGTAGTCTGAAAATGAAAGCGCTGCAATATTTTCATATAACTGCTTTATTTTAACATTCCTTTTATTGACGGCGCTCGCTCTTTCTGCTATATTATCAATCGTAATCCCGTAGTGCGACTCAACCGACTCCTTGTACCGCCTTATTGAATTGGCATAAAAGGACTCTGCACCTGGCGCTCCGGCAGGCGGTATTGCCAACTGGTGTATAAATTTAATCGTATCCGAAAGATAGCCCGGTACAATTCTCATGCTGTCACAGCTTTTTGGAAACACCGCTCCGTCTATATCCTGATCATTCATAACCTGTGAAATAAAATCAGCGGCATATCCACAATAATGAGCAATATTCCTATCTGCTTTATATTGTACGAAACGCACTGTGTCACACACCTGTTCCGGCACAAAACCAGACATTGACAATATTTTCATTTGATTCCCCCATATATCCACTTCCTACTGGAATAAAAGCCAACCATCTTCTCATACCCACCTCTTTCAGGCGTGTATTCCATTTTTTTCGCTCCATTCGCACGAATCAAAGACTCCCGCAGTTTGTCTACAGTAATGCTGCTCGACACCTCAGACAAATTCACCACTCGGGAGGCAATGCTACTGACATGGTTTCTGTCAAACTTACTCTGCTCCGGCGTCAAGTAATATTCCATTTTTTTAATGTCAACATCTACGAGCGCCGTCCCATGCTGACAGAGAATATCGCCTTTATCATAGACAGCATTCCCGCTGAACTTCCTACCCTGGTATGTTAAGTCGTTCCTCCCATTGAACTCACTCTCCAAACCATACTCCTCAAGCGTCCTGCTGATCAACTTTTGATATGTCATCTCATTTACATTCACATTGTTGGATAAAATAGAAAAACATAGATTCCCAGTGTCATGAAACACAGCCCCACCTCCCGACATCCGCCTTGCTATACGTCCGCCTGATGCCAGGAATTCATCTTTTTTGCATTCCTTCAACGCGTCCTGATTTCTCCCTATGACAATCGTGTTCTCATTCTGCCACAGAAACAGGATGGAAGCATCCTTAGTGACATACCGCATAAGATCTGTTTCCATTGCAAGGTTCCGATAAGGATCCGTTTCTGTACTGATTACATATTTCAACGTCATGCGTCGCTCCCCAAATATAATGACAATAGTAACGGTCAATCATGATCCTGCATCCAAGGACGGCTTATATGTGTCTGATAGGCCTTCTCATCTTCAAGATCTTCTGGCACAAAGGACATTTCAATCTCGACGAACCAGCTCTCATAAGGCTTCACATTTATCTCATCCGGTCTGTCCAAAAGATTTCCATTGACTCTTGTCACCGTTCCGCTTATAGGCGCCTCCAAATCCATGACAGTCTTTTTACTTTCAATGTCGCCAAACGCCTCGCCTACTGACAGCTTGTCTCCCACGTCTGGCAAATTTAAAAACATGATAGTTCCAAGTTTTTTCTGAAGAAAATCAGTAATGCCGATAGTCGCCTTGCTGCCATCCAGCGACACCCATAAGTGTTTCTTTGAATACAACCTACCTTCTTTCCTCATTTTGACTTCTCCTCTAAGCGCCTCATCACCGCATCGATAAGCCGGCCTATATTTCTTCCCTCAATCGTTTCATCTAAGGTAAAAGCAATATTAAAAGTTTCCTCTAGTTCATTGACTAATGAAAGATGTCTAAGACTATCCCATCCCTCTATATCCTTTGATGTAGTTGCTTCATTTACGACAAGCGACTCGTCGTCAAATACATCCCGACATATTTCTTTTACTTTTTCTAAAACTTCTTTCCTTTCCATATTAAATCCCCTCCCTGATAAACGTCCCTTTGACATTATAATCCTGTGCTTTAATTCTAAACCTTCCTTCTTCAACTCGCTCAAATCCTAGCGTCTGATATAGACCTTTCACCATAGCATTTTTTGCTGTCGGGATATACTCAGCCTCAATGAACTTATAACCCGCTTTAACGGCATTCCGCACAACTGCGTTCATAACGAATTCCTCCATACCACGCTTTAAGACCCTGCAACTCATTACCCAATTGTCTATGAACAGCGAATCTTTAGATATTTTCTCCATAATAACTACAGAAACAAGCCCATGGTCTCCAAATTTATCCTGAAGCGTAAAATACAGTGTAATATAACGTTCATCCTGAGCTATTCGCTGTATCTCATCTTCTGTATATCTGACAGTCCGTAAATTAAACTGATTCGACCTCTGTGTAAGCTGTGCGATCCGTGGAAAGCTCAACGGTTCAAAAGATTTGGACATACCGACCATTTCAAGGCTCTTTAGATATTCATCTATAGAGTCATAACCAGCTTCCGATTTCCTTCTCTCAAACTCTTGTTGATACTGCTTTGTACGATTGCCGCTCTCTCTGGCATAGGATGCCACTTCAAACAAATTTTGCTCCTGTAGAAAAACCAACCATTGCGCTGGATCTTCCGGCAACTCTGGAACTTCGATATCTGGCAACTTCTCTTTCACCAGATTCCGCTCAAATGGATTATCATCAAGGAATACGATCGAGTCCGGGCCTATATTAAGACTTTCCTGTATCATACGGATATTAGAGGCTTTATCCTCCCAGTTTGCCACGAATAGTGAGATGTCCGCCAACTTAAGAACCATCTCCTCATGCTTTTCGAACGGCTCTTTCGCTATTGCTTCATCATTCTTACTACATACCGCAAGTATAATACCGTACTCTTTTAGCTCCTTCAGCCATCTTTGAAGATTCGTGAAAACATGTCCTTTTCCCAATTCCCCAATCTCTATTCCGGCAAGCCCATCATCCCCAATCACGCCACCCCATAAAGTGTTGTCAAGGTCAAAAATAACGCATTTCTTAACTTTTCCTGTAATCGCTTTAAGAACATCTACTACAGCTTTCGCAAGATATGGCAGCGCTGGCATAGCCACTGTCATCTTAGCATTATAGTATAGCTTATCATCAAAAAATGCTTTCGTCCCCAAACGATTCTGTACTGACAAAGCATCCACAATGTATACGCTTCTATTGTCAATCGCAGCATCCTGTAAAAGATAATTGAGCTTGCGTAACTGAAATGTAAATGTGTTTTGAACTATGCACGAATACGAACCGAGCGCCTTATCATCAAGCTCTGTAAAATTCATCTGTATGATACGCGCATTACTGTGTTTAGAAATCAGTTCCCAATAATGCGATAACTTTCCCATAACATCATTAGCAAAATTTTCCCGCTCTTCAAAAACAGTATCCAAAAACTCCTCATACATTCTCTCCGTTGTAAGCCATAAAAGAATATTCTCTGCATCAAACGCATATACATCGGATGCCGGGAAAAGGAGTTGTTCATCAATTTGATTATAATCAGCATCAAAAACGGCAAGATTGAAATCTGATAATTTCGCATACCCCTCAATAGCCTCTGAAAAAAACTGTGTAGCGCAGTTGCCTAATACGGCTAATTTATGCTCTGTACTATCCAAGGATAACTTTTTTCCCTTCTGTAATTCTCTAAATGAGTACATACTATTGCCTTTCATCAAATTATACATTTTCCTGTTTCTTTTTCCATTCAATATACTTTGCAGAAAATTCAGCGTTTAAATTATAGCCTGGACCATATTTTACAAGATTAAACAAATATTTAACTTTCGACTGGTAATCAATATACCCATTTCCATCCAATTCGTATGTCTTGTATTGTTTCAGTATGTGATACCAGTTAATCGCAAACGGAAAGAATTTTTTTACAACACTTCTTAATTTTTCATTTTGACCCTCCACTGTATCGCTAACCGGGTTCGTAAGTTTAAGCCCGATCTCTCTATCAATCCACTCAATAGAATATACAGTCTGAAGCGCTCGATCGTATAACATATTTACAGGGAGTTTAAGAAAAAATGAAACTACTCTGTCATCCCAAAAAGGCATCTCAAATCCAAGTTTCAAAATATCTGCTGCTCTTTTTTCATTTGCGATAAATTTAGACTGCCTGTTATCATATTCCCATTGGCAATAAATTCTGCACCAATCCTGAAATCCAAATATATTCTTTTTCAAATTTAATTGTTTGGTAAGACGCTTTATGATCGGCTTCTTTACATTAGCGCGCAGCGCATGCCGCCTATAAATATATTCGATCAGTTCATCTCTTCCAAAAAAATCTCTTTTTGGATTTGGAATATGCCCTCCTGCAACAAAATCTAGCGCTGAGCCAGAAATGATAACCGCATCTTTGTCAATAAATCCACTTTCAACCATTTCTTTATATGCCATATATGTCAACGCCATATAGCTACGACACCCAAGCACAGAGTATGGAAACAACGATACGAACTCCTGTGACTTCAATAATTTCTTAAAACACGCTCCATCCCATTCAATATGTTTCCAGGGAATTCCAAGCGCCTTAGATACTTTTTTTCCTCCCAAAACATCCGGGCTGCTTTTCTTACCATACGAAAAAGAAACCATTTTAGGATACCCTAACCGCTTCATCAAAGTTATTATCGTCTTGCTGTCCTGCCCCCCGCTTATTGGAATCACCGCCATATGACCTTTCAGTCTTTCAATCATATCTGGAAAAACATCTTTGGACAAGATCTTATCAAATTCCTGTAAATAACCGCTCATAGGAGTGTCTGTCTTGCTTTCAAGTTTAAAATTCAACGAGAAATAACGTTTTCTTTTAATAGTCCCGTTTTTCGTCGATATGATCACTTGCTCCCCTGGAAGCGCTGTATATATATTAGCATATAGCGTTTCATTTCCAATTGTATAGCTAAAACATAAATATTCTCTGATCCTTCTCTCATCCATCTTTTGATGCGTATATTGACGTATTAACTCCGTATCATCTGATACATATATCTTTTTCTCATCTTCATCTACTGTATAAAACAACGGAATACTCGCAATCCTGTCACTAACCAGTCTTACCGCATCTATTTCCTTCTGAACTATGGCAAAGGAGCCATGAAAATCAGAAAAATCATCTGATATCTTTATGTTATTATCATAATTTAATACCCCCCCCAATAAATACCCCAGTGTCCGCCAATTGAAATCTATTCGACAGACATATAACTGCTTCATACATTCCGCTCACCTCAAAAATCCATTACTACATTCTCATGATAAGTTTCTGGATGAATATTATCAAATAACTCATTTGCCCACATCACCGTAATCAAATCTTCTGATTTTGAAAGATTTATAATATTATGGGTATAACCGGGCAGAATATAAACACATTGGAGCCTATCTCCCGAAACATGATATTCTCTTATTGGATATGTATGTCCATTATCATCTACTCCTACACGTCTCTCCTGAATCAAGCCATGACCGCTCACAACTAAAAATATTTCTATTTTTGTGTGGTGCCAGTGCTCGCCTTTTTTCATTCCAGGTTTTGTAATGTTAATTGAAAATTGTCCATTGGTCTGTGTTTTAAAAAATTCGGCGAACAGGCCACGATTATCGTTTGATATATTTAAGTTAAATATGGCATTTTCCTCTGACAAATAAGATAAATAAGCGCTGTAAAGTTTTTTCTCAAATGAACCTGTTGGAATCGAATCAAATAAAAGCGTTTCTTTCTGCTTCTTAAATGATTCAAGCAAATCCGCAATCCGCCCTAATGTTACCTTATAGGTAATTGGCGTATAACAATAACAGCCATATTCAGACGGCACAGGATCAAGTCCGTTATAATCACAATGATGTTCAAAATTTTTAAGCGCATTCAACATCTCATCTACCAAGTCATCTATATAAAGCAGTTCCAGTTGCGTCCCTCTATCATTTACCGTATAAGGCAGATCATTCGCTACAGCATTACAAAACGTTGCCACGACAGAATTATAATTTGGTTTGCACCACTTACCAAACAAATTCGGAAAACGATATACCAACACTTTAGCTCCTGTCCATGCAGCGTACTGGAAAAACAGCTCCTCTCCTGCTTTTTTGCTCTTTCCATAGGCAGAATTCGCATATTGTCCGATTAAAGATGCCTGAATGGAAGAAGAAAACATGACAGGACATGTATTATTATGCTTTTTCAAAGTTTTTAAAAGGGTTTCCGCAAATCCAAAATTGCCGCTCTGAAACTCTGACACATCTTTCGGTCTGTTCACTCCTGCAAGATTAAATACAAAATCACAGTCATTGCAAAATGTTTCTAATTCCTCCGCTGTGTTCTCCTTATCGTACTCGTATATGCTTTCAATAAAAAGATGAGTGTCCTTCTTTTTTCCATCTCTTATCGTTTTTAATGTTTCAACCAGATTTTTCCCAACAAAACCTTTTGCTCCCGCAACCAATATCTTCACTTACCTACCGCCTTTAACGCATCTTTCACAAAATCAGTTGCAAGCATCTTCTCTATAACGCCCTCAACATCAAGCCTTTTCGTATTATGAGACGTGTATGCTTCATCTGCTTGAGTTGTTACACGACCTTGGACAAAATACTTATCATAATTCAAATCACGGTTATCCGCCATTACCCGAAAATACTCGCCCATATCCTCCGACCTTAGTCTTTCCTCTTTCGTCATAAGCGTTTCATACAGCTTTTCACCATGTCTTGTTCCAATGATATTAATGCCTGTATTCCCGAAAAGTTTTTGCACAGCTTTTGCCAGATCTCCAACCGTCGAAGCGACTGACTTTTGAATGAAAAGATCTCCTGGTTGCGCGTATTCAAACGCAAACTTCACCAAGTCAACCGCCTCATCAAGATTCATCAAAAATCGTGTCATTTCTGGATTTGTAATAGTTATAGGTTTGCCTGCTTTAATCTGATCAATAAAAAGCGGAATTACAGAACCTCGTGAACACATTACATTTCCATACCTGGTGCAGCATATTACAGTATCGCCCCTTTCCGCAGCGACTCTGGCGTTAGCTCGAACCACATGCTCCATCATCGCTTTCGATGCTCCCATTGCGTTTATAGGATAAGCTGCTTTATCCGTGCTTAAACAAACAACCCTTTTCACGCCATGCTCTATCGCCGCATGAAGTACATGATTTGTTCCTTCAACATTTGTATGCACCGCTTCCATCGGAAAAAATTCACAAGAAGGAACTTGCTTTAAAGCTGCTGCGTGAAAAATATAGTCTACTCCAGGCATAGCGTCACGGACTGAATCTATATCTCTAACATTGCCAATGTAACATTTAACTTTAGAAGCTGCGTCCGGATGGTTTGTTTGCAGATCGTGCCTCATATCATCCTGTTTTTTCTCATCACGTGAAAAAATGCGAATCTCTCCAATATCTGTATGCAAAAAATGTTTAAGCACAGCACGCCCAAAAGAACCCGTCCCACCCGTTATAAGTAACGTCTTGTTTTTAAATGCTGTATCCACGATCCTCCTCCAATATTGATCCTAAACCTATCCTACCAATTCCTTATACTCCGCCAAGCTCATAAGATTTAAATCTTTGTCACTTATAATTAAATTATCTGTACCGCCAATAAGTTCAAACGGCCATTTTATTCCGATTTCTATATCGTTATACATAATTCCTGAATCACCCAGTCCATAAAAAACTTCAGCCGCTTTATAGCTCATAATAGAATCTTCAAGAGCCAGATAACCCTGTCCAAAACCATCCGGCGCTAAAATAGAAAGCGGCTCTGCTCCTGTCAGATCAAAGCTGCGCCATTTCCCAAATGTTTCGCTTTTTGGCCTAAGATCAACCATAATATAAAACACACGCCCACTTATACATCGCATGAGTTTTGGCTGCGGCTTACCAAGTTGGAAATGGATTGCGCGTAGGGCTCCTTTTTTATTGATTGTATAAAATGTCTCCTTAAGTTCATAATCTATTCCGTTATCGCTGAATGTCTCAATATTATAATCCTTTATAAATTCCCCACGTTCATCAACATTATGAAACGGCCATATTTTATACGCTCCTTTTAAATCAAGCTCCTGAAATTTAAATTTTTGCATATTAAACACCCTCATTACTCAAAAAACATTGCACGCTGCAACCACTTAAAATCTTCTTTGCAACTTGCAATGCGCGTTCCAAGGCTTGATCCATATTGTAATATTTAAAGTCAGCCAGTCTGCCACAGGGAAACAAATTAAAAATACAACCAGCTAAATTCAAATATTTATTGTATAATTGAACGCTTTCATCTGTAAGCACAGGATAATATGGCTCGCTGTCAGTTCCGTGTTTATATTCCCGTGGATATTCCAGTCCATAAGTAGTTCCTTTTGTTTTGCATATTTGAAATTTATTATATTCCACAATCCTTGTAAAATCTTCCGCCTGCGGATATGCCACCAACGTATATTCTTGTATGCTGTCAATATTTTCATGTCTCCATTGAAAATCTACGCTTCGGTAAGGAAGAAATCCCATAATCCCTCCAAACAGTTCATCAATCGCTCCCGTATAAACGACAGGGAACTCTATCTTCTTCCCGTCATAAGTCATATGATCATCTCTTACTTTCAGATGTTCTAACGCTTCAACGTTCAAGGACACCTTTATATTCGGATGATCAAGAAGTTTCTCAAAAAAAGAAACGTAGCTGACCGCCGGCATCATCTGGTATTTATCCTCGAAATACCCCTCTTCATATCCGATTCTCAACGGCACTCTTTTCAGTACGCTTAAATCTATTTTATTTAGACTCACGCCCCATTGTTTCGCTGTATATGGCCTATAATCTTTTTCAAAAAGAAATTCAGCAAATTTACGAATATACTTATCCCCGCATTCCATAGCTTCTACAACCGTTATCGTCTTCTTGCCTTGATATGTTCTTAGAAAAGATTCTTTGATACGATTCGCATCTTCCTTTGAAAAAAAATCATCAATTGTCTTAAAATTAAACGGAGTTGGCGTCACCACACCATCAATCTGCGCTCCACAAGACAAACGATAATCACGCCATTCACCATAAATATTCATGAATTTATATAACTCGACATCGTTCGTATGAAAAGTATGTGGACCATATTTATGAAGCGCTACGCCAAATTCATCCATATAGTCATACATATTTCCCGCTATATGATTTCGCCGTTCAATGATGTCTATCCTGTAACCTTCCTCCGCTAACCTTCTTGCTATTACACCCCCCGTCAGCCCTGCTCCTACTATAAGCGCCTGTTTCATTTCCGCTCCCCCTATCCAGCCTTAGGATTATTTATATCGTTTGGTCCATCTAATCCTAACGCTGTTTGTAACTCCATAACACTTCGTCAAGAGCAGACTCAAATGTATAATAAGGAACAAATCCTAGCTCCATCCGAAGCTGAGTCGAATCAAACCATTCACGCTGATAGATGACGCCATCGCCTTGTCTTTTGCCAATCGCCACCCTCTCATTAAGTTTATCCGCAATAAGTTCTATGTATTCTCTTAATATTCTCGGCCTGCCACTGCCTACGAAATAACATTCACGACACCTTTCGGAGAACCCAATTTTTATCAGCCCTTCTATAGCGTCATTTATATACAAAAAATCATAATACTGATCACAAGGACCATATTCTGGAACTCTTCCAGCTTTTATTTCTTCCAAAGTGTATGATATAAGATTGCCATTCCTATTATCCCCGCCAAAAATATTTGACAGCTGCACCCAGCAATAATCTATATGGTTTTTTTTACATATCATATTAAGCAAGTTATGCGTTGTGTCCTTAGCAATAGCGTAGATAAGATTCTCGGACTGGTAGTTATTATTTATAGCGTCTGGAACTATTTTCTCTGTTATCGTTCCTGTAGAAATAAACCTTTTGCAATGTAGCCTCCTGCTCTCTAACGCGGCGTCACACGTATATTTGGCATTCGCAAGCTGTTTCTCATAATCACTGCGTAATGCGCCAGCGCTTCCTTCCCATGCTAAATGATAAAATACATCCATCCCCGCATCGTTTATTAAGTTATGCAATTCCATTATATGTTCCAAATCGCATAAAACCTTCCTTACTCTTTTTTCATTTTTAAAAAAAGATTTTTTTCTGTTTCTCACTACTGCATATATCAAGCAATCGTCTTTTAGAAAGCCCCGAATCAAATTTCTTCCGATAAAGCCATCCGCTCCCGTAATGACAATTTTCCTCATGCTACAGCGCCTCCAATACGCTAGGAAGCCACTGTATATGTGAAGCAAATATTTTACGTCTCTGAAATACCCCCCCCAATAATCCAGCTATAGGTTTTCTTAATCCCTTCTGAAAATGAAATTAAAGGTTCAAATCCACAATCTTTTTTTGTGTCAGTAATATCAAATGCTTCTATGGACGTTTCCACACCTGTGTATGGAACATCCCCAAAAACAGGCTTTAACGTTGTGCCAATAACATGCACCATTTCTAGTATATATTCTTTTAGCGGTCTTGCGCGTCCGCTTCCTATCATATATTCACAAAACGGCTTGCCTTTTTCTGCAACAAGAAAAATAGCATTAGCCACATCCGAAACATATATAAAATCATAATTTTGAGTGGCGGATGTAAATTGCAAAGGCTCTTTTCGGTAAATCTTTCTAAGGGTGGCATTCACAAATCTTGGCGATATCTCTCCGATTCCATACGCATTTGTTATCATAGGCCAAATTAATTCAATCCCAATATCTGACGCTATACATTTGCAAAATGCATGCGCTGTTTGCTTCCCTATTCCATAAATATACTTCAATCCAGGCTTCCCACCCTGCATATGTACAGATTCAGAAATTTCATATTCCATTATGCTCCCTATGCAAAGAAATCGTGAACACCCTATTTCTTTTGCAAACTTCATACATTCCACAGTTGATAGAACATTTTTTAACTGAAGCCCATAATCAAATCGACCTACTCCCGATGTCCCATCCCAAGCGAAATGAATCCAAGTATCGTAGATTCCTTCTGGTATTTCAGCTTTTAATTGGCTTGTATCAGAAATATTGCAACAAATATAAGTAAGATTTTCTAACTGTTTTAAATATCTTAATGTTTTTCGCCTATCAACCGCCAGAACTTTAACACCCTGTTTTAAAAAATAATTAACGGTGTTGCTCCCAACAAAACCATCCGCTCCAGTAATAACCACATTCTTCATTAATCCATAATTCCTCTCAAACCTATTATTGCCTAGCGAATTTTCCCTTGACCCTGTTAAACCCCTAAAAAATCAACAATCTGTTTATCCATACAGGCCTTGATATCCTTGCCGCCAATCCAGCATCTATTCCACTCAACTGTCATCTCAATCGCTTTTTTTATATCCCAATGTGGTTTCCAGTTGAAAGTAGCTTTCAATTTAGAACAATCAAGTTTTAGGAAATTAGCCTCATGTGGGCCTCTCGCATACTGATCTACCCTCCTGATATCATCATTCCATGTTCTACAAAATAAATCAACCAAATCTCCTGTCCTGTAACAGCCTTCATCATCTGGGCCTACATTATAATATCCAGCATACTTCCTATCCTGATATTGCATGGCGGCAATCATAAGATAAGCATAAAGAGGATCTAAAACATGCTGATAGGGTCTTGTAGAATATGGGTTACGAACTAAGATATCACGCTTTGCTTGAACGGCTCTTATGCAATCTGGAATTATTCTATCTTTAGAAAAATCTCCTCCGCCGATCACATTGCCTGCGCGTGCAGTTGAAACAGCGACATCAGATGTTCTAAAAAAACTCCTTCGATAACTGTGGGTAACAAGCTCTGAGCAAGACTTTGAATTACTGTAAGGATCGAACCCATCCAGTTCGTCATTTTCACGATAGCCCCATTCCCATTCATTATTTTTATAAACTTTGTCAGTGGTAACATTTAGAAAAGATTTAACTTTTTTGCTCTGGCGCACACACTCCAAAATATTTACCGTGCCCAACACATTTACTTCATAAGTATATGCTGGATTTTTGTACGAATCCTTAACTATAGGCTGTGCCGCTAAATGGATCACTAACTCTGGCTCTGCATCATGAAAAACAGATAAGAGCTTCTCTCTATCCCTTATATCTCCTATCACAGAATGAATGTCATTGCTTATCCCGGCTATCCGAAATAAAGATGGATCCGTCGGCGGCTCAAGTCCATAACCAGTCACATCCGCTCCAAGATACAAAAGAATCCTGCACAACCATGAACCCTTGAATCCTGTATGTCCTGTAATAAAAATTTTCTTTCCTCTGTAGAAATTCAAATCAAACAACTCTTAGTCCTCCCATAGCTTCCAAGGAGCCTTTCCACTTTTCCAAAGCCTTTCAAGATTTTCCATTTCCCTTTTTGTATCCATGCACTGCCAGAAACCGTCATGCCTGTATGCCGCCAAGAGTCCCTTAGACGCTAAACTTTCTAACGTGCCTATCTCAAAAACAGTATTATCGTCATCAAGATAATCAAAAACAGCGGGTTCAACTACCATAAACCCACCATTTATCCGTGCAGAGTCAACATTCCTTTTTTCTCGAAAAGAAGTTACCAGATCACCGTGAATGTCGAGCACTCCCTTATTCTGCTTGATCGATACAGATGTTATCGTTGCTGTTTTGCCATGTTTCTTATGAAACTTAAGAAGAGCATGAACATCTACATCGCAGACTCCATCTCCGTATGTAAGCATAAACGGAACGCCGCCCACATATTTTTGAATACGCTTTATTCGTCCGCCAGTCATAGTATCAAGCCCTGTATCCACAACAGTAACCTCCCATGGCTCACAATACTGATTCCTTATCCACATTTCATTATTTCCATTTTTAAAATTAAATGTAATATCAGAATTGTACAAAAAATAATCCGCAAACCACTCTTTTATCACATGTTGTTTATAGCCCGCACAGATCACAAAATCATGAAACCCATAATAGGAATAAATCTTCATAATATGCCATAAAATCGGTTTACCGCCAATTTCAATCATCGGCTTGGGTTTTAGATACGACTCTTCGGATATCCGTGTTCCATAGCCACCTGCAAGTATTACCACTTTCAATCTTATCCTCCTAGATCATAATAGGCTTTTACTGTACGCTTAGATCATTTATCAATTCAATAAGAACCTTGTCTTTTAACATCAAAAGAACGCAAACATACACAACTGTACTTGTTCCTATTAAAAAAAAAGTATGAAATATTCCCCCACTTAGCCTGTTACCCAAAAATGTCGAAACATGCAACACAACTATTGCCGCAACATAATAGCGCCAGTTATCAATTATTAATTTTCGTATGGATATATCTTCTTTTAAACAATACAGGATATACGCGGCAACTATATACTCAGCGATGACAGACGCAACTACAGCCCCTATAGAAGCGATTCTTGGTATCAGAAGCGCATTTAACGCCACATTGACAATCAGTGCAAAAATCTGTGAATATATCAATTTACTTTGCCTCATTGTATTAATAAGATAAACACTCAAAATGCTGCTAAACTCAGTTGCAATAAACCGAAATGAGTATGCTTTTACCAGCTGAACTGTAGACAAAAAATCCTGACCAAAAAACCAAGGCTGTATGACTTTTATACAGCCAAAGGAACCTGCAAATAATAACATTGAAATCATGGCACAGTATGAAATACCCTTATATAATAATTCGTTTAAATCACCGCTCTTATTCTCTTTATAACAATATGCAAATCTTGGCCCCATGGTTGTGCCTACTGCAATATTAAAAACATTTAACATGCTGATCAATTTTGCAGTCTGCTCATAGTAACCATTTTCAACAATGCTTCCAGTCAGTTTAACAATCATTATCTTATCGAAATTTTGATAGATAGAGGTGGCAAATACAGGAATAAAAACTTGGAGTGTCTGAAAAAAAAGTTCCTTAGTTATCTTAAGATCAATCCTGACATTATATATGTACTTATGAGTGAGGGGCCACATACTCAGTGCACTGACCAGATTAAGTGAAGAAGTCAAAAGCACGTATTTATTTACATCGTCCGCATCCTTTATTAATAAAAAAATACATATTATATTAACCGCCTTTATTAACAAATTTCTTATAACTACTTTCGACATATCCTCCATGCCCATAAAAAGCCATGATACGTCAAATAATACAGATACAATTAAAGGAATGCATAAAAATCCCAGCATTTTATTTTTTGCAAAAAATAATATATAAATGATATACGCCAATAGTGATGCTATCGTTGTCGCGATACTTAAAAATTCAACAGACCAAAAGTATTTATTCCTTTCGTCTTTATTGTCCTGACAAAATGCCACATGTCTTTGTCCCACACTGGTTGTACCCAATTGAGCGCATATCACAAAATAATTTGCTATCGTAATTACATAACTCGCTAAGCCCACTCCTGCTGGTTTTAATGTTTTTGATATATATGGTGTCGTTATAAATGGAACCAAAACCGATATGATTTGATAAATTGTCAATAAAACAAAATTCTTCTTCATATATGCTTTCTTATGGCATCCATTATTTTATGCTTAATAGGCATCCCCCATCTAATGGGGAAGTATAAAAGCCGAAGCCATCTAGTCAATTCTGCCCTTTCATCTTCAGACAGCTTCTGAAACAACTTCAATGACTTTTGTACAAATAACCTGTTGATCTTTGACCTATTAAACTCGATCGGATGTGTTCCATAATGTCTGTGCATTTCCATGTTTTTATTTCTCACTTCAAACAAAAAAACAATCTTTCTATACCATTTATACACCTCTCTTTTCAGTAAAAATAATCGACTTTCGTCATGAATATATTTATCTGCAAACTCAAATTCAGTTGCATACCTCTCAATATCTAAATCTGGAATATGCACATCCAACTTATTATCTTCCGCCAATTGGGATACGCTTGTCGCTCTGGCCGTTACAGCATATCTCCATAAAACTATGGATGATGTCCCTAATTCTGACTTTGACGCAATATGCATCCGTATCAGCTCATGAACGATAAATGACTTATTATTACAGAAATTTTTCTTAATCATCCTTTCATATTCATCCAGGTCCAACAACGATCTTTTATATATCTGACCACTGGGATGTACAAGAAGTTTTTCTAATGATGCGTATGCTTCTCTTCCCTTTCTATATATTTTATCTGAATAATACAGCCTCTTTATGTCCAATTCATCATTTGATGAAAACAGAAAATAACCCACACTTTCATGTTCTTTCATATAGTGTATTGCACGTGAGATTTCATGAGGATAAAGCTCGTCCTTCGTTCTCAATAACATTATATATTTGCCTTTCGCGTAACGCATTGCATGAATCAGATTTCTATCCTGCCCTACGTTCTCATCAGTCCTAATATAATGCATCCTTTTATTTGAAAAAGACTGTACAATCCCTTTTATATCCTCCTGTGAACAATTATCGCTGATGATGATCTCCACATCATCTCCCTTATATGCATCGAGAAATTCCAAATTTTCTCTTAAAATTTCACCTTGATTATACACCCCTAAACAAATGCTTAAATACGGCTCCATCATTCATTCCTTTCTCCGCACGTCAATTTCTTACTGTCTGATAAATTACTTTATCTCGCAGTTAAAGGATGCACAAAATAGTTATCTAAAATTCCCATTTAACGCATCCTTTTTCGCTCACCAAACCTTTCTTTAAAATCCATCGTGCTGCATTCTTTTATAGGAAACTGCACAATTTTTCCCGTCGCCGCCGACTTATAGATAGCCAACACCAACTCCAGCGCATCTCTGCCATCCTGCGCGGTAACATATGGTTCCCTGTCGTTTTCAATAGCCTTTATCACATCTGCGTACAGTGGCGTGTGTCCAAAGCCATAGACATTAGGAGGATCCTCACAAAACTGCCTTTTCACCTCATCCGGATCATCAAGAGCATCTGAAAAACGCCATTCTTCAATCTTATTTACAGACGCTCCGCCCACTTTGACCGTACCTTTTTCACCAAAAAGATACAAAGTCTCTTCGAGATTTCTTGGATAAACATTAGTAGTCCCTTCTACGATGCCATATGAGCCATTCCGAAATTTGATAAGCGCAATACCAAGATCCTCCGCTTCAATATATTCGTGATTCAAACGATCCGTCATACCAACAACTTCCTTAATCTCATCTCCCATCATCCATCTTAAAAGATCGATATTATGAATGCATTGATTCATGAGGGCGCCGCCATCCTGCTCCCATGTTCCGCGCCAATCCGCTCTGGAATAATATTCCCAGTCACGATGCCACCGAATATGAGCCGTTCCATAGAACATCCGACCAAATCGTCCCCTGTCAACCGAATCTCTAATTTTCTGAATGGACTTATTGAAACGGTTTTGATGATTAGCGCAAACCTTAATTCCATTTTCCCTCGCCCTGCGAATGATCTCATCCGCTTCGCTTAACGAAAGAGCTATTGGTTTTTCTATGATTAAATTACATCCAACGTCAATACAATCAAGGGCGATCACAGCATGTTTGCCTGACTCCGTCGCAATTGCAACTAATTCTGGCCGTTCCTTTTCTAACATTTCATGGTAATCTGTATACCACGGAACATCCATTAAGTTAAACTTTACAGCCTTATCGTACAGCATCCTGTCATCAAGATCGCAAAGCCCCACAAATTCCAGATTATTTGCCTTTGCCGCGGCAATATGATTTGGCGATATTCTTCCACATCCTATCAACGCATATTTCATCTCACCCTCCTAATTACAAAACTCACCTATAACTGCTACAGTTTGCCATCGTTTATACCAACAGGCCTTGCCGGAATTCCCACTGCAACCAAATCATCGCCAATATTCCTGTTAACTACCGATCCCATTCCTATTACAGTGTTGTTCCCCACGGTCTTTTGGTTTTCAATTATACTAGCTGTAATGTATGAACCTTCTCCGATGCTAACTGAACCATATAAGTTTGAGCAGATCACAGCCGTATTACAGCCAATGCGATTGTTATGAGCAATGTGAGTGGATGGTGCGATTTTTACTCCATCTCCAATTGTGGTATTGTCAATCGTTCCTCTGGCTATATTCGTATTTGATCCGATAAACACATCATTGCCAATCACTACTCCGCCAAAATGCCCAACCATTTTCTTTTCTTTTGAATCATTATTCTGATAATAGCCAAATCCATCAATTCCGATAACAACGCCAGACTGAATACGACAATTTTCACCAATCACAACCTTGCCCTCTATAACCACATTGTGGTCTATGATCGTTCCTTTACCAATTCTTACATTGCCCACTATGCTGCAATTGCACCCTATTGTTACAGACGGATCTATTTCTGTCGCGCCCGTAATTACAGTTCCGCTTCCTTTACTTCCAATATTTATCCCTTTTCCCCAAAAATTTTGAAGTATCGTGAAAAATAATTCTTTGGAATTTTCCGAAACAATAGAATTTACAGGCAGCTTCACTCCGTTTTGCACAACAGCGCAGTCAATGTCTACACCACAATTCTTTTGATAAGCCTCCAACGTCTTAATCCATGTTATAGTGCCTCGTTTATAAAAAGATAAAGATGAAAAACCGCTTATCTTAACTTCGCTATCACCGATAAATGAGTATTTATATCCCTTGGAATCGAGAAAATTTAAAATATCGATAATCTTCATCTTGATCCCCCTACGCTAATTAGTAATTTCCTATTTATAGTCGCATTCAAAATATACGCATCCTTTCGTTTACTCCCGTTATTTCAGTCCTACTCATAACCTCATTAAGGCTCGTAAAATTATCATCCAGCGTCTCATACCTTTGCAGATTGGCATGATTTACGAATGCACATACCGAGTCATGAATGTTCAGTTCCTTTTTGTTATACCAGAAAGGATGAACTAATATTTGCAGTCTTTCGAATTGACCTGATTTTATTATTTTTTCAACCGGCTCTCTCCATCTTCTCCTACTGTCAGATAAATATTTAAAAGTTACAAAAAACTCCTTGCTATATGTGTTTACGATCCCCGATATCTTTAGGTCAGCATCTATGACACGCTGCGATGGTCTGTGCATTGAAACCGTACGAACAGGCTTTCCTACCGCATGAGCTAAAACGCCTGCTTCTTCATGGATTCTCTCACAGATCCCCTCCACATTTCCTATCTGATCGGCATATCTCATCTCGTCAAAATGAAGCCCAATTTCATGACCATAAAAATACAACATTTCTATGATTTTTTTACTCTCAGCCGAAAAAACATTGTAAAAATCTGATGAAAGCATCAGGAAGAACGTAGACTTTACCCCCCCAATCTGCTCAATTTTTGCTATCTCAAGCGCCTTTTGCAATGTGTTGTCCACATCATGCCGCAATACCACAGATCTTTTCACATCCTTGTAATCATGGAAATTCCGCGCTTCATACCCATTTTCACGAAGCAATGAGAGCAGACTGGCATATCCCTCATATGTAAACAGCATCAGTTATGTTCCTCCAGCATCTTTACTATCTTTCTTCCGGAGCTTCCATCTCCAAAGGGCCTGTCATTCTTATTGATCTCCTGCGGCAAAGATAATCGATGGACAATCTCTTCTGATATTGGATGCGCCAGAATATTACGTCCTCCCTTCATTGTTTCTGGCCATGAAACAAAATTTAAGACCGTTACGCACTTTTTCTCAGCAAAAAAGGCCTCCCTCTGAAGCCCTCCGGAATCTGTAACAATCTTTTTTGAATTTCTTACAAGCGCCATGCTTTCAAGATAACCGACCGGATCCGTCATAATAACCTTGTCAAATCCGTTTTCTCTTTGAATCTTTAATGCCCTGTCCTTATTTCTAGGATGCACTGGATATATTGTAGGCGACTCTAATTGATTCATCGCCTTTAATATTTCCGTCAGATCCTCATCACGCCAGGTATTCTCTTCCCTATGACACGTTAGATAGTAGTATTCATCCGGCACATCTATTTTTTCCCCACCGACGAGTTTCAGCCTTACATCCTTTATAGATTTCTTCGTGCTGAATTCATTAAAAGCATCAAACATTGGATCTCCCACAAAATATGCCCTATCGATCAATCCCTCATGTTTAAGCTCACTCATGCAGCTTGGCGCGCTTGCCAAAAGAAGCGTAGAAATGTGATCTGTACATACCCTGTTAATCTCTTCCGGATTTGTCATACTATGAGTTCTTGCACCTGCTTCAACGTGACAAATGGGAATATGCAGCTTGGCCGCAGCCAAAGCCGCCGCAAGCGTGGAGTTCGTATCTCCATATATAAGCAACCAATCCGGTTTTTCCTTCATCAGAACTTCCTCAATAGACACGAGCATCTTTCCGACCATTTGAGCGTGTGTCCCTCCTGAAATACCAAGATTATAATCCGGCTTCGGAATATTAAGTTCTTCAAAAAATCTCTCAGACATGTTATAGTCAAAGTGCTGACCAGTATGAACCAAAATTTCTGTATTATTGTTCCTAAGCTCCTTGGACACCATTGCTGCTTTTACAAACTGCGGTCTGGCGCCTACAACCGTAACTACTTTCATCACAATACCTCTATATTTTCTCGATCAACTATGTCCACCATCACATTTTTCGTGTCAAATATTGCCTTCGCATTCTTTTGAACCATCTCATAATCCACATTATGATGGGCGGCCGCAACAATAACAAGGTCTGAATCATTCACAATTTTCGGTGTAAGAGATTCTACGCTCTTTGCGCTCTGGCCGTACATATTTTTAAATTCTGGAACCCACGGGTCAAAATAACTAACATCTGCTCCAACCTTTTTTAGCTCCGCCATAACCCTTATAGCGGGAGACTCTCTATAATCATCAATATCATTTTTATAGCTAACGCCAAGGATCAACACTTTCGCGCCATTGATCGCTTTCTTATGTCGATTCAAAATATGCATCGCCCGCTCCACACAATACTCTGGCTGGGAATCATTTATAACCATTGAGTTTTCTATCAGCGTTGTATGAAAACCATACTCACGCGCCTTCCACGACAAATAATACGGATCGAGAGGAATGCAATGGCCGCCCAAACCCGGCCCTGGATAAAAGGGCTGAAAGCCATATGGTTTCGTCTTAGCAGCCTCGATGACTTCCCAAACAGAAATACCCATCTCATTGCAAAGACGCCCTATTTCATTAATAAGGCCTATATTAACATTTCGGTATGTATTCTCTAATATTTTCTCCATCTCCGCAACAGCAGGACTGGATACGGTATAAATATCTCCATCCAACACCGCTCTATACATAGCGCTTATAACCTCTGCGCCATCCTTGCTGCATGCTCCCACCACTTTTGGCGTGTTCTTTGTTTTATATATTAAGTTTCCAGGATCCACACGCTCAGGCGAAAATCCGAGATAAAAATCCTCACCACACTTCAAATGTGATCCTTTTTCGAGAATCGGCTTTATAAGTTCTTCAGTTGTTCCAGGATATGTTGTAGATTCCAGCACAACCATAGTGCCTCTGGTCAGATATTCTGATATCGCCATTGCGGAATCTCTTACAAAACCAATATTCGGTTCCTGGTGTTCGTCAAGAGGAGTCGGAACACAAATCGCTATAAAATCCACATCTTTTATAAAACTAAAATCGGATGTTGCCGATAACATACCAACTTCAACCTGATGGCTCAGATCCGAATCAACCACATCTCCAATATAATTATGGCCTTGATTTACCATATCTACCTTTTTCTGCTGCACATCAAACCCTATTGTCTTAAAACCAGCTTTCGCCTTCTCAACAGCCAGTGGAAGCCCAACGTAACCAAGCCCCACCACTCCAGCAACTATTTCACGATCTTGAACTTTCCTTAATAATTCATTTTTCATTTCTTGCAATCTCCTGGAATCAATCTATTTCATTATATTTTTATCACTGATTATCCAGCGCCTAAAATATCCTCTATCGACGCAATTAATTTTTTAGCGTTTAACCTTGCATCGTACTTACGCTCCCACAACTCTACCGACTCTTTTTTCATAGCAATTTTCTTTTCAACAGAAAGATCAATATATTTTTCTATCGCATTTTTTATCTCTTCCACAGTAGGATCAGATCTAAGCAGATACCCGGTAACGTCTTGAATCACTTCTTCTTTCACTCCGCCCACATCTGTAGCTATAATTGCCAATCCCATACCTAACGCTTCTTCAATAGAAACTGGGACGCCTTCTGTTTCGGATGCTAAAATAAACACAGACGCCTGTACTTTTTTGTACCAATCGTACAATTCTTCATGGCGGATCTTTCCTCTAAAATGCCATTCAATATTCCCCTTTGACAATCTCATATCCGCATAGGATTTTAATTCACTCCAATCCTCACCATTTCCGAAATAGTTCCATATAATATGATATTTAGAATCTACTTCAGCAATCGCATCGATAATCAGATTGATTCTTTTTAGCTTAATAGAATTCGCTGTCGTAACCATGGAAACCACATTTTCAGATATTTCAAAATATGGAAGCGTTGCAAAAGGATGCGTTCCTAATGGGGATATCAATCCCCTTCCGTCTTGGATTTTCCAATGACTGCTGAAATACTCTTTAGCAGCATCACTCAAAAAAACAAGCCTGTCAGCCGTATCCGCAATGATTGTTCTGAAAGGAAAATACGAACCACGTTCTTTCATACGCTCAACATACAAATCTCCTCCGTGAAACCTTGTCATATACTTAATGCCTCTATCTTTGGCATATCTATATGCTGAAAAGGTTGCCGGAGTACACCAGAATGTATATATCAAATCAAATTGACGACAGTTAAAGATTTCTTCTATTTTTTTATAATAGATGTCACTTCTATAAGAAAACAAAAGTAAATAGGGGATTCGGCGTAAGCTGTTCCTCTTTTCCTTCGCAGACCAGGAATTACAAATTTCCTTCCTTACCCATTTATGGAAAAGCTGTGCTATTAAACCAATTGGATTTAATTTTGGCACTGAAACAGAATAATATCTGACATCTTCTTTTCGATATTTGGAATCTATATTCCCGTTAGGGTTGGCGCCCAAAGCCAGCACAGATATATGGTATCTCTGCGTAAGTAATTGAAATTCAGTATCTAGAAAGGATACCTCCGAGCCATCATACGGAAATCCATTCGTTATCAGTAAAATATTATTTTTCTTTTCCATTCTTTTGTGAATTTATAAGGTTCCATATTTTATCCGCAATTTTCTCATATGAAAATTCAGCAACATAGTCCTCATTCCGACTTAATATGATATTTCCAGTATGTTTCCAAGCCCTGTATTGCATCTCAATAAAATCCTTTACCTCCTCCATTGTCTTTTCCGGTCTCGCTTCTTCGTAACACACTCCTCCGAGAAGATGGATCTCTTTATATGGGCGACTATATGGAACATCACCTGACATGATGAATACGATCGGTTTTTTCGCCATCATGTATTCATATGCTTTACCTGACCAAAATGGCTTATTATACTTCGTATTCCAATCCGCTAATAATAAAATCGCACAGGAACCCTGGAGCTTTAGAGTGTCTTTCCTGCTTAATCCACCATAATCAATTACAATGCTGGACAGATTCCACTTAGATGCCATTTTTACTATTTCAGCGCCATCCGCGCCAGCATAGTCCACTGAAATATCATCAATTAGCACTCTTTTTTCCCTCTCTAATTCCTTTATCGCCTGAAAAAGCGGACTGAAATCTCTTTTCCCTTCATATAAACTCCCTGTAAAGAGAAAATTAAATTTACGAGGCTCAACTGATTTTACAGCTTCTTCCGGATCGTATCCATTCGGTATGAAGTGATCAGAAAAATTCTTAGGCAAAAATAAATTGATATCATCAGCAACCTTAAAGATTGCATCTGCATTGCCCAAATGTCTGCAAGCAAATTCTTTTCGGCGTTCAAATTCTTTTTGCTCCAACAGATCAAAGGCATACTGATCCCTAAAATCTGCAATCCAATATATATCCCGTTTAAAAGATTTTATTTTCTTTGCAACAAAATGCGTCCATATGGGAGAATATGTCGATATCACAACATCGTACTTGTCCATACCGTTCTTTTTAAGATATCTAAGGCATTGCGTCTTGCTGTCTTTTGTTTCTACTCTCTCCTTTATTTCTATAAGCTTATTTCTCAACGACCTGTTTTGTTTTTTTTCATAGACCGGCTCTAAGCCTCTATCTAATTTTATTCCCCTGCCCTTGTTTTCTGCGATAATCTCTTTCGTCACATGATCATGTGATTTTCTTTTCTTCGCAATCTCACGAAACTGATAAAAAAAATATCTATATATGGATGCCATCAATCCATAATCAAGGGCAATATACTTATTGAAGTAAGCCAGATCCCTTTCCAATAAAATGTCCTTTTTTTCAATGGTGTATAGCTTTGGGTTTATATCAAAATCCTTCTTCATCGTAAGCACATCTATTTTCACATCATATTTTCTTTTCAGATACTTAGATATCTTTGTCCATCGGATAGATCCTATTTTCGAAAGCGGCGCAATAAAATAGCTAATTAAAAGAACCTTCACAACTGTATTTTCCTTTCAGATATGTATATATGAATCCATTGTGAGATAAGACACGTATATATCAAAACTAAAAATAAGAAATATCGCGCTGGTTGCAAATATAAGCCTGGCAGGCATACGACTAAACGACTTGAATGGCTGTTCGTTTCTGGTCAGATAAACAGGCAGGCATATGCAAAAAATCGGATATATCAACATACGGGAGCGTCCAAACAGGGACGTGACTTTCACATTTAATAGTACAATTAATAAGAATAAGAAAAGAAACCTGTATAAATCATTTATGCCAACATCCTCACTATTTTCCTTCTTCAACTTAGACACAATAAGAAAAAATATTATATACGTATAGGCAAATATCACTAATTGCCACACCGGATAATTGGTCAGATCCCTTGTATATAAATCTATCTTTCCTACAGCATTTATAACAATGTCTGGAAGATTTAATCCTAAAATCATCGAAGTTAGCATTGTCGGAAAAAAATTTAAAATCATAAAAGAAATGAAAATCATAAAAACCATGATATGAAATACTCTTTTCCATATTCCGTCAGAAAGAAACAACAATAATCTGATTCCCACTATAACAAATGCCATGGAGTGGCATAAACACGCAAGTATATAACACAATATACTAAATCCTCGATCTCGTTTTAAAACCAGCTCATGAACGATGGCCCAAATACACAAATTTACCGCTATGGGATTGCGAATCCCGCCTATTTCTACCAAATTATGGAGCATTAAAAACGAACCAAGTAGAAACGTTCTTTGCTGCTGTGTCAAAATGATTTTTCTTTCGTCCATAACAGCAAATATAGAAGACAATTCCAACGACCTGCAAAGTATTCCTGTAACAAACGCAAGCAGCTTTGGAATGCCGATTTTAGCAAAAATAAACATATAAACATTGTATAAAGGATAATTAGAAATTGTATCTTGAAACATCGAATCTCCAATGTATCCTCCTCTTCCCAAAAACGCATCTAATAAAGAAATCTGATCATAATATCTTAACTGATCATAATATCTCGCGAGATCGTATCCGTGCCAGACCAAAAGCGGATTAAAAAAAAAGTAGACTCCAGATAAAATAACGATACAAAAATAGCAATATTTTTTAAAGCCTCTCTTATTTGTAGCAAAACTTGCTAAAATCAACAGCAAAGTTACAGCAGTGACTACCATCTAAAAATCCTCTGTTTAAATATTTTCCTCTATGCATCTAATGCCTTCAAAAGCCTGTTTTCTATTTTTCTTTGAGACTCAAAGACTTTTGCATTAAATTTTTCGCACCATTCGACAAAGCTTTTGTAATCTAATGACATATACCACTTATATAAATCATCAGCCAGCGTATTTATATTTGACTCGTTTATTAAATATGCCAGACCGCCATATTCCTTGCTCTCCCGCGCCCACTGTGTTTTTGTCGACGTAAGGCCAGGAATATAGAGTAATGGAGTATAACTATTTTTTATGCCAAATGCCAGCTCCACATGATTTTCTTCGTTATAATAGGCGTTGATAATATCCGTATTGTTAAAATACGTTACCGTTTCCTCGTAAGGGAATGCTCCGCCAACAAAAATATTTTTATATCCTTTCTGCTGGATATAACTCAAAAATTTATCTTCAAATCCCTGACCATAAAAATATAATTCATATCGCCCGTCATTTCCCAAAGCATCCGCAATTTGCTTTGCTTCTATCTCTGTTTTAGAATAAAATCCCAAATGTGTAATTCTAATAGGGCTGTCCGCTCCATGAAACTCATGAGGCGTATATTGTTTTAGCAACCTGGTATCCCTGTTATAACAAAGAAATGTTTTCCCCGGAAATCCCTTTACCAAGCCAGGCGTTGGTTCCATAATAAAATCACTATTCTTATTCGCTAAATTAACAAGATATTTCTCATATAACAAATCCCTGTAAAAATCTCGTATATTCACACAATACCTATTCTTATATTTTAAAGATAAAAAATCACTGAAAACAGCCGCTGTATTTTCATTCCAAACAACTATATAGTTATATTTTTCTCTATTTATAATCTTTATAGCATATTTACGAAATCTTAAAAACAAACGAAGTTTTTTATAAAATTTCGTGCCCATCGGCACCAATCCATTATATTCATAAATCTTTCCACTTTTTGTTTTCGTGACCAGATTTTTTTCTCTATCCTCATACCTGTTAATTCTTATTATGTCATATTTCATACCATGCTTTTCAAAAAAATCTGTATAAAGCACTGACATCGGCATATGCCTCCCATCAGACACTGAAAGTATTAAAGATTTACTCATGTTTGTCTCCTCGTACTTATTTTCAGATTATTTATTTCCTAATCCTCTTCTCAATCCCCAACATCTCATATAACCTTATCCCTGCATTGTACAATGCCTTTTGACTCCTAAACTTTTCTGTACATTCTGGCAACGTATGAAAGGTTCTAAGTTCGTCTTCGGTAATCTCAAGTCTTCTAGCCACTTCAGAAAATAATGCTGCGCTTTCATCTTCAGCCAGCGGCGGCTGTTCCAATACTTTCAGCGCTTCATCCCGACTCATTTGGCCCGTAATAACAAGCGTACTTAACCAGGCGCGTCTAATATCGTGCCCAAATCTAGTTAAGCTCCAGTAACCTTCTAAGAACTTTGTAAGTAAATCCTCAAAATGTTTTTGACCATATGGTTCATAACCATACTCTCTCTCAAGCGTATCCACCATCTCCTGCCTTGTAAAAGGGACCATATTCAACGGCTTTACCGTCTTTACTCCATTCATATATGGAATCACAAACTTGTGTCTGAAACCATTTGTAAAGGTGTACTTTCTTATAGGTATGGCGCAATATTTCTTAATCACATTTTTCATATATGTTGCATCACCGGTTGGTCCAGCATACCCCCCCATGATGCCGGATCTGCAATTGCTTCCGTTTCGATATTGTAACCGTTTAAAATGTACTTTACTCCAAGTTTTAGGGAAAGCTCATCAATAAGCGCAATAAACGCATGATCCTGCGGAGCGTCTAGCGACTCCAAACCTGTCCGAAACCATGCCAGCTGCATTTCACGCATCTCATTCCAATCCATGTGTTTGATATGGAGCTTTACGCCAAGCTCATTTGTCATTCTTTTAATATTTTTTTCTGCAATGGGCAGATTCCATCCACAATCGATATGCACAACAAAAGGGCGAAGTCTCCACTTTTTTACTGCCATATGAAGCATATAAGAAGAATCTAACCCCCCAGAAAGGCCGAGAATGCAATCATACTTCTTTCCCCTACCAGTCTTTTTGATATCGTCTATCAACATCTCCAGCTCTTTTTCATGCCCTCTTCCATGATTCCACTCAGGCTCTATGCGTTTTTTAAATTCATTGCAACGCATGCATACCCCATTAGAATCAAACGCAATATCCTCGTCTGACGTGTCCATCACGCAACATGTGCAGATCTGATATGTTCTTTTTGTTCTGCTCTCTATGATCGGGTGTATCATTTGCTTATTCCCTCCAATATCATGCTATAACTTTGAGCAACAGTATAATGGCTTTCTAAATATTCGAATCCATATATCCCTAGCTGATTTACTGCATGTTCGGTTATTCTTTTTATTATTTTTTTAAAAGCCTCTGTATCATTACTTTCACACCACCAGCCAAAAGGCTCATGTGTTTTTTTTCCGTTCTTATCTAAACCAGCCACAAGATTTCCTAAATCTGTATTTGAATCCGTGCAAGCCAACACAGGCAATCTGCATTGCATATAATTCAATATTCTGCTCGGAAAATTCGGTATCGTAAACCGATGGTCAAGAAAAACCATGCCCACATCACATGCCGCCACTATCCTGTCATATTCTTCTTTTGGCAACCACTGACGAAGCATGACATTATTCGGCTTATGCTTATTAACATAATGTTCAATACGGCTATATTCCGTACCATTTCCCACTATAAGGAAAAAAACTTTATCATTTTTTCTCTGGCTAAAAATGCACCTTAACATAAATGAAATCCCCTGTGGCTTACCCAGGTTTCCACCATAAATAAAAACCGTTCTATCAAGCGGAATATTATACTTCCTTCTAATCTGCTTTCTTTCTTCAACTGATATGTTCATATCCATAGGCTCTACGCTATTCGGACATACTTCAACCTTTTTTCTGCTTATTTCTGGATTATGCTTTAGAACATACTCTACATTGGCCTGGCTCATACAGCCGATACGATCAGATATGTAATACAGCCGTTTTTCCTGCCTTCGAAAGCGCCGATAAAATATTCCTTTCATACCAGCCTTACTAAGCATTCCTATATCCACAGCATTCTGCGGGAATATATCCTTCAAAAGCAGGTACGTTCTTGCCCCATCCCTTTTCTTAACATATTCTACCGCCTTACAAAATGTTATTGGAGGAGTCGGGTATAGGACGGCATCAAATTTAATGTCCTTAAAATATTTCTTTATAGCAAATAAAAACTGCGGCTCTATCGCAACCGTGCTGATTCCTTTTTCTACCGCTCCTACCTTTTGGATGTTTCCGATACGAAGTTTTAGGATAATTGTATTTTCTTCTCTAATAATATGTGTCTTTTGATTGTGCCGTTTTTCAATGGGAGATATAATGTACAGACTGTGTCCATTTTTCTGAAATTCCCTTAGAAGGTCAGTATATATATGTCTTTCTTGTATTGATCTTAAGTCAACAAGTGAAATAAACAATAAATTCATCTTCTGATCACAACTTTTCCGCCTGTCCGTTAAATATCACCGATTGGTACGGGACCACAGTTCCCACGTCTTTCGCCAGATTCAGACTGTATGCCTTGCTTCCCCTATCACTGACAACTACTTCAAACAAAATCAACCGCCGACGCCCCTATGTGATGCCTTTTGGCTTGCCCCTGATTCATCTGCGTTTTAACAGCGTCCTCTTTAACCTTCGCTCGATCGCTTTCATATTCGAAGCCTTGTCTGGCCAGTTTGATTTAGAACCCCGCTTTCCGCGCCGGTATTCCAATTACCTTCATCCCAGACTTGATATTTATCATCACTGCACTTCCCGCGCATATAAAAGCTCCTTCACCAACGTTTAGCCCAGGAATGATCCTTGCACCGCTTCCCATAAACACGTTATCGGAAACATTGCATCCCCCTGTCACATCGCAGTGCGCGCTGATCGTGCAATATTCGCCTAAAACGGAATTATGGCCTATGGATGAATGCATATTGATGATGCAGCCATCCCCCATCTTAACATTATCTGAAATAACAGTATAGGGATATATGATTTCCGCCCTGCCAAGTTTTACAGTATCGGCAATGATCGCTGTTGGATGAATGATGGAAACAAACTCCCCACCTTTCGACTGAATACGTCTAACAATCTTTTTTCGGATCTTGCTGTTCCCTATAGGGCAGGTAAATACATCATTTTTCTCCACTACATAATCCTTTACCGTACTAATAATTATGTAATCTGATTCCATCCCATTTAGGGCATTGAGATTGTCATCCAAAAAGCCTTTAATATTCCAAACGGGCTGAACTTCATTTATATCCTTGACCCATTGAAGGACTTCCCTCCCGCAACCTCCCGCACCGATTATCAACAAATCTTTCATATGGCCTTATCCTTTTTCACTTCCTGTAAACTTAGGCATTGTAATTTCTCCATCGACGTTTATGCCCTCACGCTTTAATACCGTCATAACTGTTTTTATAAAGATTGCCACATCCCCTAAGAACGTAATGCGCCCTGCATATTCCAAATCATTCTCGAACTTCTCATCCCAGGAAAGCGCGTTCCGTCCACCTACCTGAGCCAATCCTGTCAATCCCGGCCTTACATCATGGCGGTGTGATTGGCGTTCCGAATATCTCGGCAGGTACTCCACCAATAACGGCCTTGGACCAATGATACTCATATCGCCTTTTATAATATTTAAAAGTTCTGGCAGTTCGTCGATGCTCGCAGACCTTAACTTCCTTCCAAAGTCAGTGAGCCGTTCTGCGTCCGTCCCTTCGCCATCCCGCATCGTCCTAAACTTACAAATGGTAAAAACCTTGCTGTCCAATCCTACCCGCTTCTGCCTAAAGATGACAGGTGCGCCAAGTTTCACCCTGACTAATATCGCTGTTACTACCATCACGGGACTCAATGCGATCAACGCCCCGACGCTAAAAACAACATCCAGCGGCCTTTTCACATACTTTTCATAGTTCCCGTATGGTTTATGGCTTGCCGTTTCAACCCTCCCCATCCTGTCTATGATAAAAGCCGCCATCCCTGCAACAACACTGATTCCACTGATGCCCCAGACTAGCTTTATGCACTTTTTCATAACACTGCCATACTGCCTTTCTATAACTAAATTTCATGCTGGCAAAAACCTGTGCCTTGCAGTATCCATCCTTTCAAAATCCCGCTCGCTGAAACACGCATATATGATCTCAACCACCCGCTCTTGCTCTTCTTCCGTCATTTTTATGTCAGATGGCAAGCAAACCCCATTTCCAAACAACCTCCCGCTTTCCTCTATACGTTCCAACAACCGACCTCCGAAACATCCATCAAACGTCCGTCGCCCGCCGTCCACGCTGATAAACTCATGATTGCAAAACATCGGCTGTAAATGCATCGGTTTCCATACCGGACGCCCTTCCGCTGAAAACGCTTCCAAAGCCCCTAATACCTCCATCGGGCAAGTCCTGCCATGCACATCTTCATAAGTATAAGATTTATCTGACCTTGTCATCGCGCACTGGCTATTTTTATCCAAACACATACAGGATAGCCAATAGTTCGGTTCTGACGCTTCTGCATCATACGGGTTTAATTCCACCCCAAGCGGTTTCAATCTGTCTGTATAAAAATCATAAATGCGCTTTTTTTCTGCAACATGCGCTTCTAAGTATCCCCACTGTCCAAGCACAATCCCTGCGACCACGTTGCTCATTCGATAATTGTAGCCAAGTTCTTCATGCTGATACCATGGCGCGTCCTCGCGGCTTTGTGTCGACCATTTTCTTGCTTTTGCTGCACTATGCCAATCATTGGTAATCAGCATACCGCCACAACTGCCCGTAATAATCTTGTTCCCATTAAAACTGAATATGCCATAATCACCAAATCCCCCTGTCGGCCTCCCTTTGTATTTCGCCCCAAGGCTTTCCGCCGCGTCCTCAATGAGCAACGCCCCATGCCTTTCACATATCCGTTTTATCTCGTCAATCTGTCCTGGAAAACCGTAAAGGTGGGCGAACACCACAAGCTTTACATCCGGGTATTTTTGAAAGGCAACCTCCAACGCCTGCGGGTCCATATTCCAGTCATCCGGCGACGCGTCAATAAAGACTGGCTCGCCGCCCTCGTAAACAATGGGGTTTGCCGTCGCCGCAAATGTAAGATCTGAACAAAACACCCTTTTCCCAAAAAGGCTCCCGCCCGCCCCAAGACCGTTTGGCGTGGAAATACCACTGCTGCTCCCGTAAAGCCTTTCCGCCGCGAGTTTGACGGCAAGATGGATAGCCGCCGTCCCGCAGCTTAACGCTATCGCATGTTTTACCCCAGCATACTTTGCCACTAGCTGTTCCAGTTCATCAATATTCGCTCCGACAGTGGACATCCAGTTGGTTTTATATGCCTTTGCCATATATTCCAATTCTTCCCCATGCATCGTAGGGGAAGAAAGCCATATTTTATGGTTAAATTTTTTAAGCCCTGAAAACCTTGGCTCCTCCCTTATGCATTTGGCCGCAAGCTCTGTCATTCCAGAACCCCCTTTTCCAGTAAATAAAAAGCAGCGTGGAAACCCCACGCCGCAAAGACTCATCTTATCTGTTTATTCCAAATGTCTCATTGCTGTCGCAACCATTTTAGGCATAGCTTCGCCATACACGCGGCGTATAACGCCCCGCACTCTGCTATCGCTATGTCCGAAATCCGCTAAGGGAGCGGTAAACCGACTACCCTTCCATCATCCTTTTTTTCAATTCCATTAAATCCACTTCCGTCCCATCGCTAAGCGCCACTGGAACGTCTTTTCCATCCGGGCAATAATAGCTTTTCGGCCTGACTTCAAGTCCGGCCACGATATCGATTTCCCGAAATTTTAAATTCAAGTATGCGGCCCTCTCATGCCTGTCCACTTTCACGATACGGCTGGCGTAAGCCACAAGCGGGCCTTCCATGACTGTGAGCTTCCCATTACTTTCCCGGTAGCCCGCGGACATCCGCTGAATCCCATCCTTGTCTAATACCGTATCCAAAAAACCGCTTTCCTCTTCGGTCAGGTCAACCGCCGCATTCTCTTCGGGATAACTCTGCCCTTGTGCATAGTGCTGTCTTTCTGACGAATCCCGGTCAGACCTGCCAAGCTCTTTTAGAAAGGATGCGACCTTTCCCCTTTGCTCCAGCAAAAACTCATGCAGCTCCTCCCTGCCCATGTCAGAATGGACAAACAGATATCCGGGAAACAACGGCTTTACACTGTTTTCTTTTTTGTCGCGCCTGTAATACTCCCGCATCGGGAGGAATATCTTCCCCCTGCTTTCCGGGAATGCGGCTGAAAGGGCTTTTTGCATTTCCGACTGTTTTTCCGTCCTGGTAAACAGCACGCTGTAATGATACCCCTGTTTTTCCATGAATAGATCCTTACATCCTGCCAGCCAGACGGCAATCCAATATGCATAAAACCCGTCTTTGCGGCCGACATTTTTTCGTAGAGTAAAATACTCTGCGAAAAAAGCCGGGACTCATCTTATATTCTGAATCCCGGCATGCCGTACCGATTTATCCTGCCACCTTACCACCCTAAAATACCACCTTATTCACGGGTGTTTCTAAAAAGGACAAGGACATGAAAAATTTGCTGTCCATATTTAGATCATTACAAGATTCCAGCTATTACCGCGAAATTAGGGGTTGACATTTCTTTTGCAATGGTTATAATACAATTAGTGTTTATTTATAGTTTGCAACATTTCGTAGAGTATTTTATTCTACGAATTTTTGTTATCTTATCCACATCCACCATCTATTTGTGCATTTTCCGCGCATCCGTATCCAAAAATCAGCTCCTAAAGCTTATGTATACTGCAAGCCGCCGGGATTTACAGTAAGAAAATAAGGGAAATATCTCGCCGCGCGTCCCGTAGCGTGTCATCAGCAAACTTTCAGATGCGGGTCTGCGCACAAAAAAAGAGCGGTTGTATGCTCCGCTCTCTTTTAACTCTCTATCTCAATTTTCTTTCTTTTTCCCCGATTTACATAAATATATCTTTCGCACTTTCCTTTCCACTATAACCGCTCCAACGCCCTTTGAAGCCTTTTTATCATTTCATCCACATCCGATTTTACAATGATCAACGGCGGCAGCAGCCGGATCACATCCGCCCCCGCGGTGATCACAACCAGCCCTTCTTCCAGCGCCTTAGCCGCAATATCCCCAACGCTTTTTTTCGAAACAACCCCCTGCATCAGCCCCATGCCGCGGCGTTCTGTCAAAAAATCGTATTTACTTATAAGCTCATCCAGCTTTGCTTCCAGATAAACCGAAACCTCTTTGACATTTTCCAAAATATGCAGGCTGTCGAATAAATCAAACACCTTGCTTACCGCCGCGCCCACAAACGGGTTGCCGCCATAGGTCGTGCCGTGGTCTCCCGGCGCAAGGGACTTTTCGGCTACGCGCTGCGTCATTAAAAACGCGCCGACTGGAACGCCGCATCCGATGGCCTTTGCCAAAGCCATAATGTCTGGCTTGACTCCGTAACGCTGCCACGCAAACATGCTGCCGCTGCGCCCCATCCCGCACTGGATCTCGTCTAAGATCAGCAAAATGTCATGGGCGTCGCAGAGTGAACGCACCCCTTCCAAAAACTCCGGCTTTGCCGGATATATGCCGCCCTCGCCCTGCACCGTTTCCATAATAACGGCGCAGGTTTTTTCCGTAATCTGGCTTTTTACGCTTTCTAAATCGTTAAAATCCGCAAACTTTATCCCGCCGATCAAAGGCTCAAAAGGCTCCTGGTAGTGAGGCGTCCCGGTAACAGAAAGGGCGCCTAAGCTCCTTCCGTGAAAGGAATTTTTCATGGCAATGACCTCATGCCCTGCATGTCCGTCCCTTGTAAACGCATATTTTTTCACCGCCTTTAACGCTCCCTCAATGGCTTCCGTCCCGCTGTTCGTAAAAAAGATGCGGTCAAGCCCGGATGCGCGGAGCGCCTTTTTCGACGCTTCTATAACCGGAAGGTTGTAATACAGGTTAGACGTATGCGTAAGCAGGTCTAACTGCCGTTTCAGCGCGTCGGTATAGGCTTCATTGCCATAACCCAATGCCATTACGCCGATTCCGGATGCAAAATCCAGGTATTCTTTTCCATCGGTGTCATATAAATGCACGCCGCACCCCCGCTCAAAAATCACAGGGAAACGATTATACGTATGTAACAGCGCCTGATCCGCTTCTTCCATGTATCCTTTTTTATCCAATTTTTTTGTTTTATCCATGATAAAATTTCGTCTCCTTATCCTCCAAAATAGCAGTTCCAATCCCCTTATTGGTAAATATTTCAAGCAGCAGGCAATGGGCGATCCTGCCGTCTAAAATATGCACCCTCGATACGCCATGCTCGATCGCGTCCATACAATTCGAAAGCTTTGGCAGCATGCCTCCGCCGATGTACCCGTCCGCGATCAGCTTTTTCGCATCGGATACGGTCAGCTCCGATATCAGGGTCGAGCGGTCGTCCGGGTCCCGGTAGACTCCCTCAATATCCGTTAAAAAGGCAAGCTTTTCCGCCGATACCGCCCGGGCGATCGCGCATGCCGCATCGTCCGCGTTGATGTTGTAGGTCTGATAGTCTTGATCCATGCCAATCGGGGCTACGATCGGCAGGAAATCCTTTTCCAACAGGTCATATAAAATCTTTGGGTTCACTTCCGTCACATCGCCCACAAAGCCGATATCCGCCCCGTCCGCGTATTTCTTTTTTACTTTCAGCATACCGCCGTCTTTTCCGCTGACGCCCACGGCCAGCACCCCAAGCTGCTCTACGTACTGTACCAGGGATTTATTTACCCTGTTTAAAACCATCTCCGCAATTTCCATTGTCGGCGCGTCCGTAACTCGAAGCCCGTTTACAAAATGCGGCTCCATCCCGGATTTTTCCACCCACTTGCTGATCTCCTTTCCGCCGCCATGCACGATGATCGGCTTAAACCCAACGAGTTTCAGCAGCGTCACGTCCTCAATTACGCTGTGCTTTAACCCTTCGTCGTTCATTGCGCTGCCGCCGTATTTTACTACAATGATCTTGCGGTTAAACCGCTGTATATAAGGAAGCGCTTCGATTAGAACCTCCGCCTTTTTTAACACCTCATCCATCATGCCTTCATTCATTTTCCTACACCTCTTTTTATTTGTTAAACCTTGTGATATTTGCATCGTTTAATACAAAATCATAGTAGTTCAAGTCCTCACGGAATTTCCAGCCGACCCGTTTCCAAAACTGGTTTCCCACCTCGTTATCCCGAAACGCGATCAACGAAACCACGTTGATCCGCTCTTTTTGCAGCGCCTTCATCGCAAATACCGCCATTTCCTTGCCGATGCCCTGCTTGCGAAATTTCTCATGGACGCATACGTGATAAAAACATCCACGCCTCCCATCGTGCCCGCACAGGATCGAGCCGATGATACGCCCCCCGCATTCCGCCACAACGCTTGTGGACGGGTTTCGCCGCAAAAACCGCTCCACCCCTTCTTTGGAATCGTCAATGCTTCGAAGCCCAAATCCGCGGATCGTCGTCCACAATTCATGTACCTGCGCGTAGTCCTGCTCACACATTTCCCTGACCGTTATCCCTTGCTGCATCTGTCGTATCCTTTCTGCTTTCCCTATATCCCCGCCGAACTATGCACGGGTATATTAGGGTGTTATTATGGAAACAGCGGCGTATAGTCCAGCCATTCCTCTTCCGGAAACCCAAACAGCAGGTTCATATTTTGCACCGCCTGCCCTGCCGCGCCCTTTACCAGGTTATCTAACGCCCCCATCATAATAACCCGTCCGGTGCGCTCGTCCACTTTAAAATTAATATCTACGAAATTGCTGCCCTCAACCCACTTTGTCTGCGGGCAGACCCCCGGCTTTAGCACACGCACAAACCGCTCCTTGCCATAGCGCCGCTCGTAAACGCTTCGGATTTCTTCTTCCGACGGCAGGCTTCCATCCGATTTTTTCACAAGGGAAGCGTATTCTGTCACCAAAATGCCGCGGTTCATCGGGGCTAAATGGGGCGTAAAGCTGATGCGCACCTCTTTCCCAGCCGCAATCCCAAGCTGCTCCTCGATTTCCGGCGTATGTCTGTGGGTCGTGACCCCATACGCTTTCATATTTTCATTTACCTCGCAAAATAGATTGTCTGCCTTCGCGCCACGGCCCGCCCCGGAGGTCCCGCTTTTTGCGTCCACAATTAATGTAGACGGGTCTATCAGACCTTCTTTTACAAGGGGATACGCCGTTAAAATCGAACAGGTCGTATAACACCCCGGATTTGCAATAAGCCTTGCGCCTTTCACCTGGCTGCGGTTGATCTCGCACAGCCCGTACACCGCTTCTTCTAAAAACTGCGGGGACTTGTGCTCGATTTTATACCATTTTTCATAAACCTTTACGTCTTTTAGACGATAATCCGCGCTTAAGTCTATAAACTTTGCCTGCTCCAAATGCTCTTTTAAAAGAACGGACGCCAAAAATCCCTGGGGAGTCGCCGTAAATATAACATCCGCCTGTTTTGCAAGCTTTTCGATATTATCATCCTGACATTCCCCTTCTACGATTTCATTCATGTTCTGGTAAATGTCTGTATACGTCTGTCCGGTGTAGCTTTTCGAACCAAGCCAAATCACCTCTACCTGCTTATGCCCCGCTAGAAGCCTTACCAGCTCCGCGCCCGCATAGCCAGTCGCGCCTATAATCCCTGCTTTTATCATAAATCCCACCTCTGTTTTATTTGTCGCTTTACGTTTTCTTTGTTGTCTTGCCTGTTTTGCTTAAACCGCCTTCTTATTTTACTTTGATTACAGTTTGCTTACGGCTGTTTTTTCGGCTCCATGCTTATACCTGATTAATAGTAATATAAATACGCCAAAAGTACAAGGGTTTTATGCATTATTTACGAATTTTTGTATAATTATACAATTTTGCGTCATAATATACAAAATTTACGTTGGTTTTTATATCCTCGAAAACAAAATAATCCTCTTGCAGAGCATTGGCCTTTCTAAAGAAAAAGCAACTTATCTGGCAAATATGTACGCTCGTAAGTATAATATACTTCTTTTGACAAAATCATTTCATGCTTACGATAATAAGCGGGATGAATATTTCGGATGCATAAAAAATGTATATTTTTTCACTTGCCATATGACGGCAAATGTTGTATAGTAGTTTAAGCTGCAAATGATACTTGGGCGTACTTAATTTATACTTAGATTTAGAAAGGACTTGTTTACGATGAAAGAAAAAGTAATTCTGGCATACTCAGGCGGGCTGGATACGACAGCCATTATACCTTGGTTAAAAGAGAACTATGATTATGAAGTGATCTGCTGCTGCGTAGACTGCGGGCAGGAAAGCGAGCTGGACGGCTTAGAGGAGCGCGCAAAATTATCCGGCGCGGCGAAATTGTATATCGAAGACATTACAGATGAATTTTGTGATGAATACATTATCCCATGCGTACAGGCCGGCGCGGTTTATGAAAACAAATATCTGCTTGGTACATCTATGGCGCGCCCTGGCATTGCAAAAAGACTGGTGGAAATCGCAAGAAAAGAAGGCGCCACCGCAATCTGCCACGGCGCTACCGGAAAGGGCAACGACCAGATCCGGTTTGAGCTTACGATCAAAGCGCTTGCGCCGGACATCAAAATCATTGCCGCATGGCGGGATGATAAATGGACGATGGATTCCAGAGAATCGGAGATCGCCTACTGCAAAGCCCATGGCATCGACCTCCCGTTTTCCGCGGATTCCAGCTACAGCCGTGACCGCAACCTCTGGCATATCAGCCATGAGGGCCTGGAATTGGAAGACCCTGCAAACGAGCCAAATTATGACCATTTATTAGTGCTGGGCCAGACTCCGCAAAAAGCTCCTAACGAGGGCGAATATGTAACGATGACGTTTGAATCCGGCGTGCCAAAATCCATTAACGGCAAGCAGATGAAGGTTTCCGACATTATCCGGGAATTAAACCGCCTTGGCGGAAAGCACGGCATCGGCATTGTGGATATCGTAGAAAACCGCGTAGTCGGCATGAAAAGCCGCGGCGTGTATGAAACCCCTGGCGGCACAATCTTAATGGAAGCGCACCAGCAGTTAGAAGAGCTTGTGCTCGACCGCGCCACGATGGAAGTAAAAAAAGATATGGGCAACAAAATGGCGCAGATCGTATACGAAGGGAAATGGTTCACGCCGCTTCGCGAAGCGGTTCAGGCGTTTGTGACTTCTACGCAAAAGTATGTGACCGGAGAAGTCAAATTCCAGCTCTATAAAGGGAATATTATAAAAGCCGGAACAACCTCTCCTTATTCTTTATACAGCGAATCTTTGGCAAGCTTTACCACCGGGGAGCTGTACGACCATCACGATGCGGAAGGGTTTATTACGCTGTTTGGGCTGCCGCTTAAGGTGCGTGCTATGAAAATGCAGGAAAATGACTCTATTTCCTAATCATATGACTTTGCGCGAAAACCCAAAAAATTGTCACAATTAGCGCTTTACAAATAACCCATAGATTGTATAATTTTTTTGGCAATTATATGGTTACAGGCGAAACTCCATCCAGAAAGCGTTGCAAACCTGGATGGAGCGCTGGTTAAGTGAAAAGCGTATGATCAATCTTTCCTATAAAAAACTTCCATCATAAAAAGCTTCTATTGCCCGCGCAAAAAATTCCGAAGCTCCATCCCCATATTTTTCATCCATCTTCGGCTTGATTTTTTCATTGCGGTAGTATTGCGCCTGGGCAAGCATATACCCTTTTTCCTCTTTGATCTGTAAAAGCTGTTTCATCACAAAACCGTATTCGGCGACATGCTCTTTTACTTCAAAAGAATCCGGTGCGCAATCCCGTTTGGCGACCAGTTTTTGTAATATCGCGTCAAACCGTTTGTGGTAGCTTTCTGCAACTTCCTTGCTGATAGGGTTTCGGGCAACAGATAAAAATTTATCTTTTCCGCCATACCATTCCACAACCTTTGCATAGCTTTTCTGCATTTTTTCAGAAGCTACGGCTTGCAAATAATGCTCTTTCCAGCGCTCGATACTGCCAAATTCTTTTATGGCGATATCTCTCATATCCTTTGGCATATGCTCAAGCATAACCTGGAACATTTCCTCCATCTCCGTTTCACTAAAAACCGCAAAATCCATTTTGTTTTCTCCTTTCAGAATGCCATCCACGCTGGCGATCAGGCGTTCCAAACGCTCTTTTTTCGCTGTCAGCATTTTCCTTTGCATTTGTAAAATCTGGTTTCTGTCAAGAGCCGGATTTGCCATGATCTCTTTGATTTCTTTCAATGGAATATCAAACTCGCGGAAAAACAACACCTGCTGTAATGTTTCCAGCGCTTTATCGTCATAAAGCCGATATCCCGCCTCACTTTTGCCAGTCGGCTTTAAAAGCCCGATCTCGTCATAATAATGGAGCGCGCGCACGCTGACGCCAGTTAAATCTGACACTTCTTTTACAGTCCTCACAGCTATCTGCCTCCTTTTCTTGATATATCCACTTTAACCTATGACGCTGCGTGAGGGTCAAGTAATATTTTTATGAAATTCATTTGACATATTTTGCGTAATTTCATATAATAATAACAGAGACGGAGCAATCCGCCTTCATAGCTTTTGGATCCGTCAAGTGCAAACGTCATCTCACGCACTCCTCCAAAACCGCAACTCCTTCCCTGATCTGCTCCACCGTCAGATTCCCGAATCCCAGCAAAAGGATCGGACGATCCCCGGGCGCACGCCTGCCCTCGATATAATATCCAGACATCCCCTGCACCCGCACGCCCCGCTTCTTTGCCCTTGCCATGATTTCTTCTTCCGATGATGCGCTTTTCATCTCCACGCCGATATGCAGCCCTGCCCTGCCGCCGTAAATCCGCTCTACCCATGGCTTTCCTTTCAACAGCCTTAGCAGCTCGTCGTGCTTTCCTTTGTAAACCCTGCGCATCTTATTCAAATGGCGTTCAAAATAGCCTCCCTCCATAAATTTGCAGACCGCGCTTTGCAGGCTGCGGGAGACGGTAGGCGAATAAAAGCCGCATTTTTCAAAATATACCCGTAAAAGCTCTGGCGGGAGCGCCAGGTAGCTGACGCGGATAGATGGCATAATGCTATTGGAAAACGTGCCAAGGTAAATGACGCGGCCCTGTTTTTCCATACTGTGCAGGGATGGTATCGGCTTTCCCACATAGCGAAATTCACTGTCATGGTCGTCTTCTATAATATAGCGCCCTTCCCGTTCCTTTGCCCAGGCTAACAGCTGCCGCCTGCGTTTAAAGGGCATGACGGAGCCAAAGGGAAATTGATGGGAGGGCATGACATAGACAAGGGAGGCATCTTCTAATGGAATTTCCTCCACCCGTATGCCCCCGTCATCCATCGGCACGGCTTTTACGCGATAGCCCATATTACAAAAGGTGTGGTACGCCTGCAAATAAGTGGGACTTTCCATAACCGCGACGCGGGGACCTGAAAGCATCTGGCTTAATAACTGCAATAAAGATTCATTCCCCGCCCCGACCACGATCTGCTCCGGCACGCAGCGCACGCCCCTGGCCCGGTATAAATAGCCCGCGATCGCTTTTCGAAGGCGGTACTCCCCCTGGGGATGGCCCGCTTCCAGGGATTCGTATTCTAATTCCAGCAGCGCCTCCTTATTGACCTTTCGCCATACCTGGTACGGAAACGCCTTCGCGTCTATCCTGCCGGGAAAAAAATCAATTTTCACATCGCAGTCTGGCTGCGGCTGCATCTGCGGCGGGATTTTTATCGGATTTTTCATCTGGATCTTCATTTGCGTTTCCATCGAAATTTCCATGGCCTGCGTATCCTGCGCCTGATGGCGCGCTCCGCTTTTAGATAGGCCCCCAGTTCCGTAAAGCTGCCCGATGTCGCACACATAATAGCCGCTGCCCTTTCTTGCTTCGATATAGCCCTCGCTGACAAGCTGGCCGTATGCCGTCTCCACGGTGCTTCGGCTGATGGATAAATGCGCCGCCAATAAACGCGTAGACGGCAGCTTTTCCCCGCAGGTAAGCTTGCCGTCTACAATATCGTTTTTTATAGATTCATATATCTGCTCATAAAGCGCGGACTTTTTATGGGCGTCCAGATGGATAAAAAGCTCATACACTTGCCCTTATTCCTCTCCCTCTTTTTTTGCCGCTAAAATCTCATCTTTTAGCATCAACGCCTTATCCTTTAGCTTTGCGGACACCGAGCGGTTCTGCACCACATTGCCGCAATATTTTACCGCCGAATCATATTCCTTAAAATGAAAGCTTAACACCGCAAGCATATATTCAAACGTGCCCTCGTCCATGCCGCAGATTGGAAAATCTTCTTCCAAAAGAGCCTGGGAAAGGCCGTCATACGCCTGCCTGTAATATCGCTCCTCCTGCTCCTTTAGCTGTTTTTTTTCTTCTTCCGGCAATCCCTCCGGCTCCGCCTCTTTTTCCTCTATGCTCCCACGAAGCAGCCACGACAGTTGCAGGCAGATATACGCCTGCTCGCTTGTTTTCAGCTCCATGGACATTGCGCACAAAAACGCAAGCCGATACATCTGTATCGCCGATTCATAATCCATAACCTCGCCCTTAAACGGTTCCCGCTCGTAAAAATGGGACGACACCTTATCCACCAGGTAACGCTTTTGAAGCTGGGTTAAATTTTCAAAATTTTTCGTAAGCGAGGAAAAACCGCAGCATGGACACGAGGTTACGCCGTATTTTAAAGTGTCTATGTAATGGAACCGCGGCCTTAAATCCGCATCCGGCTCCATCCTGCGCAGCTTGCTGTTTAACACCCGAAGGTCCTCAATCGTCCTCCCGCAGTTTGTGCAGTCCAGCTTTTTTACATACACATATTTTTTTTCTTCATTTACATCATATAATGCTGACATTTTCTACCTTCTTTTCATCAAATTTTGTAACTGTTTTAAAAACCTGGAACTTCGTTATTTCATGGCAGCTCCTTCCAAAATTTACGCATTTTTTACACCGGCAGCTTAAACGAGCTTTTTAACGACACAATACGGTTAAACACCGGACGCTCCTTTGTGGAATCCTTTGCGTCTACGCAAAAAAAGCCGTTTCTTACAAACTGGAAGCTCTCATACGCTGCCGCCTCCGCTACTGGCTGTTCCACATAACATTTTTTCGTAACGAGAGAATTTGGGTTTAAGTTCAAACTGCCGTCCTCTTTATTGTAAACGCCCTTTTCCTCATCGATCAGGTTTTCAAATAACCGAACCTCTCCGCACACAGCGTACGGCGCAGCAACCCAGTGGATCGTCCCTTTGACCTTTCTCCCGTCCGGGCTGTTGCCGCCCTTTGAAGCCGGGTCATAGGTGCAGTGGATCACGCTCACCCTGCCGTTTTCATCCTTTTCAAAACCCGTGCATTTGATAAAATACGCCTGCATAAGCCGGACTTCATTCCCCGGATACAGGCGGAAATATTTCCTTGGCGGCTCTTCCATAAAATCCGCCCCATCAATATAGATCTCCCTGCAAAACGGCACGGTGCGCACCCCAAGCTGTGGGTTTTCCATATTATTTTCCACCTCAAGGTATTCCGTTTCCCCCTGTGGATAATTGTCGATCACAACCTTCACCGGATCGATCGCCGCCATCACCCGCGCCTTTTTCAGCTTTAAATCCTCTCGGATGCAATATTCTAACATCGCCATATCCACAGCGCTGTTTGCCTTGGACACGCCGCATAAGCTGATAAAGCGCTGTATCGCCTCCGGCGTATACCCCCGTCTGCGAAGCCCCGAGATCGACACCAGCCTTGGATCGTCCCAGCCATCCACGATGCCGTCCTCCACCAGCTTTTTAATATAGCGCTTGCCTGTCACCACATTATTCAAATAAAGCTTTGCAAATTCAATCTGCCTTGGCGGGTTCGGATACTCTAAAGAACGCACCACCCACTCATACAGCGGCCTGTGGTCTTCAAATTCCAGCGTGCAGATGGAATGGGTAATCCCTTCGATCGCGTCCTCCACCGGATGCGCGAAATCATACATCGGATAAATGCACCACTTATCCCCGGTATTATGATGCGACATATGCGCTACGCGGTAAATGACCGGATCGCGCATATTCATATTCCCGGAAGACATATCGATTTTTGCCCGCAGCACTTTTTCGCCGTCCGCAAATTTCCCGTCTTTCATCGCCAAAAATAAGGCAAGGTTTTCCTCTACGCTGCGGCCGCGGCTCGGGTCCTCCTTTCCAGGCTCCGTCAGCGTCCCGCGGTATTCCCGCATCTGCTCCGCCGTCAGATCCGACACATAGGCAAGCCCTTTTTGTATCAGCTTAACCGCCGCCTCATACATCTGTTCGAAATAATCCGACGCAAAATACAGTCTGTCCTCCCAATCCGCCCCAAGCCAGCGGATATCCTCTTTAATGGACTCTACATACTCTGTTTTTTCTTTCGTCGGATTCGTATCGTCAAAACGCATATTGAACTTTCCGCCATACTGCTTTGCAAGCCCATAATTTAAGAGCACGGACTTGGCATGGCCGATATGAAGGTAGCCGTTTGGCTCCGGCGGAAACCTGGTGCATACAGAGCTATACACACCCTTTTCCAGATCTTTGTCAATTTCCATCTCGATAAAATTTCTGGATGTATTTTCATTTTCCATTTTTTGTATTTCCTCCTGCTTTGCCTGTGTTACGTTTTGCCCACTTATTGCCCATTATACCAGTTTCCAAGAATTTTTCAAGCAACATTGGAGGGATTTCAGTCTATGCCGTCAAACAACTGTTCAAAATCAATTTTCACATTTGGAAACATATGCATTTTTAATTCACTCTTATTTTGCTCTGTGATCGTTGCCAGCAATCGATATTGCGCATCATCGATCGAATTTTCATCTGGAGACAACACATAAATTTCTACCTGTTTTTTTCTCCAGTCAACAATCCAATATTCCGCAACCTCCACTTTTTTATATAATTCCATCTTTTCGTTACGGTCATAAGGTTCGGTTGCATCGGATAAAACTTCCATAATAAATCTGGGAACGCCCAAAAAATTCGTAGAACGCCTGTTTTTTATATCACAGTTTATGGACGCATCGGGAATAACCGGATGATTATTGTTTTCCATCCATTTGTATTTCACGCCGTCGCCAAACACACGGCACAAAGAACTTTTTAACTGATTTCCGATCGTTGTCACAAAGTTATTGATAACCATTGCATGTTCAATATACGCGTTTGCCATATCCTGAATTGGTAAAACATCCATAGTCCTAACGCCTCCTTTTTTAATGGCTTAATTATAACAAATTTTCCCATAAATTCAAGCTGTCTCCCTGTCTCCCATAGAAGCGCGTGCGATCGCCATGTTACGAACACATTTCACATTAAAATTTACGATAGATCAATTTCTCATTTTTTTGCGCATTCAAATACCTGATTTTTTCCGCAAAACCCCGGCATTCATATTTCACGATTTCCTGATCGCTAAGTATTTCTGTCCGGCTGCGCAAAAATTCAGGATCAAAACACGCCTGGTAATACAGCCATTTTTGCCCGGGACCTGCTTTCACCAGCTTTCGTTTTACCAATCCCATATCGGCAAGCCATTCCAAAGTAATTTTTACATCCCTCGCCTGCCATTTTTCCGGTTCCAGATCCCTTAGCAAATGGTACATTTCCGCCATTCTAAATTCACCGGGCTGTTTCGACACATATTCCATGATCGCATACCTGTCACGACTAATTGTAATTTCCATATATACCTCCTGCTTTCTTAATCAATGGCGCCATATCCGCTTACATCCTACTGAATGCATAATTTCACTCATCCATAGGCATAATTTCACTAAACCATAGCTTTAAACGCCAAACCTTTATATCTCTTATTATACGTCATTTGTAATAAATTATTTTGGCAATTACTGTCACATATACTACATTTATCGGATATTAACGCATTTATCATCTGATTTCTTGCAATATAAGCGATTAAAACGCTTACAACGACAAAAACAGGTGTTTAAATCGCCCGTTTCCAAATAATGAGTGAATTAAAATCATCTGTAGAAGGAGGAGAAATATTTATGGATGAAATGTATATCCGGAACCGCCTTTCCCAGTTACGGGAAGAAAAAAAGATATCCGAACGTAAAATGAGTCTGGATCTTGGCCACAGCACCAGCTATATCCGCAGCATTACATCCGGCAGATCCCTCCCGTCTATGGGGGAATTCCTCTATATTTGCGAATATCTGGGCATAACGCCAATGGAATTTTTTAACGAAGAAAAAGACACCACCTTGCTCCAGCAAAAAGTGATTGATTCCATTTATGCCATGTCTGACGATGACCTAGCGTTGTTGATTGGCTTTATAGAAAGGCTGAACTGTCCGTAACAGTTCAGCTAGTGGATCGACTGCAAAAACTCATAGTCTTGATCCATGCACTGGAATCACTCTGTCCGGACGCAAAAATCCTTTCTTGGATGCCTGGTTTCCAAAATATGCTTTTGCTTGGCGACTGCGACATGCGTATATATTTCTGTAATATTGATGGAACTGTGCCCTAACATTTCCTGGATATAACGGATATCAACGTCCGCTTCTAACAGGCTTGTCGCAAAGGTATGCCGAAACATATGCGGAGTTATATGCTGCTCTATGGACGCTATCGAGGTGTATTTATTGATCATGCGCCGCACCGCCTGATCGGACACGGGCTTTCCTGACTGGTTTATAAAAAAATTGCCGCAAAGACGCTTAATCCCGCCAAAACTCTCCTTATATTCCACCAAAATCTGGATAACCTCTTCATTCGCGACCTGGATGCGCCGTTCCTTACTCCCTTTTCCGTAAATCAGGATCGTCCCATCATACAAATTAACGTCAGCCGTTTTCAACTCGCAAAGCTCGGAAATCCTCATCCCAGTTGCAAACAGCAGTTCTGCGATCGCGGCATCCCGAATCGCCGCCCTTTTTTGATACAGGCTTTTTGCATTTCTACGCTCCTTATAGATTGTAGACAAAAAAAGCTCCACGGTTTTCAGCGATATGGTCTTTGGAAGGTTTACAGGCTCCCTGAAATGCACCTGCACTTTGTTAAATGGATTGTGCTCTATCGTTTCTTTAAATTCTAAATAGCAAAAAAACGCCTTTACCGATGCTATCTTTCGCTTTACTGTCCTTGGTTTGTATGTTTCATGCAATTTTGCAATATAGCGTTCCAGCATTTTGGGCGTAAACTCGTAGGCGGCTTTGTTCAGATTCTGCTCATAAAACTGGCGCAGATCAATGCGGTATGCTTTTAATGTTTTCTGATCAAGGCATTTTTGTGAACCGCAGAACTCTAAATAGTTTTCAATCTGTGTCTGTAAGCTTTCCATTGACGTTCTCCTTTGTATCGTTTTTTGATTCTATATGAGTTATATTATACATCTGAACTGTAACGATAACTTATTTTTCTTTTCGAAAATCAATTGACATATATCCAGTTATGGTGTACAGTAATCTCAACTACTGATCAACAAACACTAGAGGAGGAGTCCTATGTCAAAGCTTATTTCAAAATCAGACTTTATGGAAAAATTAAATTTTTATCTGTCCTTTTATTTTAATGACGACGAAAGCAAAAATATCGTAAATGACTATGAAGAATGGTTTGAAAACGAAACCTTACACGGAAAAACGGATCGCGAAATATGCGCCGCTTTAGATGAGCCAAAAAGGATCGTGAAAAAACTGTTTGCCGAATCGAACCATAAACTGTACCAGGCATTTTTCCACAATTCCGTAATTGAAGTTCTATTGCTTACCGCAATGCATCTTTTCGCGGGATTATATCTGTTGAAAATATGCGATACAAGTTCGTTAAACTACTTTCCATTCCTAATCGGCATTAATTTTATTTATTTTTTTATCGGCTTTTTACGGATCCCAAAAGCTTGCCGTCCGAAATCTTATGATCATAAAAGCAACCTGACCCTGCTTGGATTGTTTTTATTGATCGTGTTCATCGAATTTTATGTACTGCCAAAAATATCCTATCCCGATAGCGGCATGATATGCGTAAGCGCCATCCGCATTTTATTATCTGCGCTGTTTGCAATGAATCTTTATCTTACGGTAAAAAAATTTAGAAAAGAAAAGCTATTTGGATTCCTGACTTTATTTCATATATCTGGAATGATCACAGTTTTGCTTTTCTTAATCAACCAGCTGCATATGTTATATAGCGATCCATCCGATTTTAAATATTTAGCCCTCGGCAGCGTCGCTATATATACAGAAGTTTTTATCCTATCCACTATATTATATAAAACCAAAACCGCAAAGGAATGATCCGCCTATGGACCCACAATTAAAGAGAGGGATTTTAAATATTTGTATTTTACAGCTATTAAAGCAAAATGACATGTATGGATATGAAATTATAAAAATACTGCAAAATTTTTTTACAGACACAGAAGAAAGCACGCTATATGCTATTTTAAGAAGATTGCATAAAGAGGGCCTGACCGATATGTATTACAGCGAGATGTCCCATGGCCCGAAACGAAAATATTATAAAATTTCGGAAAAAGGAGAGGGATATTTAAAAGATTCTATAACTTCGTGGCATGAAATTGAAACTATTTTTTCTAAAATAGGGATATTTTACTCACGAGCAATAAAGTTTACCATATGATTCAAGATATACTCACGAGCATACTCATTTGCCAAATGATTTGCTTCTTCTTTTGAAATGCCGATACTTCGTTCGGCAAATCATTTCGCTCACGGGTATAACACCGCTCGTGAGTCGGCGTTATTGGCAAATTTTAGCGATCGTGAGTATAAACGATCAGCGTGATGTCATTTTCATTTTCCCACCATTCCTTTATAAACAGCGTTTGTCAACATAAAAACAATTTTTCTGATCAGTTTTCCAAAATCCTGAACTCCTGTTGCGATTACCCGCGACATAATCACTCCTGCTAATAATCCATGTCCACTTCAGCAAATAATTGATCAAATGTAATCTTTAAACTTGGAAAGTGCACAATTTTCAACGCTTCCTTATTTTGATCTGTAATGGTCTCCCATAAATAATATTGCGGTTTGCCATTTTCATCATAATCCAGATTATAGATTTCCACACTTTTCTTTTGCCAATCTACGATCCAATATTCGTCAACCTCCTGTTGCCGATATAATTCCATTTTCTCTCCGCGATCATATTTTTCTGTAGATGGACTTAATACTTCCATGACGAAACGCGGAATATCCAAAAATACATTGCCTTTTCTTGTTTTCGTACGGCAATTGATCGATGCATCCGGAATAACGGTTTTCTCGTCTCCTTCTTTCGTATGCCATCTATATTGGACATTATCTGAAAATACATAACATGTGCTATTTAACAGCTGTTCCCGCACTGCGGCGACAAAATTTACGATCACTGTGGAATGCTCCGGCCTGGCCCCTGACATGTCCAGTATTTGAAGATCCATTTTACCACCCTTTCATCCATAGCTTTTTATTCTATCAGATTGCCTTTCATTTTATTGGTCGTTAATTAAGGCCATCCACATACAATTCAAAAAACGTTTCCAGCCGCTTGTTTAAATTTTTCCCTGTCAGATAAATATCCGGCTCCAGTCCGTAGGATTCCTGAAAATAAGATGGGTCAAAATACTGCATAGCCTCTCCAAACTGTAAAAGCAATCCCGAATATGGCATTGCCATGCTGTAATTTGCCATGTTCAAAAGCACGCCTCCGGTGTTTGTGCCGATCACAACCGTATTTTCAATATTTTTTAACGCGTCCGTCATCGCTTCCGCAGCGGAGCACGTATGCGCGGACGTTAGGACAAAAATCTGCCGGTCGCCGTTTTCCAGGTATTGGTGGCCTGGATACTGGCGATAATAATATTTACCGCTTTTTTCTAAGCCCGTCTCATCCGCAAACGCATCCATTTCCCGAAGCTCCTTTGCATCGCTTATCCACACCGGCCGGATGCGCAGCGTACTGTAATTTGGCAGCAATTGTTTCCCCGTATAGCGGTAAAACCATTCATCCACCAATGTCCCGTCCCCGCCCGGGTTATTTCTAAGGTCTATGATCAGGTTTTCCTGTTTTTTCATATCCGAAACGTCTTTTAATAAACGCTTTCGCTCTTTTGGAAAATCCTCTTCCATAAACGCTTCGTTTATTTCCACATAACCGGCATTGTCATATTTATCATATCCATACATCCGGTCTAGATCCTTTTTGTAGGAATATTTCGCCGGTTTTAACGAAATGCTTTTGGTATCTCCATTTTCGTATTTTAGAATGTAACTGCAAATATCCTCCTTTTGCTTTAACCGCGCATAGGGATAATAGGTCAAACGCCCATTTTCATCAATCGCGCGTTTTAAATATTTTTCCGGCTGTTTTCCATTGATTTCTACAATTGCGTTTTGCGGATCGTCCTTAGAGAAATATTTTTCGCCGCTTTTGATATAATGCTCCGTTTCATTGCTAAACAGCCTGACATCCGTCCCAAAAATCTGCTCCCCGATCGCCAGATGTTCGTCGGTAATAAACCCAAGATGTTTATGCAGCAGTTTTTGGTATTTTTTGGCGGAGATCATGCCCTTTGAGCCGACGTCTTTTAAAATTAATTTTTCGGCTTTTTCAAATTTTGCGTCGCCACCATAGTAAGTATACAGTCCATACTGGCTGCGCAACAGGCGAAAGAGCCAATGGACTTCTTTTTTTGCCGCGTATACCGTAAATTTTAGAAGGATATTTTTTCTGTCGTAATCCTCCCACATCAGCGAGTTATCTTTTTTTGTTACCTTTGGCTTGCTGTTTTTATAGTTATAGCAAAATCGATCGATGGAATCTATTGGTGCGTCCAGCTCTTCATTTTTTTTATTTATTTCATCTATAACGACAGTAAGCTCTTCTTGCTCTTTTACTCCCGCTTTTACAGAAGCCGGGAGCAGGGACTGACCTGCCACTAACACAGAACAGGTCAGTATGAGTAATTTTTTCTTCATAGATTTATTCCCCTTTTTGTATTTTGTAAAGCCAGACCTAAGCGGCAATCCTCCAGACGCGTTCTTACGCCTCTTCAAACAACGGCGTTGAAAAATACCGCTCCGCCGTATCCGGCAAAATCGTCACGACTGTTTTTCCAGGCCCCAGCTCTTTTGCCATCTGTATCGCGGCGGCGACATTCGTCCCGCTGGAAATGCCGCACATGATCCCTTCCAGCCTAGCAAGCTCTTTGGATGCGCGTATCGCCTCCTCGTCGCTTACAATATAAATGTCCTCATAAATCTGCTGGTTTAAGATCTTTGGGATAATGCCGTCCCCGATCCCCATCTGCAAATGAGTCCCAATGGAGCCGCCCGACAAAACGGCTGCGTTTTCCGGCTCCACCGCCCAGATTTTAATATCCGGATACTGCGCCTTTAAGACCGTCCCGATCCCGGTGATCGTCCCGCCTGTTCCGATCCCGGAGCAAAACCCGTCAATCTGCCCTTCCGCCTGCTCTAAAATCTCAACGCCGGTATGGTATTTATGCGCCATCAGATTCGCCGGATTTTCAAACTGCTGCGGGACAAACACATTCGGATCTTCCTTTGCCATACGCATCGCGGTCTTTATGCACTCGTCAATGCATGCCCCGATGTTCCCGTCGTCATGTATCAGCACAAGCTCGGCGCCGTAATGCTGCACCAGCTTCCTTCGCTCCTCACTGACCGAATCCGGCATAATGATCCTGGTCTGATAGCCGCGCACCGCCCCTACCAGCGCCAGTCCAATGCCCTGGTTGCCGCTTGTAGGCTCCACGATCACCGTATCTTTATGTATACGCCCCTCTTTTTCCGCCCGCAGTATCATCTGGTAAGCGGTCCTGGTCTTTACAGAGCCGCCCACATTCAAGCCCTCAAATTTTACAAGCACCTGCGCGCTCCCCTCCGGCGTCATGCGGTTTAATCGGATCATCGGAGTATGCCCCATAGCGGCTAAAATATTGTCATAAACCATTTTTTATAACCTCACTTTTCCATTCCTGTAACGCATAGTATAACACTTTATTGTAAAAAAGTCACTTCTAAATTTTTAGGCCTTATTCCTTGGCTTTTTCTTTTCAAAAAGTTACTGTGAAGCTAAAAGATTCCATATAACGGCATCCGAGAGCCAGATTCCAAATCCTAAACTTTCCTGGCATTTTGAAAACCAAATGGCTGGAAAGAAGGTAAACTGCAAACAGATAAAGGAGGATATTGCAATCGCAGCGCCCAGGCCCCAGATTTTCGCGGATGCCTTTGAAAAGCACGCAAACATTTTATTTGTACAGTATAAGCCCGGCGTAAATCCAGACGAAGTTTTGCAAAAAATGATACCCATCGGGCTGGAATGGAAAACCGAAGGGTATCAGTACACCGAAAAATATGTTAAACAGTATGTATTACAACTCCTGCGCATTACTGATCTTTTTATGCCGGTCTTTTTATGCCGGTCTTTTTATGCCGGTCTTTTTATGCCGCTATATCGGGCTTGTGTTTCTTTTGATCTGCGCCGCGCTTTTATCCCTAAAGCAGTCGACGGAAAACGCGGACAATATTTACCGGTATGGGCTGCCGCAAAAGCTTGGCGCCGACATCAGGACTTTCCCTTTTAACCTTTTAAGCTTAAATCAAGCCCAAACCGCAAAAGAGACCGAGACCGTTAAGACATGCTCCCGCAAGCTTATTTCCTCTACGCTGCCGCCGATTTTACGTAAAAGCTCCGACACGATATATAGCCCCAGCCCTGTATTTCCATTTGAGCGGGACTCATCCACGGTATAAAATTTTTGGAGCAATCGCCGCGGGTCAATATTTTCCAGCTCCAGGGTCTTGTTTTTGATCGTAAATACGCCATCCGCGCCTATGGAAATTTCGATATCGCCGTCGGAATGGCGTATTGCGTTTGTGATCAGATTTTCAATAATCCTTTTGCAGGCGATCGCGTTCCCAGAAATCCATACGGGGGCGTTTTGTGTTTTTATAACCGTGGAATAGGCGTTCAGCTCATTATATTTTTCCAGCGCGCAGTCTGTGACGATCCTGTTTATATCCAGTTTTTCTATTTCCAGACGGTAATCCTCATTCTCTATCAGGGACAGGTCATAAAATACCTGCACCAGCTCCGCTAAATAGTCCGCCTTTGCCTGAATGGTCGAAAGATAGCTTTCCCGCTCCTTTTCATCCTCGCAGCTATGAAAAAGGATAAAATAGCCCTGGATGGATGTTAATGGGGTCCTAAGATCATGGCTGATATTTGCGATCGATTGCTTCAGCCGCTCTTTTTCCTGAATGAGCCGTATCTTTTCGCGCTGCTCTAAATCGCTTTTTTCGTTGATCGCGCCCGCTAATTTTTCCAAATGCTTTTCAAACAACGAAACGCGCAGCTTTTTCTTTTCCTTTACCTGCTTTGTCATTTCCATAACCTGACGTTTCCATGACAAAAGAAAAAGCGCCCATGCGACGTTTGAAATAAAAAGAAAGATCCAGACCATCGCCGCTCCTAAATAAAAACTTTAATAAATAACTTTTATAAATAACTTTTATAAAACTTATTCCTTATTTAAGTTCCTGCTTTCGGATCAACAAAACGCAGATTGGCAGTAAAACCAAAAAGCTGAAGGCAAAATATGCGATTATCTCATAAATCAGCCCATATGCAAACCGAAACGAACCCATGTTCATCCAATAGTATAAAGGATTTAGCCAGACAAGGTATTTTAACGCCGCATGGCTATGGAAATTTTGCCATATCCCAGTATAAACGATCGCGCCGCCCAAAGTAAAAATACACAGCGCAGTCGCGGCTACGCCAGTGTGTTTCAGACAAATGCACGCCATAAGGCAAAGCACGAGAAAGGAAGCCATCACCAAAAAATTCAGGCCCACATAATAAAAATACTGCAAAATCTGCGCGCCGTCCGGAATGTATCCTGCCCGCATACAGGTAAAGCAAAGCGTAAGCCCATAAAAGAAAAAATAACAGACCCCATTGTACAAAACGATCACGATAAGCTTCGCAAGAAAAACCTTCACCCGGCTTATCCCATACGCCACAGGAAGCCGTATCGTACCAGCGGCGTAATCGGCGCAAAAAAACTGTATGGTAAAAATCAGCGCGATCACCCAAAGGAACACATTGCAGGATAGGCAGGATTGCAAAATCTCATGAAATTTTGGCGCATCCGCGCTTTGATAGGAAAAAGCAAAAAATCCGATCACCCCCTGTATGGCGGAATCCGTCTCTTCATCCCCTTCGGAAACAAATATCTGGGTCCCCTCTTTTGACAGGCTAAAGCTTGCATATAATAAAAGTCCCGCCAGGCAAAGCAAGGGAATCGCCAAAAACAGCCTGGAATACCTCAATTTTAACGCCTCTGACTTTAACTGGTTAAACATGCCTGCCGCCTCCGATCAATTTTTCAAAATACGATTCCAGATTTTCTCCCTGCACTGACATTTCTTCCACCGCAATGCGCCTAGCGCAAAGTTCCTTTGAGATTGATCGGGCTTCCTCCAGCTTTTCAAAAATACGGATATGGCCATCCGGGAATACGGAAAAATTTTTAATCTGAAACCGCTCCTCCAAAACGGCGGCCGCTTTTTTTGCGTCATCTGTTTTCAGTCTGATATATCGCCTGCATTCCTCACTTAATTCCCGCGCTGAAACCTGCTTTAACAGCTTCCCATGATGCAAAAAACCATAACAAGTCGCAAGCTGGTTCAGTTCGCCTAAAATGTGGCTTGAGATTAAAATCGTCACATGTTTTTTTCCCGCCAGCTTTTTTAGCAGCCTTCGAAGCTCTATGATCCCGGTGGGGTCCAGGCCGTTTACCGGCTCGTCCAGGATTAAAAATTCCGGCCCTCCCAAAAGCGCAATGGCTAACGCGAGCCGCTGCTTCATCCCCAAGGAAAAATCCCTCACCTTCTTGTTTGGCGCGTCGAAAAGCCCTACAAGCTCTAACGCCTGCTGGATGCAGGTTTTTCCAGGAATCCCACGCTGCACGCGCTGTATCTCTAAATTCTGCCTAGCGGTCATGTCCTTATATAAAGCGGGCGTTTCCACCGTACAGCCTATTTTCGCGCGCTCCTTAGAAAGCTTGTCTGTTTTTCCAAACAGCGCGACCTTTCCGGCGCTTGGATACGCCAACCCGGTTAAAATGCGCATCAGCGTGGACTTTCCCGCCCCGTTTTCGCCAACCAGCCCATAGATTTCGCCGCATGGAATCGAAAGATTTACATTTTGCAACGCTTGGAAATTCTTATAGCTTTTACATAAGCCTGTCGTCTGACATATGATCTGTGACATTGTATCAGCTCCTTTCCATGCAAATATATCCTGTAAATCTTAAAAATTTCTAAAGGAATAAAAATTATTCTAATCTAATTTAATCTAATTTAATCTAATTTAATCTATATCCAATCCCCCATATCGTTTCTATATAATCCGCCCCATCATCTGCGCCATCTGACTGCGTATGCTTTTTTAGCTTTTTTCGGATATTGCTGATATGCGTGTTGATCGTGTCATAGTCACAGGCGTATTCCTCCTGCCAGATCGATTCATAAAGATTTTGCTTGGAAAAAATCTTTTTCGGATGCCGCATCAAAAGCTCCAATATCGCTAACTCCTTCGAAGTAAATGACAAAGCGCTGCCGCCTATAAAAACCGATTGATTTTTTATTTCCAGGTCTTTATATTTCAAATGCGTCTGCGCTTTTTGTAAATCGGTTTTCTGACCCGCTGTCAGATTTCCGTTTGCCCTTTTTAAATTCGCTTCTATCCTTGCAAGCAACTCAAACAGATCAAACGGCTTTGTCAAATAGTCATCCGCCCCCAAGCGCAGCAGGTCGATCTTGGACTGCACCATCGTCTTTGCAGATAAAACGATAACGGGATTATCCGTAAACTCCCTTAATCGCTTTAACACGCCATCACCGCTTAAAGCCGGCAGCATCAGGTCCAAAAGAATCAGGTCTGGCGAGAATTTCTTGCATAGCAAAACTCCCTCTTTTCCATTGGACGCGGAATGCACCTCATAATCGTGGTCAAGCAAAAACTTCGTGAGCATCGTTTGGATATCCGCGTCATCCTCGATCACTGTTATTTTTTTCATTTGCAGCATTACGGATCACTCCCCATTTCAAAAATATCACATATAAGTAACTGCTGCCAAACACCTTCAGTTTTTTCGGCCCTTTGACAAAGCCCACAGCCGCCTGCTCCGCCAATGCGTTGGCAAACCCTAACTCTACTGTAGACCTTGTGATGCTTTTGCTTTTTTCCTTTCGGTCCACGATCATCTCATCCGTAGCTTCCCCGGTGCGATTCGATATTTTCAGCTTATACGTAAATTCTATGCCAGGGCGTGAACCTCTGCCGGACGTTGTAAAGGAAGTTCCCTGAAAAAGCGTAATGCACTCCCACAGCAAGCCCTCCCACGGTTTTTTTTCAAAAACCGCCCGGCTAAGCCTTTCCACCGCAAACGCCTGCTCATTTTCATGAACCTCCATGATCTTTTTTTCCTCCTGCATGTAGCGTCTCCTCATTTGTATGATATATTTATGCAACACTCTATTACAGGATAAGGCTTTTTAATTGGCGTGTCAATATGGATGGAAAGGAGTTTGATTTAAGATTTGTAAGAGCAGAAAATTTCCCTGTGAATATGCGCATCACCAGATTTGTCAGTAACGTAATCTTCCGATTACGTTGAGCCACAGCGCTATCTCATCTTCTCCAATTTCCGCTTCTGCATGATCTCAAGCAGCTCCGCCGCCCCCGCCTTTGTATCCGCCACAATTTCCGCAGGCGTCATATTTCTATATCTTGATGCATTGTATTCACGTATTTTTCTGATATCATCCAGATCAAAACGTTCGCTGATCTTAGGTTCTTTTGTCATCACATTCATAATCGTCCTCCTCTTCTCCTAATAATACCGATGGCGGATATATCATTAAATCTTTATAACCTTCATATGTCAGGATAGCTTTTATGCCTCGAATTGTTTTCACATTCACAATATGCTTAAAATTCCAGGATATAATAAAATCACATCCAGTTAATATCGCTGCCGCTATATGCCTGCAATCATCATAACTTTTTCTTTTTAAAAATCCAAAATCAATGAATTTTTCTGCAAGATTCACCGTTTCTTCATCTGTCTCTATTATATTATAATCTATCTGATCTAAATAATCCAATAAAATTTCACGTTTCTCCCGGCTGCATTTATTGATTTCATATACCACCACGTCAGAAATATATATCTCATAGTATCCTTTTCTAAAAATTTCCCATACATCATGAGTTTCTTTCATTCTTTCAGGCGCATCTTTCTGGTCGAGGTAGCTGATCACCGATGTGTCCAAATATACTTTGATTTTATTCATATGCTGTCTCGCTTTCCTGATTTCTAAAGCCCTCCATAGACCTGGCTACACACCAGCGCCTCTAACACCCCGCCGGCGATACAGCGCGCTTTATCCGAGATTGTCGTGCAATTTTCCCTTTCCTCAAGCCTTGGGTCGATGTCCGCGATCTTAAGCCCCTTTTCCACCACAAAGCCATCCCGGATCATGCCCCGCAATACGCCAGTGAGCGTCGCATACACGCCCACTTCTCCAATCTTTGCGATTTCCTGTCCCTTATTTACAATGCTTCCTATTTGGGAAATCGCATGGAGCTTTCCCGCGGCAGGCGCGTGAATGACGCGCTCTATGCCATACCCTTTTATGATCCCCGGCACGCCTGTATTTGCGATCGCGCTCCCCTGTCTGATGACCCTGCCAAGCTGGTGGCCCCGTTTTGTCTCAATCACAAAATCCACGTCCACTCCGGCCAAAAAACCAGGCCCAAGCGCAATGGTAAGCTTTGCCATATTTTTTGTAGTCCCGAGGTTTTTCTTTGCAAGTATCGCATCCACGACCGCCTCCGGCTGCATTTCTTTTATCCTCTCCCCTTTCGGGTCCACCATCAGCGCAACCTCCCCATTTTCCCATGCCAGAACGCACTCCTCCCTTTGTTCCACCCGTCTGCACACAACGCCTTCCACCTGGACGCTCCCCTCGTATACCGCTTCACAAAAGGATGCCTTTCTTCGAATCGCCGTCGGACGATCTGTTTCCAGCACAAGCACGTCGTATCCGCACTGATGCAGCTTATAAATGGTCCCCGTTGCAAGGTCTCCGCCTCCACGCACGATTATCATTTTTATGGTCCGCCTTTCGCTTTTATTTTGTTTTTATTATGCTTTTTTACAGCCCTTCGTGTCTTCTGTTGAAATACCCACGTCCTTATTGTGAAAAAAAGAATGTGACGCCCACGCGATAGATATGTTATTCGAGCGCATACAGCAACGACTGCTCATGTCTTTTATTTAACTAAGATGGCTCCTCCCGGCATTTTGATTTACCACTTCCCCGCTGCTTCCGCCCGTTTTGCGGCAAAGATAAATTTCTCCGATTTCCATAGAATGGTCTAGCGACTTGCACATATCGTAAATCGTTAACAGCGCTACGCTTACCCCGGTAAGCGCTTCCATTTCCACCCCGGTTTTTCCGGTGATCTTTACCGCACAAAAGCAGTGGATCTTTTTTTGCTGCGACTCCATTTCAAACCAGACGCGGCACCCGGTCAGCGGCAGGATATGGCACATTGGGATCAGCTGCGCGGTTTTTTTCGCTCCCATGATCCCTGCGGTCGCGGCTACGGAAAGCACATCGCCTTTTTTTATCGTGCGAGACTCCACCGCCTGATAAACCGCTTCATTGACTTTTATCGTCCCAGTGGCAGTCGCTTCCCTTTCTGTGTCTGCTTTTTTTGATACATCCACCATAAGCGCGTTTCCGCTCTGGTCAAAATGCGTAAGCTCCATACGGCATTCTCCTATTCTGTTTTCATAAGCGCGTTTGAAAATCTCTTGAAATTTTCAAACGCGCTTAATAAGGCTTGCGTCAATCTATTTTGTTTGCGCGCTCCGCCTTTACGACAGGTATCCAGACCTCGTATTTTGCGTTCTGCGGGTCGGGATTTAAGTATACCTCAACGTCCGGCCCGTCGCCATATTCGTATCCTGAGGTTGGCAGCCATTCGGTGACAATGCGCTGTTCTAATTCCTGGATGGATTCGTTCGTGCCCTCTCCGGAAAAAATCGCCCAGGTAGCCTTTGGCACCGTGTATTCTTCAAAGTCTCCCTTTGGCTGTAAGCTGGATACCGCGATGTAATAGCTCCACGGTTCTTCTTCCCTGCAATCGCAGACTCCAAGCACGCCCTTTGGCGAAGAATCCATCATGCCTATCAGCTTTTGAAGCCTCCCATCCATAGACACCTCCTGCCACTTCGGCGGGATCACGGTGAAATTTTTTTCAATGTCCCGATAAAGCGGCACGGATACGCCTACAATCCGAAACGCCTCCTTTGTTTCAATGCGGTAATTCATTTCTTCCACTCCCTTCACTGTAATTTTAAATTGGATCGGCGGGAAGGATTTTACGGACACGCCTTCGCATCTTACGGCTGACGGCGCGATCCCATGAACGGATTGGAACGCCCGGTTAAACGCGGTGGGCGAGCTGTATCCATATTTGCCAGCCACATCGATGATCTTTCGATCCTTTCCCTGTAAATCCACCGCCGCAAGCGACATTCTCCTTCTGCGGATATATTCTGACAAAGGAACGCCCGCCATATAAGTGAACATTCGCTGAAATTGGTAAGAAGAACAGCAGGCGATCTTTCCAAGCGCCGCAACGTCCACCTCATCTGTTAAATGCTCCTCTATATATTGGATGGCGCAATTTAATCTTTCTATCCATTCCATGATGCAAAATCCTCCTTACAGCTTCCAGTATATATGGAGCTTTGCGATTTTTCCTCTCATATTTTGCACGAAAAAAGAGAGGGTGAAATTCCTGACAACTATCAGGAAACAATACATTTCAAAACCGTCTCCCACTTCCTTATAAACTACGTCGATAATTCCGCCATGCGGTCGATGGACTCTACCATTTCCAGCGCGCGGGAATCCACATCCGGCCTTGCTTTCATCATTTTATCGATCTCCCCACGCTCCCGTTTTACAGTGTCTAAGTTCAAAGCTATTTTCGAGCGCAGCTTTTGCCTGCGGACGATCAGGTTATGCTTGATCTCGACCATTTCCTTGGATTCGACTAACGCCTGGGGCTGGTCGATCCAAACCCGCACGTCGTAAAGGTGGCATTTGCGCAAAATGGCGAGAAGCTTATCGTAATAATAATTTAAATCCTGATTTGTCTTTAAGTACCGTTCTTGCTTACGGACCGCCTCCTGGTACAGCTCCCATTGGTACGCAAGCTCCCTTGCATCTCTGACATTGTATTTTTCCCGGGTGTAGTCTACGGCGTTTGTAATATTTACATATTTAATTTTCACTTTATTTAACAGCGTGATCGCATAATTGATATTGACCTGCGCCTGGCGAAGCTCCCGCTTGCCCTGCTCCAGCTTAAACACGATAAAGCCGGAAAGCAATAAGATCAGCGTGATCAGCGCGATCCAGGCGTACTGCGTATCCATATTAAGCCCATAGGAAAGCACGAGCAAAAGCGCGGCCACCGCCGCTGACGCATAAAACAGCAGGTAGGATAAGGAGCGCAGCCGCTTTTTCGTGCGCAGGCAGCTTCTTTTTGCGATCTCCCACTCCTTTTTTTCCCCTTCCAAGTATTGCATGTCACGCTTTACCGTCGCCTGGTAGGTTTCGTTTTCATGCAGCATCTTTGCGGCGTCCGGAATTTCGTCCTCCTGGCGCTGAATCATCTTAAACTGGGCGTCGGAAAGCTTTTTGGACGTGTTTAAAAACACATCCCGCTCGCCGTTTAGCTTGGCGACAAATTCCGCGGCCTTTCGCACCTCCTCCGCCTGGTCAGGAGCCATGTTTTCGATGATCTCGATATCATTTAAATAAGACGTAATAATGTGGTATTCCTTTTTCCCGTCCTCTAACTCCCTGGCGCTTCCCAACACTTTTTCACACAGATCTAACAGCTCGTCGCCGGTGGATACAGGCTCGTTTTCAAATATGTCCTCGTCTATTTCTTCTTCCACCGGCTGCTTTCCATATTTCACCCGGTCTTTTACGCGTTTCCATAATCCCATAGCATCACCCCATGTAACTGATATAATCTTCTTTCCACTGGTCCACCTGCCAGCCCATCTCGCTCCTTGCCTGTAGCTGTGACACCCGCTCTAAACGCTCCAGCTTTAAGATCTTTTCGTATTCCGCGGACACCTCGGTCATCTGGCCCAATTCATCGATGTTTTTTTTCATCGCCTCAAGCTGCTCCTGGCGAATGTGGTGGCTGCGCTGCAAAAACCACTGGACCCGCTCCCCCTCCTCAAGGAAGCACGCCGCCTGCGCCGCCGCCTTTAACGAATCTACCCGGTGGCTTAGCTCATAAGCTTTTTCATAGCAGCTGACCGCGCGCTCAAAGCAAAACAGCCTTGCGTACGCCGTGCCCATATTGTGCCAGATATCGCCGCTGACCCGGATATCGGACTGGCTTTTGGACGCATGGAGCAAAAGGCTGCGGTATTCAGAAATCGCAAGCAGATACATTTTCCTTTCCATATATTGATCCGCCTTGATCTTTCGGTTTTCATAGCTGCTTTGATGGTCCATCTTTTGGAGCTTCATTTCTAAAAACTGCATTTCATTTTTAGAAAAATACCCGGAATCCCTTATGATCTGCATACAAAAGGCGGAAAATCCCCGGTTGTCCTCCATCATGCCCCGAAGCTTCCCCGCAAGCCTTACCGCTTTTAATTCCGTCTCCAGCCAGTCGCAAAACTCAGCCGTCATGATATTTTCATCCAGCAGGTAAATATTGTCCTGCAAAAAATAACACAATTCTTCGATGGAATAAATGTTTTGCTTTGCATTTTCCAGATAATACGGGTTTTTCGCGCATGGAAAGCAGCATAAAATCAGTTTGCTCATTTAATTCACCTTCATCACATGTTCCCACATCATATCGCTGGCTTTAAATATCTCCCCAAGCCCCTGGTCTTTGATCGTAATTTTCACCGAGCGGTCGGAAATCGCCCTTGCCTGGATCTTTAGCCTTGTGGCTTTGTTGGGCCTGGACGGGAGGTTCGTAAGCTCCAGCGTTTCTATCCTTGCCTCCCTGCTTTGGGGCAGCTGTATCCAAAAATCGATCTCCCCCGGCCCGTTTAAGATCGCCTCGCATTCACTTGCCGCCTCATACCAGTTATCCCCGGCCGTGATCAATGTATGGAACGCCATTTCGTTATTTTTGCTGACCTTTAGGCTGACGTTAAATTTCATTTCGTTTTCGCCCATGTAAATATAGTCCCAGGCATATAAGCCGGCTAAAATCTCAGCCGCGTAGCAGGCTCCCTTCGAAAACAGGTTTTTCCCAAGAAACGCCCGCTTCCCCTGGCACAAAATGCGTAAGGACAGCTTCATCCAATCCCCTTCAAACCCTTCCCCCACAAGGTACACCGAGGAAATGATGTTTTTTTCAAACACCTGGGGTATCATCTGAGCAAAATCCGCATCCTTATTGCCCGTTAAGTACCCGCAGTCAATCTCTTTTACGTTTACAAGCTGGGGCTTTGACTGTTTTTCCTTTGACAGGTACCAGCAGACCATGCTTTTCCCATAATACCGAAACATCACGACATCATGGCTGGACAGGCCGTCCTTTTGGTTTTGCGCGTAATAATAAAAGCTTTCCATATAGTCCATGACCGTAATCTTTTCCCGCTTTGCCGGAAGCTGCGTAAACACGTATTCCATCAGCTCCATCAGCCTGCCGTCCAGCTTTTCAAATGTAAATACAACTTTTCCGATCTCTATCTGCGGCCCCAGCTTTCCCGCAAGCAGTAAAATCTTTTTTAAAAAAATGGCAAGCAGCGTGCGCACCTCATAGGTCTTTTCCTCAATGATCGTAAAATCCCGCTCCAGGCTGCGCGACAATAGGTTCCGTTCGCATTTTCCCATGCCGGCTTTATCAAAACGAATGGCTTCCTCTCCATACATCCACTGTCCGGACAGGGAAGCCATACAGATCGCCAACGGGATTTGAAAGTTCTCGCCTCCGGCAACAGAACTGACCGTATTTGGTTCGCGATATTCCGTAGTCGCAAAACTGACCATGGCGTATTTATCATTTAAGTCAATCCCAATAAATAACTGCTGTTCCCCTGCCGTCATTGCAATTCCTCTCTTCAAATAATCTTAAATACTTTTTGCGTTAAAATGTCAAGCTTTTGATATTCCAGCATTGTTTTCATCAGCTCTTTATAATTTTCCTGCTCTTTATAATACATCATGCAGTTAATGTAAGCAAACCGCCCGCCGTTTTTTACGTCGCGGTACTCCACTCCCGTCACCCTATTGCTCTCTAACAGCCTGCTTGTGCCGTCAGGCTGCTTTTCGGTAATGTAATACTCCATCTCGCCGTCCCGAAACAGCAAAAGCTCCCATGTAAATATGCCCTCGAACCCCGGCATATCCTTTGTCTCAAACCCGGACTGGCCATTTGTCATCCGATAATGGATTTGCAGCTGGCTGTCCGGCCTTGCGTGGTACTCCACTAAAATACGGTTGTAAAGCTGGTATTTCGCGCAAAGCTGCTCTGGAAGCTTTCGGAAAAATCCAAAATTTAAGTTTTTTGAGATAAACTCCCCTAAAAGAAGGTCCGCCTCCCGGATCTGATAACGATCGAGCGAACTTTGCTCTGAAATTTCACAAAGCCGCTTTAACAGCCCAAGCCTGCATATCATGCCGCGCAGCTTTCCCTCCTTTTGCAGCTGGTAGGCTTCCAAAAACAGGGAAGCCGCCAATGGCTTTTCGTATACGACATACTGGTGCATGCTATAGGAGCGGTACGCCTGCAAGATAAATTCCCTGCCATTGTGCTCGTGATACGCCTCGTACACATCCAGTATCTCATCGCTGCACTGTGTGCTGTAAAGGGACTGGACTAAAATCCGCTCCTCTAAGTCCGTCACATCCACGATCTCGCATGCCTGCGCCGCCCGGTAGACCGATAGCATCTGCTTTGTCGGGCCTTCGTAATATTTTGCAAGATAAGAGGCAAGCGTCGAATTTTTCATGCCAGCCAGTACCGACGCTAGGCACATTTCGAGCAAATATGGGTCTTCCCCGATATCCCTTGTGCGAAGCATATAGGTGACCAGCTGCGACAAACGCTGCATGTCAATGCCTTTATAGCCATATAAGCTTACCAGCTCGTACGCCTTTTCATTGTATCCCTGCTCCACCATAAGCTCGATCAGTATATTTCTGTGCTCCCTGCTTAAGCCCGCAAAATTGATCTGCGTAAAATACTCTTCCAGGTTTTCTTCCTCATGGTTTAACAGGCAGTACCGGATCAATCCAGGGCCGATCTGGTTTTTAAATTTATCGGAAATCTGCGGCGCCGCCATCAGAATCCGAAGGTACTCCACATCGGATTTCACCGGCACGCTTAAATCGGTCTTGCCGTCCATATGGTGCATCAGATACTGCAGCTTTTCCGGCGCAAAATGCAAACACCGCCTAATATAATGGGAAGGCTTCATCAGCTTTTCCATCTGGCACGCCTCCGGCGCCACAAACCGCTGCCCCTTATTGTCCTCTAAAAGGATCGCGTAGTCATTGGAAAATATCTGAAAATACGCCGTGCCCTTTGTTAACGGCACGCGCTGCTCCTGCTTCATATGCTTTTGTATGACGACCACAAAGGCGGCGGATTCATTCATGCAATAAAACTTATGCGTATACAGTATTTCCGAAAGAGGACCCGCAAGCTCGCTTGTCAAAATGCCCTTATCCAGCATTTCGTCGTAGATCACGGCCAGGTTGTCATCCATATGCCCCTGCATGATCTCGTCGACGGCGAACTGCTTCATCGTCTCTGAATACTTGTCATACATAACGGGCTGCTCTTCCTTATGGGCAATGATATTGACATACAATGCCGCTTTATACTGGTACGCAAGCTGGTTATTATATTGAAAATATATTTGAATGACCTTCGGCAGCATGGCTATATTGTGTAGATCCATTGTCAAAAGGTAGGCTTCGTATAACCCGGTGATCCGAAGGTTTTCTTTTATGCCAAGCTCATACCAGTGATGGTATTTTCGCAAAAACTGTTGTCCCTTTAACAGATAGGCGCACACGCCGGCCAACGTGTCTTCGTCAGGAAACGCGCGATAGCAGCGGAATAAAATCCGGCACACGATCTGCTGGTACTGGCGCATATTATTTGCCAGACGGATCGTCTGATCCGCTAAGTCTTTCGTCAAAATGCGCTGCCTGGAAGCCCAGTTTAAGATCAGTATTTCCGCCTTTTCTAATTTCGTTAAAAAATACGGCTTTTCTTTATACAGCAAAAACGCTTCTACAAACCATAGCTGCGTCACCTGCCCTCCCGCGATCCGCTCGTGGATAACCCGCAGCCTGACCTGCGGCTTTGCGCGCAGCACGCCATTTAGCCGAAGCGTCAGGTAAAACATCATCGGATGGCTGCTGTAGCGGCGTGTGATCAGCTCGATTTCCGTTAAAAGCTGCTCGATTACGGTCTTTTCTTTTTCCCGCAGCAGGCACAGATAATCGTAAAACGCCCACTGCGGCTTTCGTTTATCCTTATATTTTTTTCGAAAATCATCCATCAGCCATTCGCTGTCTTGGAACTGGCGGTTGCACTGTAAGGCATAGGCGCGAAATAACAGGTTCCACTCGTCCGCTTCCCCGTATTCCTCTAATTTTTCTAAGAGCGAAACGGCCTGCTTTGTCCACTCCCCGGTGACCATCTTTCTTAGGCGGTATTCAATGTAGCATTTTACAAGCGCATGCCTTGCGCGCTGGATTTCCATGTACGTGCGCTCTTTTTTTTCCTTTAGGCTGTCCACGGACGCCCATACCCGGTATTCCTCCTTTTGGACGTCGTTTTCAAAATAGATGCAGCCATAATTGTTGCCCCCATGCATTTTTTCCGCGTCCACATAAAACAAAAACGGCAGGCTGCTGCCCATAAAATCCGCCCCGGTCAGCAGCCTTTTTTGCGGGACTAAAAACTCTTCACTTGAATATACGCGGATCTCCAAATAACCCCAGCCTTCCTTTTGGAGCAGGATCTGTCCTTCCGCGCGCTCGCCGACTTCAAAAATCTCGCAGCTGTGCTGATCCAAAGAAAACCGCACCCGCTCTTTTTTCCCGGCGCCGATCAAAAATTCCTCCATCGTCTGCTCCGTCATCGTATGCTTCGCAAGCCCGTCATACAATAGCGTCGCCTTTAGCGCCTTTGGCGGCAGGATGTTTTTAAACGCCGGCGAATGGAAAATATAGTAAGCTTCCTTCCATTCGGTCTGCGCCAGGCGCGTAAAGTCCTTTAGGTTCTTAATCTTCCCGCTGGAAGCCTCCGCGTAAAGCCTTGTGACATGGGCCTGATAGGGCAGCTTATACTCCCCGCCCATGCATACGACGCACAGACTCCCGGACATCTCCTCACCCTCGGTCATGCCGGACGCGTCAAACCGCACGCGGATCGTGGCTTCCATTCCGTCGTATTTTGGCGTTAGGCACTCCATCCTGGCATCCGCAGAATAAACCACGCCCCTCATCCGTATGTTATTTTCACTCTTTATCTGAAAGCTGTCCTCCGCCGTCTGCCCTTCCACGGCTTCTAACTCCAATGTTTCTTTGGAAAAGCTGACCTGCGGCTGTTCATATGGGAACTTCCCCTCCGCCAGTTCTTCAATTCTCTTTCGCACGATAAGCGCTCCTTGCTTTTTTCTCACAAACCGCTATAATATGATACGATACCCTAGCATAATATTATAAACTATTTAAAAGGGACGCGCAACATGAAGTTATTGTTTCGATTTCAGCAATCGTTACGCTTTAACCGGCAATCCTTTTTTACCTACAAAAAATAAGGAGAAAAACCATGATCAAGCACAAAGACCACTTCCACGGAAGCGATTTAGAAACCATTGAACGCGTATACGGCATAAAAAAGGAAGATATTACAAGCTTTTCCGCGAATGTAAACCCCCTTGGCATCTCCCCGGCGCTGCGCCAGACGTTGGCGCAGCGGATCGACGCGATCTCCTCTTATCCGGACAGGGAGTACGCTTCCTTGCGCAAATGCATCGCAGATTATACGGGCGCGGATTTTGAAAACATCATCGTAGGCAACGGCTCTACAGAATTGATCTCTTTGTTTATCCAGGCGGAGCATCCAAAAAAAGCTCTGATCCTTGGCCCGACCTATTCCGAGTACGAGCGGGAAATCTCGCTAAGCGGCGGCGGCGCGCTTTACTACCCGCTTCGGGAGGACGCGGGGTTTGCGCTGGATACGGCGGATTTTATCGCGCATTTAAAGGACGATATCGACCTGCTTGTCTTATGCAATCCAAACAACCCAACCTCCTCCAGCATTACCAACAAATCCATGCGCATGATCTTAGACGCATGCATGGAGCATGGGATTTACGTGATGGTGGATGAAACCTATGTGGAATTTGCCGACAACATGGAACAGATCGACGCCGCATCGCTTACGAATTATTACAATAACCTGGTGATCTTACGCGGCACGTCCAAATTTTTCGCGGCTCCCGGCCTGCGGCTTGGCTATGCCATTACCGGAAATAAGGATTTAATTAAAACCATAAACACAAGGAAAAACCCATGGACGATCCACTCGCTGGCGGCGATCGCAGGAGAGATCATGTTCCAGGATAAAGAATACATCCAAAAAACAAAAACCCTAATCTCCACCGAACGCAGACGCATGTTTGAACTGTTTGACGCGCATAAGGACTTTAAGGCGTATAAGCCTTCCGCGAACTTTATGCTTGTTAAAATATTAAGGGAAGATTTGACTTCTCATGATCTATTCGATCGCGCCATACGGGAAGGGATGCTGATACGGGATTGCTCCACGTTTCCTTTTTTGGAAAACAGATTTATAAGATTTTGCTTTATGCAGCCGGAAATGAATGACAGGCTGGCGGAGTGCCTGTTTCGTTAATCCCGCCTTTATGACTGCCGCCTGTTGATCGCAGGCGGCATATATAAGCGTCAAAATGGAACGTTATTTCATGACATCGCCTAGCTACTGCGCTTCGTCGATCTCGCTTTGTGTATAGTATTCCCCGTCTATGATAACCTCTTTTAAGTTATCCTTATCCACCAACACAGGCTTACAAAGATACGAAGGCACGTTCATCACATTGTTATTGTACTGCTCCGTATCGTTGATCTCAGGCTCTGTGCCATGCAAAACGGCGTCCACCATAATGGCGCATTTTTGCGCAAGCACGCGGTTATCCTTGCAAACAGACATGCCCTGCGTCCCATCCAGTATATTTTTGCAGGCAAGCCTTTCACAGTCCTGCCCTGTAATATATGGCCAGTTTTCATCGGTGTATCCGGCAGCAAGCAGCGCCGCCCTACAGCCATAAGCAAGTCCATCAAACGCGGTCGCGCAAATATCCAGATCCTCGTCGGCATAATAGCTTGACAGATAATTCGCGCACCACTGTTTCGCCGTATCCTGCGACCATCTGGTGATACAGGTGTCCTCAAACGAAATCCTGCCAGATTTGCACAACAGCCTGCCATCATCCAAATATGGCTGGAGCGCTTCCATTAAGCCGTTGTAAATAAAGATGGAATTATTGTCATCCGCAGAGCCCATAAAAAACTCAATGGTCTTATATTCGCCGTCCTTTAGATCGTCCAGCTTTTCTTTTTCAATAATAGCCTGTCCAATCATAATGCCGATCCCTTTATTGTCAAACGTGGCGTAAAAGGAAACCGCGTCGGTGTCCATCAGCAGGCGGTCATACGCGATAACCGGAATCCCCGCTTTCTCCGCGGATTTCACCACATCCGACAAGGCTCCGGAATCCACCGCCGTAATGACGATGCAGTCCACTTTGTCTGCGATAAACTGTTGGATCTGTTCGATCTGTTTTTTCGGGTCATCGTCCGCAAATGCGGATTTTACCGTATAACCCTTTCCTTCCAGCTCTTTTTGCATATTTTCCGCGTCGATCGTCCAGCGGGTCGCCGACTGGGTCGGCATCGCAAGCGCGATCGTCTGACCTTGCTTTTCATCCGATTCCCCTTCGCCGTCTTTCCCATCATCCGTCCCGGTTTCATCCTGCGCCTTCGTATCATCGTTTACCGTTTGTTCGCCATCGGTCTTTGAAGCGTCGTCCGAGGCCGTCTGCTCCGATCTGCATCCTGCCATGACGCATACCGCAAGGACAAAACATAAAAGCAATCCACAGATTTTTTTCGTTACTTTCATAAAATCCCCCCAATCACAATCCTATTTTATTCCTTTTTTCCATTTCCAATTTCTCTGCTTTCTTTTTATCGCGACTTTGTATCGCACTTTCATTTTATCTTTTTTCAGTTATGTGGTCAAGTAAGAAATCGGAAATGGTAAGAAAAGTTAGGGGAATCTGTATGATAAAGTCTGTATGATAAAGTAGATGTTGTGGGAATCTCAACGCAATTGGAGGCAGGGTTTTCATTGCATGGCCCTTGCGGGCATCCCAACGTAGGTTCCACCCTCTTTTATATCCTTAACTACTACGGCTCCTGCGCCGATCATGCAGTTTCCGGAAATTTCTAAGTTATTCGATACCGTCGCGCCAGCCCCGATCCAGGAACTATTTCCAATCGTTACACTTCCGCAAATATGGCTTCCCACCGCGATATGGCAATAGTCCCCAATCCTGCAATCGTGATCTATGCTGCTGCACGTATTCACGATCGTGCCGATCCCTATGTTCGTCTCGGCGTTGATCACAGCTCCCGCCATCACGACGCAGCCAACTCCGAGCGAGCAATCGCGGCTTACAACGCTGTCCGGATGTATCAGCGTAGCAAGCTTCGCTCCTGACCCTAATAGCTCCTCCTGGATCCTTTGCCTTATGTCCGCCCTTCCGATCGACACAAAAAACTCGGTATCCTCATTTACATACTGTTCGTAATCCTCCCCGACTACCGGATGAGCGCCGCATTCCGTCAGTTTTTTGTTCTTATCCAAAAACAATATCTCATCATATTTCCCACTTAACCGCGCAATCTCACCGCAGACTTTGCCATGCCCTGATGCGCCAATAAAAACCAATCTCATACCGCCCTCCTACACTGCCCGTCTTTTCGACTGACGAAAATCAACCTGTGACTAACAATTTTTTCGCAGAGTAGCGCACTCTGCGAAAAAAAGCCGGAACCCATCTTATTTTTGGGTTCCGGCAAAGTTCTGCCACCTTATTTTATCACTTTATCACCTTAAAATATCACTGATAGCAATCGGTACGAAACAACGCATACAGCAATACAGTTAACAGATTCCAATCCTTATGATGATCAATCCATTTATAATTTTTCGCTTTTTTCCCCCTTTTTAAAGAAAAAACCGGAGTTGACATTTTTGCTCCAATGGTTATAATACAATTAGCGTTTATTTCCAGTTTTGAATTTTCGCAGAGTGCGCTATTCTACGAAAATTCTGACCTTAAATCGAGAATGACTCAAGAATGACGATTCCTTATCTTTATCTTGTCTTTAGCAACTTTACAAAGGCTGTTTTTTCAAAAAACTCTATACCGACTGGCGCCGTAAATTTTGTCATGCCGCTCCCCTTTATCCGGTTTACAGAAATTTTTCCGTTTCTTTTTCCGTCAGGCTAAAACGCTTCATAACCGCCTCTTTAATCTCCGCTCTGCTTAAGCCAAGGCTTTGCAGTATGTCCACCGCTCCATAAATCCCTTTTTCTATCCCTTTTACCATCCCTTCTTCTATTCCTTCCTTTCGGCCTTCCCTTTTGCCTTCTCTTTTGGCCTCCTGTAATTCAGGCTCCATAAGCTCCATTAACGCCGGAACCATCTCATCCTCTCCTTTCCATATTTCCATCCATTTCCTGTTTGCATGCGTAAATACATCCAGGATGGATGATGCATATTCCAGCTGCGCCTGCCCAGACAGGTTTTGATACAGCTCCAAAAACCTGCTCACGTCCCTTTTCCTCGGCTTTTTGGTCAAAAGCCTTAGATATGCGTGGTTTTCTTCCGCCAGTTCACGGATCACAATGACCTGCGTTGGGAAAAGAATCTTTGCTCCGCTTAAATAATAGATCCCCTGGCGGACGTTGCAAATATCCGCGCCTGCGTCTGAAAAAAATTTCAGCAGGCCTTTTGGCCTTTCGTCCCTTATCAGCGAAATGGTCACATCGTCCGCTTTCCTTTCATCCACGGTTTCCCCATAAGCCTTATAAAGACACCCATAAGCGACCGCCTTGTAATACGAATCCACATTTAAACGATCCCCTGGCGCTTTATATTCCAATACATTATATTTCCTGAAAAAATGCCCGATTTCGTTTTGTATGGAAACCTCTTTTTCTTTTTTAATGATAAGCAGGTCTATCTCTAACGGCTTGGTGTTTAGATTATATTCCCTTTCGAATACAAGGTCTTTTTGGTTTTCCAAAAGCTCCAGGTTCATCGCGGATACAAATGCCGGATGCCACTGGATGTCTTTTGACTCCCACGCGTTTCGTCCTTCGTCCATTTATCGTTCCTTTCTGTAATCATTATAACAGCTTTGATTTTTCATTACAACCGGAAAAATGCCGGCTTTGCAGGACTTATTGTTTATCCGCCTGATAAATAAAAAGATATCTTTATAGCAAAAACGCATGAAAAATGATACAATAAGCACAGCAAATCACTTCAAATCACTTTTTCAGAATGGAGGGAGAAAAAATCATGCCAAATACAGCCGAGACAATTGAAAACCTGGCAAGAAAGCTTGAACGTGTGCGTATACTAAATGATTTAAAAGAATGCAGCTCACTAGAAGATTTTCAAAACCTTATAAAGAAATACGAAACGCTATGTGAGGAGGATAAAAAATAAATACAACCTACTGCAAATCAACAAAATAATGCTGGCATCAAAAGGAAGTGTTAAACATCGGCGCCAGCCCTACTTTCATAAAGCTTATGAAAACCAGCCGGGTGATAGGGAACTGGCCCAGAGCGTGTTTGAAAAAATGCTTTCTGATAGATAGCGGAAATGATTTTTCTAACAACGCTCTGGCATCCTTCAAAAAAACGCCCTTATATACGCCAATGTTTTCTCCAACAGATCTTCCGGCATCCTTTCCACAAACTGAACATTCCGACCGAGCACATCCAAACATTTCATATGTTCTGTCAATATTACACCCGTTGTTTTCGTTCTATTGTCCAACGGAATATGAAGCGGAAATTGATTATTTGTATTTGTAATGGGACATACTATGGCAAATTTCGTCCTGATAAAAAACTGTTCCTTACTGACCACCACCCCCGGCCTTCTTCCCGCTTGCTCATGCCCAGATTGAGGGCTAAAATCCAAAGATACGATATCTCCCTGCTTTAGATTATACATTACCATGCCTCCTTCCCAACAGGAGAACCCCAATCAAATTTTTCGGCTTCATATTCTCCATTATAATCCTTAAATATATCTTCGAGTGTAAGTTCCTTATTCTTCTTAATTTTTGTGATCACAATATTGTCATCCACTCTGTTTAATTCTACAAGATCGTTTTCCACCATTCCAACCGCTTCAAGAAAAGCTTTTGGAATCCTTATCCCCTGTGAATTTCCCCATTTTTGAATTGTCGTTTGCATAAAGCCATCTCCTTTCTGATTTTTAGTATATACAATAGTATATACTGTGTCAATGACTTTCTGAGGCGGCAGGACAGCGCTCCATCCCCGGCGTCCGGTTCACAAAAACCGCACACAAAAAAGCCCGCCTGCCACACGCCACCACGCGCACGCAAACGGGCTTTTTCCCAATCAAGTTTAATTCAAGTTTAATTATTGATCAGCTTGCTGTTCTCATCGTTCCAGCTATATAATTTACGCACATCTTTGCCTACCGCTTCTGACGGATGCTCCGCCGCTTTTTTGCGCATCATCTGGAAATGAACCTGGCGGCCTGCCGGTGACATGTCCAGTAAAAATTCCTTGGCAAAAGAGCCGTCCTGGATGTCGGCTAAGATTTTCTTCATCGTCTTTTTCGTTTCTTCTGTGATGATCTTCGGGCCTGTTACATAATCCCCGTATTCCGCCGTATTGGAAATGGAATAGCGCATCCCTTCAAAGCCTGACTGGTAGATCAGATCTACGATCAGCTTCATTTCATGGATGCATTCAAAATAAGCGTTCCTCGGGTCATAGCCTGCTTCGCATAAAGTCTCAAAGCCTGCCTGCATCAGCGCGCATACGCCGCCGCATAATACGGCCTGCTCGCCGAATAAGTCGGTCTCTGTCTCTACGCGGAAGGTTGTCTCAAGCACGCCTGCCCTTGCGCCGCCGATTCCAAGCGCATAAGCTAACGCCAGGTCTAAAGCTTTGCCGGTTGCGTCCTGTTCTACGGCAACTAGGCATGGAACTCCCTTTCCTTCCTGATATTCGGAACGTACGGTATGCCCCGGCCCCTTTGGAGCGATCATTGTTACGTCCACATCCTTTGGCGGGATGATCGTGTTGTAATGGATATTAAAGCCGTGGGCAAACATCAGCATGTTGCCTGGCTCCAGGTTTGGCTCGATCTCATTTTTGTACAGGTCGGCCTGTTTTTCGTCATTGATCAGAATCATGATAATATCCGCCATTTTTGCAGCTTCGGCAGTATTATATACCTTTAATCCCTGGGACTCTGCTTTTGCCTTCGATCTGCTGCCCTCATATAAGCCTACGATTACGTTGCAGCCGGAATCCTTCAGATTCAAAGCATGAGCGTGCCCCTGGCTTCCATAGCCTATGATCGCGATTGTCTTGCCCTCTAATAAAGAAAGGTTACAATCCTCCTGATAATAAATTTTGTTTGCCATTTTCTGCCTCCTAAAAAATTAATCTAAATATGTAACATCGGAAGAACCTCTGGTTAACCCGGTTATTCCGGTCCTAGCAAGTTCCAGTATCTCGAACCCTTCCACGAGATCTAAAAACGCTTGCAGCTTGTCCTGCTGCCCGGTCAGTTCTATAACCATCGAATCTCTCGTAACATCCACGACCTTGCCCCTAAAAATCTCCAGCACGCTTAAAATTTCCTGGCGGCTTGTTTCTTTCACCCGCAGCTTGACTAAAATCAATTCCCTTGTGACGGAGCTGCCCGTCTCCAGCTTTTTAATGTCCAAAACGTCTTCTAATTTAGACAGCTGGTTTTCAATCTGTTGTAAGATAAGCTCATCCCCGCTGGATACGATCGTAATCCTGGTATATCTCGGGTCTGCCGTCACGCCTGCCGAAATACTGTCAATGTTGTATCCCCGCCTGCTGAATAAGCCCGATATCCGGCTTAACACACTGGAAGTATTTTCCACTAATAAAGATAAAGCCTGCTTTCTCATACTGAACCCTTCTTTCTTCGAAACCTATATCACGCATCTATACCCGAAGGATACGCCGCTTTGCCGGCAAGCATGTCCCACGGGTATAATAACGCTTTATGGTAAGACCTTTATAGTGATCAATATGCCACACAGACTTTATTCTAGCACATTCAAATGGAATGTCAACTAATAACGTTTAATTTTTTTAGACGGCGTTTTGTCAAATTCTGTCTCCCGCACCTTCAGGCGGTAAATTTTCTTGTATGCCACAGCGTCTTTATTGTAGTCGTCGATCAACTGCTGCAATGCCCCAGGCACATCCTGGACGCCCTGTTTTTCTACGTATTCGAAATCCGGGAAAATTTCCGCTTCGATGACGGTATCCGCTTCCCGTACGATCACTTCTTTTACAAGACGGCTTTCATAAAGTTTGTTTTCCAGCTCTTCCGGTGAAACATTTTCACCGTTCGGGGTAATGATCAGGTTTTTCAGCCTTCCGGTCAGATGGATGTAATTGTCCTCGTCCACATATCCTAAGTCCCCTGTACGAAGCCAGCCGTCCACAAGCGTTTCTTCCGTTTCCTTCGGCATCTGGTAATAGCCCTGCATTACGCTTGTGCCGCGCACCCAGATTTCGCCGTCCACAGCCTTCGCTTCACAGTTTGGCATCAGCTTTCCTACCGTATCCGGCCTTAAATCCCAGCTTAAATTCGTGCTGATAACCGGAGAGCATTCCGTCATGCCATAGCCTTGTAAGATCGTAATGCCAAATCCTTTGAATAAATCAATCAGCTCCGGCTTTAAATAAGCGCCGCCGCTGCAAATCGTATGCAGGTTTGTGCCAAACACTTCCTTTTTCACAACCTCAGGCGGAAGCCCTTTTGCATCCTCCAGCTTCTTTGCCAGGGTTTCGATCATAAGCGGCACCATAAGGATCATATCCGGCTGGAACAGCTTGATATTTTTCGCTACATGCAACAGCGAATCGTTCAGACAGATCGTGCTGCCAAGGGAAATCCCCTTTAGGAAATCCATACTCAGGCAATACGCATGGTGGATCGGCAGCACGGATAAAAGCGCCGTTTCGTCCGGAAACTTCATATCCAGGCAGGTCGCGTTTTCCGCCAGGTTGCGATGGGTTAACATAACCCCTTTGCTCTTTCCGGTGGTGCCAGAGGTAAACATGATCGTACAAAGGGATTCCGGGTCAACCCAGCAGTCAAACTCCCCTTTATGCTCCGCAAGCAGGCTGGCATAAGAATAAATGCCGTCGGCGGTCTGCTCCTTTTGCATGGAAATAATGTATTTTAATTTCGGGCACTGATCCTTTGCGGCAGCGATCACGTCTTTTCGGATTTCATCCGCGACGAATACGGTCACATCCGCCCGGTCGATCAGCTCGCACATATCCTGCGGCGGCAGGGAAACGTCTAACGGCACGGCTACGCTTCCGCTGTTGACTGTCCCAAGGTAAGATGTGATCCACTCATATGAGGACATTCCGGTAATCGCCACATGGCTGCCCACTTCCCCAAACGCTTTTAACACATTTGAAAAGCTTTCGCTGTCTTTTTTTAGCTGTGCATATGTCTTTGCCGCCACTTCTTTGCCCACTTTGTATTTAATGGCTTCCCTGCCACTGTATTTTTCTGCCGCATGTACCAATAATTCACGAATCGTCTGGTCTGTCATGGCGCATTCCTCCTTTTTTAATAAACCGGCCGTTTCCGGCTTTTTAAGCCTGTAGCTGCTCCAGATAATCTACCGCTTCCTGTACGGTGCGGATGTCCGCCGCCTTCTGCTGGTCGATTTCAATGTCAAATTCGTCCTCTAACTCCCCAAGCATACTCATAAAGTCAAAGGAGGTAAACCCTAAATCTTCCATAAAACGAGACTCCGGCTTTACGTTCTCCGGCTCAACCTCTACATAATTACAAATAATTTCCGCTAATTTTTCTAACATTTTTCATTCCCCTTTTTTCAGACTTTTTCTATAACCGCTCTGCCTTAAATCAATTTCATAATTTCCCCTATGGATAATTCCGGATTTTCGGAGCCTTTAAACATAATCTTGCAAAGATAATAATACAGATATTCCAGCTTTTCTTTGCTGACAGCCTTTACCTGGTGCTCAAAGTTAAAATCCAGCCCGTTATCATCCGGCCTGTGCATAACCGTAAGGTAAACCGCCTGGGTTGTCGCGCCGTTTGGATACCACTTTGTCTTGTACTTAATGTCGCCAAGCTTTTCAAGCCCCTGGTCTTTCAGCGTCATCGGCTGGTAAGTTAATGCGATCGGCTCATACGTACGGCCCGCATCGTTTGGATACAGCTTGCCGCGGTATGCAAAATAGGACACCGGGTCATAATTGGCATGGCGGAAATATTCATTCTGCTTGTCACGGATCTCGTAAACCCCATCCAAAAAGGTCTTATCCGGCGAAATAACCGTACGGAACGGGAACGAATGGATCCTCGTACCGCCGCTTCGCTTTTCCTTTAAGGTAGCGCGCCTTGCAATGGCTGTATTAATCGACACATCGTCGTTTCCGTTCATCTTCTGGAAATAGGTGCGCAGCCCCATAAGCAGCAGGCAGGCCAAGGATACATGGTATTTTTCACAAAAATCCATCAGCCGCTTCGTCGGTTCTTCTTCCAGATGGAATATATCCAGCGCGGAATCCACGGAATCAGATACATTCACCGCCGCGCGCAGATTCGGGTTGCCGGTTTTTTCCCGTTCTGTTTGCAGTTCCGTCCCGGTTAAGCCATTGTAAATCGGCTCGGAGCTTTCGATAATTTCGCGGAAAAACGCTTCGTCACGGTCTTTTGCCTTACATCCGGCTTCGTATGCCAGATCTTTTTTCAGCTGCTCCACATAAGAAGCCATATCCTTTGGATAAGGCACGTTATCATACATGCGGTTGCTGTAAATCTCTATAATATCACGCAAAAAGCAGATTAAAGACTGGGCATCTAACGTCCTGTGGTCTGCCAACAAATAAACCCCGTCAAATCCGTCCGACGTACGGATCATCACAATCCGGTTCATCGGGGAATCCTGCGATTCAAACGGCACGGCTGTCCAGCCCTTCATAACCTCTTCCGCTTCTTCCATGGACTTGTCCGAAAAGTCCACAAATTCTATGTCACGTTCTTCCTTTTCGGCAATATACTGGTACCATTCCCCATCTTCATCCTGCGTAAAGCGGATCCGCATCCCTTCGCTTCGTTCATATGCCTTATAAATGCACTCCTTTAACACCTGCCAGTCTAACTGCACCTGGATGGTCAGGCTGGTGCCGATGTTTAACACTTCCTTTTTCGGGCAGAAATTCAAATAAAAGAAATGGAACTTTTGCGCCTTTGTCAATGGGTATACCGGATACCCGTTTCTCGTCTCCATCATTGTATCACTCCTTCTAAAAATTCATCCAATGCCTGCTCATAAGCTTCCATATCTTTATAATAGCTTTCTGCATGGGCCGCGCCCTTTACAATCAGCTTCTTTGTGCCAGGCGCGCAATTTGCCGCAATCTCATCGCACATACGGCATGGGACAAATGTATCTGCATCGCCATGGATCAGTAAAATCGGCGCTTTCGCCCCCCGCACCTCTCTGGCGGCGTTGCATTCATCCAGCCCGTAGCCCGCCTTTTTCTTACTCATGCGGTCGGCAATCTGCATCATCGGGTATGCCGGAAGATGGTACATCGTACGCAGCACATGGGTAAACACCTCTTTTGGCGAAGTAAACCCGCAGTCTGATATGATCCCTTTCACCTGCGCCGGCAGATTTAAGCTGCTGGTCATAAGCACGGTGGCCCCGCCCATGGAAGTCCCATGCAGCACGATCTGCGCCGATTCCCCGCAATGGTTCACCGCCCAGTGTATCCACGCGCAGGCGTCCATCCGGTCTAGGCACCCAAAGCCTACGTATTCCCCTTCGCTCTTTCCATGGGCGCGCTGGTCTACCAGCAGCATACTGTACCCATTTCTGAAAAAGTAATCCGACAGCCCGATATAGTCGCTCATACACTGGCTGGAATACCCGTGGAAGCAGATCGCGACCTTTTTTTCATCCCCCTGCGGGAAATAAACCGCATGGAGCGTCAGCCCGTCTGTAGAACGCTCGTAAAGATCCTCATGTGGCTGGGTGAGCATATACTGGTTCCAGTCTGTGCCCGCCATCTTCATCGTGCGCTTTACATCCGTCTTGCTCCGTTTTACCGTACGTTCAAATAAATACGCGCTGCCTCCCGCTTCCGCAGCCGCTACTGCCCCGGCTAAAAATGCCGCTTTTTTCCATAGCTTTTTCATAATTCTCCGTTTCTGTATTAATAATGAATGCTTCGTCTAACAGATATCTAATTTATAATAAGTACATTTCATAAATACGCCAGATAAAAGACGCTTATTTCTTTTTGCTGTCAATCAGCTCTTTTAACCTTAACGCTTTTCCGATATCCCCTTCCACCTTTAATTTCTGTAACGTAACCGCCGCAACCGGATCTAATTTTCCGGACGCGATTTTTAAAAACGTCTCCGCTTTTGCCGTAAACATTGCATCCCGGTCAAAATACTCATAAGGCTCCACATGCAAAACGCCGTCCTTTACTTCTACATAAAAGATACCGCCCGCATCCCCTTTTATGTTAAACTGGTATGCCAAGTGGTCTTGAATGTCACTGACATCCGCCTCCATAAATTTTCCTTTGATCTCTGCAAAAAAATCTGCGTACGTCATCGTCCTTTACCTCCATTTGTTTTTTCGACCAGCGGTCGATTGCTGTTAAGATAACCATAACACTTTATCGACTATTGGTCAACTACTTATTCTTATAAATATAACCAAAAATTTTTTCATATTATGTGAACATTTGCGGCAAAATATGTGATATAATGAATTATTATTTAAATCATTATTTAAACTCAAATGGAAATGTAGAAGCAACTACGAAAAGGCGGAAGAGCATATGGCAGAAAACACAAAATACAATCAGATTTTAGACGCGCTGCAATCCTTATTGGAAGGCCAGAACTTACAGACCATCACCGTCAGTGAAATTGCCCAGACCGCCGGCATCGGAAAAGGGAGCATCTACTATTATTTTGATTCAAAGGACGCGATTTTGGAAGCGTTAATGGAACGGGAATATAAAAAGCCGCTGGATACGGCAAAAAACCTTGCCAAGCAGACCGACATCCCGCCATTTACCCGGATGGCGATGATTTTTCAGGCATGTAAAAATTCCTCGATCGAATACCTGCGCCAGGACCCCGCGCCAACCTCTACCAGCGCCCAGGAAAGCGCTTATATCCATCAAAAGTATTTGAATTATTTAATCTGCGAATTAAAGCCGGAATTTGCAGAAATCATCAAACAGGGCATCGAAGCGGGCGAGATCCATTTCGACTATCCAAAAGAGTTAGCGGAAATCGTGCTGATCGTCATAACGGTAAAAATGGGGAATACCCTCGTGCCTTCTACGCCAGAGGAAATCGCGGAGACGATGCGGGCGCTGATCTCCCTGTTGGAAAAGGGGACTGGGAATGTGCAGGGGTCGTTGAATTTTTTGTTGACGTAAATTTGTTGTGAAAGGCTGTATTTCAAATGCGCTAAATCGATATAGATGTTCATTTTATGTAACTAAAACGATAATAACCTTAAATGTAGAAAGGGGGGCAAAAAATGGCAACAAACAAGCAGTTACAATTTATCACATGGTTGATAACAACAGCAACAGACAAGTGTCAAACTATTGAAGAAGTAAGGGAACTGAATAAAGAAATCCGCAAACATTCTGACGGACTGATCGACGAAATTTCAGAAAAGAAAAATGATGCGGAATAAAACATTCATGACACAGTAAGGGCGGCTGTAACCGCCCTATTGTTGTTGACATATAAACCAACAAAATTATTTCAAAAACAATTTTATTTTTTCTTAATTCCCTTACAGTTATAATGAACTTTGACCCACAACAGCCTGTTATTTCCCACAAGCTTTTTCCAATCTTTTTTAGAGCCTCCATAATAAACATCTTTCATAGATGTGCCGCCAAAAATATACTCACTTAAATTTTCCATGTCCTTTGGTATAAAAATCTTTTTTAGCTTTTTACAGTCTGTAAATGCGCTTTCCCCAATTTTATTTACCGTATTTGGTATTGTAATGCTTTTTAGTTTTCTACATTCTCGAAATGCAAAATCTCCAATGCTGACCACGCCTTTGCCTAATACAACGTTAGTCAGTTTATTACACTGAAAAAACGCCTGATTTCCAATTTCCGTAACGTTTCCTGGAATATTTATTTTTTTCAATTTTGTATCGCAAAAGGCGCCGTCTCCTATTCCCGTTACTTTTTTTGGTATAGTAATCTCCGTCAACCCGCAACTGTGGAATAAAGACCCTGGAATCACCGCAATGTCTTTAGGCAAATAAGCAGATCGGAAGAGCGTCGTGTAGGGAAAGAGTGTAGTTCAGGGTGTA
>CANDMI010000001.1 GCA_947385775.1 uncultured Eubacterium sp. | reverse complement strand
AGACGAAAAAAAGGGGCCTGCGGTTTCAGAAGATTGTTTTAGATGAAATCAATAGTCTCGCTAGATGAAATTAAATCAGGATATAGGAAATTATAATATCAAATGTAAAGGAACAGCCATTCAATATATTAATTTGAATGGCTGTTGTTTACCATTGATTTAGCCAATGGCGAATCATTCTGTGTTTGGTTCAAGCAACAGAATTTTATTTATATTGGTTTTTTCGATTTGATTCAGTAATTCGTCGTCAAAATCTTCTGGCGCAACTGTGCCTTCATACCATGGCAGGCTATCAAAATATTCCTGAATATTTTGATCGTCGAAGAGCCGCCCATGCCTTGCATAAATTTCATTCCGTGCAAGGCAAAGCGTGTAGGGGGTCATTTCATCAAAATCCCCATCTTCCAGTATCCTTTTATCACTGTCATAAAAAATGTAGTATTGCTTACATCCCCTAGATCAGTTTCAGAATCTAAATCATCAAAAATATCAGCATTATCTGCATCAATCCAGGTATCTGGTATGGCATTTTCGAGATCGGCGGTTTTAAAGTTTTTTACAGACTTTCCTGTTTTAAGCGTCTGCTCTATTCCTTGGCATAACGTATAACAGGTGTCTAAATTGCTGATAAACTTTGAAAAATCGTTTTTCACAGCATCGCCATAACCCAACATCCGGCAAACGGGCACTTTTTGGCTGAACCCACGGCTGTCGCCAAGCGTAATAGTTTCGCCTGTGTCCATATAGGCTAGATAATAAGCGTCAGCCCTTTCAAATGGCTCATCCACATCAGTTTGTATGACCATTTGGCATGTATTGCCACAGATTGGATTGTCGAACGCATAATCCACATCATATGCGATCCAGTCCAAATATTCTTTTGGAACATAGCTGTCCATTTCTTCCTGGAGTTTTCCGGCAAGGTTGTCTGAATAGCTTGTGTTTAGCTGCTGGGTTATGTAATACGTATTAAAATTGCATTTTTCGCGATCTGACAGGATATCTATGTTATATTTATTTGTCAGTTTTTTGTTGTCCTTAGCAAAAGAGGAGACGGTTTTGGCGTCTTGCAGCATATCTTCAATTTTTTTATTGGAGCCGCATGTTTCTTTATAGATATTGCACGCCTTTGTCACGTCTTCTGCGGTTTTGACGTAATCCTCACTGTCCTCCCATCCCTTGATCTGTTTTAATGAAGCTTTGCGCCAAACTTTGAAGAACTCGTTTTCGTTTGCCCGTCCCCATTCCATTATTTCTTCTGACACGGTTTCAGGCTCTTTGCCAGTGAGTTTTGCCTTTATCCATTTGGAAACGTCTTCTTTGTTAAGGGGCTCCGTTTTTGCGGGAGCTTCCCCGTCCCGGATGCTAGAGCTTTCCTGGCTTTGTTTTCCTTGTCTGGAATCTGATGGCTTTGTCTGTGGAATTGTGAGCGCTCCTGAAAAAATAAGCGCGGCGCAGCATATGGCCAATATTGCTTTCCGTCTTTTAAATGGCGGGATTTTGGATGTTACAGGCGGCAACAGCAAAGCACCTGCGAAAATCCATAAAAAGCCTGCTATTGCAGAGCCATCTGATAATAGGAAGAATCCAGCCAGCGCAAGCAGGACGCTTAAAATCCATCTGATTATCTTCAGTAATCCCATTGTGATTCGCACCACCTTTTATGAATGTCAGGCGACGTTGCTCATCGTCCTGTCCGTTTTAAAGTCTCTTTTAAAATGCATTCTGGTTTGGCTCCGCTCGTTAAAGCGCTCATATTATTCTGCCAGTATACTTTTAACGTTATTTTATTGGCAGATTTTCTTGAGATGACCGCCCAGCAGGTTTGCCCTCCCCCAACGCCAGAGCCGCCGCTCCATGCAATCATTGATTTCTTGCTTTTTTTACAACATGGCTCATTTTCAAACCCCATAAATGTGCCATAGCTGTTTGCGATTTTGATATATCGGTAAGCGGGTTTTTTATATTCTTTGCCGTTGAAAAATGATATTGGGCTAAAATCGCTTCTTTTGCTGGATTTGGACATTTCCATTACCTGTAAAGTCACGCTCTTTCCTTGGTATGTTCCAGATTTCGCCATTGCAGCTTGCGCGTATTCTTTATTGCCGCTTACAATAAACCCAACTGCGATAACGATTGCTAATATTGTTGTTATAAAAAATCTTCGTTTTTCCATCTGTATCCTCCTCATATGCAGCCAAATAGGACGTATAGGAACTTATCTGGCAGTTTATTTTTTGAAATTCCAGTTTCAGGTTAAACGTTACGACCGAAAACGCTGCCTTAACTTAAACGTTCCGGAAAATCCAGCTTCGCGCCATTCTGTTTTAAAACTATACTTTGTGGGTGTCAATTTTAATTTTTACTGCTTTTCATTGTCATTGTAAAATATGTCGGGCCGGAAGATCTGCCGCTTTTGAGAGAGACGCTCACAAGTTTGTATTTGTTCTTATTGGATGTTTTTTTAATAACGCCTTCTGAATAACCAAAGTAATTGGATAAACGCCAATTGCCAACGACAGTGTCATCGTCCTCTACATCTGAATACATAGAAATTTCCAATGAACCTCCGAGGGCTTCGTTTTTTCCGAGCCATTCACCGCTAGGGTTATATCTTTTTGCAGCATAAGCTTCTGATGGCTTTGATATAGTAGCTATTGAGGATATGATTATCAAAAGAGTCAGTGCGGTTGATAAAATGTGTTTCCATATATGTTTTTTGCTTGTTTTCATTTATTTTCCCTTTCTTGCTTGTCGCATATAATAAATTTTGATTTATCTGTATAGATAGGCGTATACCCTTCTGGGACAGAATCCCTGTGCCCACATTCCAGATTGCTATCTTCAGCGCCGTTCAATGATTTATTACCGTATCCTCTTATAGCCGGATTTCTGCTTTGGAGGCTATTTACGCAATATGCGTGGATAGCCATTGTGTCTGTAGGTGCGCTACAACCTATTAATGCGGCAGTGAATATAGCCGCCAATTTCTTAGTGGTTCTTCTTTTTTTCTCACTTTTGTCCTCCTTCATAATATGAGAATCCTTATATAAGTCCTCATTGGTCAATATAGTCGTAATATTTATACGCAATAAATTACTATATTTCAAGCCTTTTTCAAATTATAATAACGATAAATGGAAGCGTCGGAGGGTATTCGAATATGGTTGATGTTCTCGGTCGTATAACTGAACAGCGGAAAAAGCGTAACTGGACGGAATATCAGCTTGCGCAGAAATCAGGGCTTCCCCAGTCCACCATTTTATCGTGGTACAGGAAGAATATGCTGCCATCCTTACAGTCGCTTGAAAAAATATGCGGGGCGTTTGATATGACGATGGCGCAGTTTTTAGTGGAAAATGGATGCCAGCGTGAAGTGACACTCGATCAGAGGCGGCTTCTTGAAAAATGGGAGCTTCTTTCACCGGGGCAAAAGAAAGCGTTCCTTATGCTTATGGATTCCATCATGATATCATAGCAGAATTTACAAATTGCCATAGGCAGAAGCCTGTCTATATACAGAGCGTTTTTATAAAGCAGGATTGTGATATGTCTTGACAAGATATTGATTGGTAAAAGGTAAATTTGATAATATTTAGAAAGGCATGGAGTTTGGCGCTTTTATTAGACAAAGTGGGAGAAACGGATAGCAAATGGCAAAGAGATTGGCAAACCAGTGATCAAGACAACGAATATTGTTATTTACTGGAATAAAATGTGAAAATAAATAGGATTAAGAAAAAATTTAGCATATTTCATGGTATCATGTTTTGAGGATTCCTGCCATAGGGAAACGTATCCTATCGCCAGCGCTGAATAAGGATACATCCCCGTTTTCGACATTTATAGCATGAATTTGGATATCTATTGTTTTTTAGTTTGTTATTAATAGAATGCAGTTTATTCCAGCGATATTTGGATCATACCGTTTCTGGCGTGAAAGCGTTGTCAAAGTCCATTAAGGCTTCTTTCGCCTGCGTATAGCTATAGCCGGTTTCCTCCATAATGTCCATAAGGATTACATCGTCGCTAAACGAATGACGGCGCCCGCTTTTTATAATGCCATATATTTGCCCTGTTCCAATGCCTTTTTGCCAGCCCTTTCGCCAGCCTTCTTCCCGGCTTTCTTTTTGCAACATAGCCATAGTTTCGGCTTCGTTATATTCCGTTAGGCACATATCCTTCACCTCCGCTCTGTTCGCTGTTATGAATTTTTTAAGTTCAAAGCTGTCCGGCATTTCATTGATTGCCTAGTCGATGGCTCCGTCCAGCGCGTGGTTGACGCCGACCTTTTCGCATCCTGCAAGGTTTTTCCTTACCTGCGCCACAAACCAGGAATATTCCCCCAACGGTTTGCAGGCTTTCAGAATTTCTTTGCTGTGGCCATAGTTGATGTTGACCATGCGGACTTTTACTTCGATATCCGGGCTGGCTTCCTGGAACGTGCGTTCCACCTCGGCTGATATTGCCGCTTCATCTGGGGCTTTTTTATTTTGATTATGCCTGCGCATGATGTTATTACGGATTTCTTTTTTGAACGCGTCGGAAAGGCGCAGGACGGTTTCGTCTTCCTTTTCCTCTTCTCCGTTATAAAAGACGATAAGCTTTGGCAGCGGCAGCGGAAGCAGCGTTCTGCCATATTGGTTCAGCCTGGCCGAATGGATGAATTTATCATAAAGCTTCCCGGCATACATAAACCCACGGACGGGTATGTTTGGGTTAAAAGAACTCTGTTGCTCGTAAAGTTCCATGGATGTGTAAAGGCTTATAGCATCTGACGCGAGAATGGAAAGGTCGTTTTTCATGCCCATGTAGACCACATCCTCTATCGTATTGATCGTAATGCAGGAAAGGTCGCCATAGGATGTGCCATGGATGGCGTTGTAAAGCGACAGCGTCCATTTTTTGTTTTCCTCTCGTCCAAAGATGAAGCTAAACAGGCGTGATTTGTATTCGCGGTTTTGTTTGTGGCTGATCTGTTTTTCCAATTCCCGGATATACGCTTCCAATTCCTCGTAGGTTTTCTTATTTGGCATCTTATCCTCCAAGTGTGCTTATATATTTATCCTACCACGGATTTTTAGAGCTGGCAAGCGCCGTTTGACGGTAGGTGGCGTCTATGCCATAAAGCTTCCATTGTATGTAAGGAGTAACGGGAGCATACCCGAATAAAAAACCGTTACAAAAAATGTTACAAAAAATAAGCCGGATAAAGATATGCGCAGGATTAAGGATGAATCACTTCGTTAGCTGGAACCCCTTATAAATCAAGGCTTTAGCTGCTTTAAGATGCATCCGGGCGCATTTGGCTGCATTGTCCAAAAGTGAATTCGGGACGCAGAGGCCGCAGGTTCAAATCCTGTCGCATCGACTCTTGGCAGGGGCACCGGAAACCGCTTGGATAAAGGGTTTCCGGTTCTTTTTGTTATAATATAGTTTTCACAAATACCCCGATAACGCCTAAATAATAGCTAGTTCTACAAAAAGTTCTACAAAACTTTATTGAAACAGCCCATTGCACGATTCTGAAAGCTGTTCCAGGTCATCCGGCATTTCATTTAACCGTTCTTTATTGAAGTGGCTGTATATATTTAACGTGGCGCTGGTATCCGAATGGCCAAGCCAGTATTGCAGCTTTTTTACATCCCATCCTTTGTTGATCAGCAGGGATGCGCAGGTATGGCGGAGCTTATGTAATGTAATTTCCGGACGTCCGTAAGCTTTTGTGGCTTTGCAGAATAGCCGTGAGATATAATTAGGGTCATAAGCTCTTCCATCTTCGTAAAGATATAGTTATTATTCCAATAATCTAATTGGCAGTCTTTTTGGCTATTTCTGCATTATGGCGATTCTCACTCCAATCTATGAAAAACCGATCGATTTGCACCGATTGCTAAAGTTCTATTAATACCTTGTGTCATTAGTCTGACGCTGGGGATTGTGTTTTATGTTTATGAGCGTCAGCCTTATGGAAACATGAGTATTCTACCCGCAGTTAAGCAGGATATGGGTAAAATACAAATTGTGAAAGAATGTAAGCTATCTGAACAGGGGAATACTGCCGTAATAATCTAACCTTTTCTAATTTCACTCGTCGAGAAGACGAAAATTGGGGATATACTGGGACTAACACAAACGGAACGGCATTTCAGATAATCTTTTTCTTTCGTACAGGAGAATGGAATTACACCACTTTTACAGAAAATGCGGTTCAACTGACGGAAGAAACCGCTAAGAAATTAAGAAGCCGTTGTGAAAACTGGATGAAAGAGCTTGACCTGCTCCCCGAAAATGCAGAATTTTCTATTCAGAATAGAGATGCTTTACGGTGGGATGTTGTTCCAGTCAAAAATTTATCCAAAGATATGTCAACAGATATGAACTTATCTATCTCTATGATACAAAAGGATTTTATCAGCCAGCATATCAGTTTAGTGGATATATCAATAATAAGGAAGTTATCGTTGACGATGAATGGGTAGCAACGGCATTATCAAGACTGCCGCAATTCCATTCCTGCGACTCTGCCGTTATATCGTGCTTCAAAGGAGAGGGGTTAGGGGAAAGGATAGGAAAGAAATAGATATATGATTAAATCCGTCTAATCCAATTGCCTTATAAAACTACTGCTTTCTTTGGGTAGGCAGATGCAGCAGCTTTAGATTAAGATAATCCCACGTATCCGTTGCATTTTCGCCAAAATCATACTATACTAATTCTAATATAAGAAGGGGTTGTATTGAGAATCAATTTGTTTGATCCAGCGTAAGGGGGATCGCTGGGCGGGGAGGGGTTTATGGATAAAGCTAGGGAATTTACGATACCGGAAGTCGAACGCTATGTGAAGCGTCACGGATTGTTTGCGAAGGATGCGAGGCTGCATATTCGCAATATCGCTGCGGAAAGGGACGATACAGAAGGGTTGGTCAACCTGATCTATCAAGTGAAAGACATACGGACTGGAAAATCTATGATATTCAAGCAGGTTATGCCGTATGTGCTGGCGCTGCTAAAGCATGAAGGCGTAATGCGTTCAACGGGCAAAGGCCGGCTTGTGAAAGAAGTGCGGACAATGGTATTGATGGATGTGATATACAGTGGAATAACGCCAAAGGTTTACTTTCAGGATGAGAATCAGGGCGTTATCTGTATGGAGGATCTAAGCCATCTGAAAAACATGCGGTTCCAACTGGCAGAAGGGCGGCAGTTCCCGGATTTCGGTGTCCGTATCGGCGCTTTTTTGGCGGAAATGCTGTTTTTTACCTCGGATTTATATTTAGATCACCAGGAAAAAAGGCGATGGGAATCCTTTTTTGACGCGCAGGAAGCCAAAAAGCTGCTCTTGGATATTATTTTCCAGGAGGGCTGCGCGTTGTTTGACCGCACTCGGATATTTGAAAAAGCGGCCCTTGAAACCCATCGGCGCATAGCTGCAAACCAGAAGCTGAAAGCTTTGGTTTATGAAATGGGGGAGCGTTTTTATTATGAGAAACAGTGCGTTTGCCACACCGATTTACATACTGGAAATATTATGATAGCGCCTGGCGAAGTGCGTTTGATTGACTGCGAATATGGCGGTTATTCCGCGTTTTTTGGGGATTTGGGACGGATAGCCGCAAGCTTTGTGTTAAATTATGTTTCCTGGCTTGGGATGCCTGAGGTTTCGTATGCCGGCCGCGTTCAAATGCAAAAGTACGACCTTGCCATGATCCGCGGCTTGTTTTCCGGCTGTCTGGAAATGTTGAAACGGCTGATTGTAAAATACCGCCCGCAGCGTCCCGCGCTTTGGCGGATTGATCCGGACGTTTATTATATGTCCTTCTTTTATGACAGCGTCCGTTTGGCGGCGATCGCGGCGGCGTGCAGGACTCCTTTTGACTGGACGAATCCCTGCGAGATCGCGCGTATCAAAAACCCGGATGATCTGGGGCTTGTGCAAAAAAGGGCGTTGGAAATCGCGGAATATACGCTGGAGCATGGGAAAGAATTTCGTGATATTGAGGATTTTTGCCGTTTGATTGAACGTTTTGCCAGCGTGGATGCGCAGTAAAATTTATTTTTTGCCGTATAGCGCTTTATATTGATCAGAATAGAGACAATTTTTTATAAGGGGAAAGAATATGTTTGATTATTTTATATCATTAGGAAGCCATTGCCCGATAGCGGCTTCCATGGCGAAATATGGAATGCGGGCATTTTCAGCGCCGTTTGACTGGCTGATCACAGCAGACTTTAAGTGGGTGATTCATTACATGGAAACAGACTTTAAGGATTTTTTACTGCGTAAAAACTTAAAACATTATGATGAATATGCGGAGCATTTTTGTGATATACAATCTGATATCCGTTTTTTGCATGAGGGTGTAAATATTGAATATGAATATGAAAAAGTAAAAGAAAAATATGACAGGCGCATAAAACGGTTTCTTGAAAAGACGAAATCAAAGGTATGCTATCTGCGTTCTATACGCACAGAAGAAGATTGTGAATATATTATTCAAAATGCGGATTATATCAGGCGTGTTATCAAAAAGAATAATCCCTACAGTGAAATTGTATTTCTATGTAACAACGATGTAGTTGACAGTGGCGATTTTCCGTTTCGCTATTTTAACATGCCTAGGGCATGGCGTTTAGAATCACAGATTTCTTTGCGCACGTATTTTGACCATGCGGATGAGTTTTTATCGTTTTGTGGAGAAAATTACTCTGGAGCCAATATAATGAAAAATTTAAGCGCGGATTTCCAGAAAGATTACGCTACATTGACTGAGCGCAGGTATAAAACATTAACGACTTTATTAACGCATGATTTTAAAGGCGCAATGGCATCGGACAAGACTATCATTTATGGAGCTGGAATGATAGGCAAGGAATTATATAAAAAAATAAGGGATTATACTTCGGTTTTATGTTTTCTTGAAAAAAGTGAAAAAGAAAAAGAATTTGAAGGGGTTCCGATTTTACAGGTTGCTAATGTTAAACCCGAAGATGGGATAAAGGTGATCGTGTCAGCGGCGTATGATTTTGTTAATATTAAAAAAGAACTGGAAAGTAAATTTCGTAGTGAAGACATAATCTCTATTGATGAAATTCTAAATCTGTCTTTTTAGTCTGTATTCACTATATACTATTTTAAATTTGGTCAATACCTCTAAAGCAGCAGATGTTACATGCCATTTAGCATACTTTAGAGGTATTGAAAAAAATACAGTCCCCTTAATGTTTATAACCGTAAGCAAAATTTACATAGGTTTTATAACTGTCAGGAGCAATGGTTTTATGTTCTTCATCATAAGGAAAGTTGAAAGAAATAAAATCGGAGCTTCCATTTGTCTTGCAGTTTGCATACTGCTCTTTGTATCCAATCGGTTTTTTGGAAGAATCATAAAAAATGACCGCGACTTTAATAAATTCAAAATCTTTTCCGGAATTGTTTTTTACTTCCGCAGTTACTTTATCGGCGCCCATGTCTGACGTTACGCCTATTTTATTTGACCCGCATATGAGGTTTGAGATTGCTTTTTGCACAGACATTGTTATTTTAAAATCATCGTATTCTACAGTCTGGTAATCTTTGTCATATGGAGGTTGGAAGAACATGGAGCATTCTTTCCCGCTCTCAAAGGCGTAATTTACGTCATTGGATGTATGGATCATTTTTCCGTTGGAATAATAGACAAGTTTCGCGCTAAGGCTGACGGTTATTTTATTGTTGTTTTTTAAGATCGCGACAACGCCTTTTCCGGTGTCCTGTAAAGTGCAGGAAATATTTTTCGTCGCTTTATTTGCGCTGAACCGTTCCTCTACGGTAATTTTGCATTTGAGTGTTTTTTTTGCGGCTTTCGCCTTTATAGTCGCGGTTCCTGCTTTTTTAGCGGAGACGATTCCTTTCTGGGTGACAGAAGCTACGTTTTTATTGCTTGAGCTCCATTTAATCTTTCCTTTTGCGCCGGTGACGCTTAAGGTTACGGTTTCGCCGACATTGAGCATTTTGCTGGAAGGATAGATTTTTGCGGCGGCGTTCGCCTGCGTTGGGACGGATGTGAAAGTTAGCAGAATTGCAAGCAAAGCTAATAACAGTTTTTTGGTGTGTTTCATATTTATTCCTCCTGTTGGGTTTGTGATATGGAAAAATTTGTTGTATATAGAAATTTTACCTTATATTTTAAGAATAATCAATAGGGGATGCGCCATAAACAGCGCACCCCCTTTTTTCCATCCAGTATAAACCCCTAACATTCAGATAATTTAGAGCTTTTTCACAAAATCATAACTGCGAAAACACATTCTCAATCTCTTCCTTCGTCGCTAATAACTCCGAAAAAGCGCTCGCGCTGCCCGCCGAAATCCCCATGCGGAAAGCGTGCTCATAATCCTTTTTCATCGTCCAGCCCGCTAAAAATCCTGCTACCATCGAATCTCCGGCGCCAACCGCATTGATCAGCTTGCCCTTAGGAGCCTCCGAGGTATGTACATTGCCTTCTTCATCCACAAGCACGGCGCCCTTTCCAGCCATGGAAACAAGCACGTTTCTTGCGCCGCGTTCCTGTAATTTCTTAGCGTAAGGCACAACCTCTTCCCTTGTGTTTAAAGTAACGTTGAAGATATCCCCAAGCTCATGGTTGTTTGGCTTAATGAAAAACGGCTGGTATTGCAGGACGTTCAAAAGCAGATCTCCAACAGCGTCTACAACAAACAGGATGCCCTTGCCCAGCAGCCGTTCTAAGATATCGCGGTAAATGGAATCCGGGAGACATTTTGGAATGCTGCCTGCCAGTACGATCACGTCGCCTTCTTTTAAGCGGTCGAGCTGTTTGTATAGCTGGTCTACGGAACCGGAATCAATATCCGGCCCCATGCCGTTGATCTCCGTACCGTCGTAATCCTTTAACTTCACGTTGATACGGGAAAAGCCATTGTTGATGTTAATGAAATTTGTAAGCAGCCCCATCTTGCGGATCTCATTTTCAATCTGCCGTCCGGTAAAGCCTGCGGTAAAGCCCAGCGCGGTATTTTCAATGCCCAGGTTTTTTAAAACGATGGAAACATTGATGCCCTTTCCGCCCGGAAACATCTGCTCCGCAGATGTCCGGTTTGTCATGCCCATTTGGAACTCTTTTTCCATCGAAACAATATAATCTAAAGACGGGTTAAACGTTACAGTATAAATCATGCGTCTTTCCTCCCATAATGTTCAAACAGCATATCTTCCGCTTCCTTTGACCAAAGCCCTTTATGTCTCTTGCAGCATTCATCCAGATCTTTAAAGAACGGATCTTTTTCTCCCAGCTTGCCAAAGTCTTCGATCGCGGTCATCGGCATATCGAACTGGATATAAGCCAGCTTTTTCCCGCCTGGAATGTTCGGCAGATTGTTTGTCGTATCCACGATAGAATCAATGCCGCCTACATGCGTAACCATAACGGCTGAATTGATCTCCCCTGCTGCGGATTTTGCGATGGCTTCCTTCATATCGTCTGTGTTGCCGCCGGTAGAGCCCATGATCTTTGTCCTTGCATAATGGCAGTCGTACAGGTTCATATTTGCGGAAAACTGCGTGTCTGTCGGGCCTGCGAAGAAATTCAGGCATCCGTCTACTGCAAGGAGCTTATTGCCCATTTCCGCAATGGACTGTACCGGAGCATAGACAAATACATCACTGTAGCCAACGCCCTCTGTGATCGCGCGCAGCTCCGCAACCGGGTCTGCCATATTTGCGGTATTTACATAATGCAGTTCTACGCCTTTTTGTTTCGCTTCTTCCTCTGAGATCACTTCCTTTGCGCGGGCAATTTTTGCGTCGTTGATATCCGTAACAACGATGCGTTTCGGCTTGTTTTCAAAAGCAAGGCCGTAGCTTACCGCGCCAAGACCCATAGGCCCGCAGCCGCCCAGGATTAAAATGTCCCCTCCGGCTAAAGTGCCCATTTTGTGTTCATAAGAAAGGTGCTCCGTATGGTAATTGCTGTGGTATCCGCCGATGCAGCAGCTCATAGGCTCGCCAAGAGACGCTTCAAAATAGCTGTCCCCGTCGTACTCCCAGATGCATCCTTTTTCGATAATGTCATTTGGGAAAATGCAGTAAGTAGCCGCGCCGCCGAAAAATTCATAGGAATATCCAGGCGACTCCATCTGTCCTGGGATCGCAGGCTGCTGCGCGAATTTTTTGCCTTCATGGAACTGGTCTTTCCATTTGGAGCCTACCTTTACAATATCCCCGGTAAATTCATGTCCGATAATAACCGGATGCTCCGCTACGTTTTCCGGCACACGCTTGTGGTCTTTGCCAGCCTGCACCATTTTCCATGTGGACATGCAGATACTGTCGCTCACAACCCGAACTAAAATCTCATCGTCTTTGATCTCAGGAAGCTCAAACTCTTCCAGCCTGATATCATGCGCGCCATGAAGCCTTACACCTTTTACTTTCATTGTCATACCCTCCTATATTTTATATTAATTTTTAAGAAAATCCATTTGCATAGTATAACTATAACTATCTGGAAAATCCGTTTGCATAATACGATTTATCAAAATCCATTCGATTCATACAAATATTATTTCAAATTCCGGCTGCGTTAATTCAACTGTTTCATAATCCAGTCGATATCATTCGTAGTCTTTAATTTCTCTAACGTATCTTCATCCTCAAGCACCGTGCAGATTTTGCCAAGCAGGTCTAAGTGTTCGTCGCCAACGCCTGCGATGCCAAATACAAGCTGCGCTTTTTCATCGCCAAAGTCTACGCCTTCCGGATACTGCATCAGTACAATGCCAGTCCGTTTTACCGTGCCCTTTGCCTGAGAAGTGCCGTGCGGGATCGCAACGCCCATGCCCATATAAGTTGTAACCAGTTTTTCACGCTCCTGCATAGCGTCCGCGTAAGAAATATCCACATATCCCAGTTTTGCTAAAAGCTCTCCGGCCCTTTGGATCGCATCTTCTTTTGAAACAGGGCTTAAATTTAACTTAATGCCGTCTTTTACAAGTATATTTTTATTTGAAGCGCCAGAAGCCTCTGCCGGTTTTTGAGCAGCCGCAGGCGCGCTTGTGGAGCTTGTATTATTGTCTGACGAATCCGCCTGTGTGGTCAGCTGTGCGTATAATGTATCCAAAGCCGGGTCCGCAAGGAAATTATTGATCGTAATGATCTGTGCCTGCGGAGCGGATTTTTCCGCACGCGCTACAAGGGTTACCTGGACAACGGCAATGTCGCAGTCGGACGGGATGTTATCTACGGAAGTGTTGATAACGGTCAGATCCGGCCTCTTGGCTTTCACGCGGTTTCTAAATTTCGTTGCGCCCATTGCGGAAGATCCCATTCCCGCGTCACAGGCAAATACGATTTTCTTTACGCCTTCGGTCTTTACATCCGCCGCGCTTTGTGCAGTCTGGATGCCCTTTGCTTCGGCTTTGCGGTTTGCCATATCTTCTTGCGCTTCTTCTAAGCTCTTGCCCTTAGACATGCGGATGATCACGGATGCGATCGCAAAGGAAACCGCTGTCGCAAGAATTACGCCCACTATAATCGAGAAAATGCTGTCTTTGGAAGCCATCATCAAAAACGCGATAATGGAACCCGGGGAAGCCGGCCCTACCAGTCCTGCGCCAGTTAAGTTAAACCAGAAGATCGCTACCATATTGCCGACGATCGGAGCTACGATCACAAGCGGGTTCATTAAAATATACGGGAAATATATTTCATGGATACCGCCGAGTAAATGGATGATGACCGCGCCCGGTGCGGACTGTTTTGTCTTTTCGTCTTTGCAGAAAAACATGTAAGCGAGCAGCACGCCAAGGCCAGGCCCCGGATTTGCTTCCAGCATATACATAATGGATTTTCCGGTTTCCGCCGCCTGCGCGGTTGCGATCGGCGTAAAAATACCCTGGTTGATCGCGTTGTTTAAGAATAAAACCTTTGCCGGTTCAATAAATACTGCGATAAGCGGCAGGATTTTATTTGCGACAAGCACGTTTACGCCAGCCGTCAGTATAGATAAGATCAGGTTCATAAACGGGCCGACCGCTATGTAGCCAAACATCGCCAAAAACATTCCGATAATGCCGGCGGAAAAGTTGTTGATCAGCATTTCAAACCCGGCTGGCATACGGCCTTCGATTGCTTTGTCAAATTGCTTGATGCAAAAACCGGACAACGGCCCTAAGATCATAGCGGCCATTAACATCGTTGTGCCAGGGTCGCTCATAATGGCGCCCACTACCGCGATCGCGGCTACGATGCTGCCGCGTTCCCCGCCTACAAGCTTGCCGCCTGTGGAAGCGATCAAAATCGGGATCAGGTATACTAAAATTGCTGAGAAAATTGTGGCAAAGCCTTTATGAGGCAGCCAGCCGCTTGGATTAAAGAAAGCGGCGAGGAAGCCAAACGCTATCAATGCGCCAATATTTGGCATGATCATGGCAGATAGAAATTTGCCAAAACGTTGAACACCATTTTTCATAAATTATCTCCTTTACATTTTCATCGTTAAAGGACCTCTATTCCGTATTTTTCGCATTCCTCTAAAAATTTTTTTGGAAGCGCGCCATCAGAGATTACAAAGTCTACATCGCGTAACTTGCAGATGGTGTATGTGTTTTTCACGCCGACTTTCGAAGAATCCATCAGCATGATCTTTTGTTCCGCCTGCTTCATGACCGCTTGCTTTAAAACAGTTTCGTCATCTACGCCGCATAAGAATCCGGCAGGCTCGCAATAGCTTGTGACTCCCATAAACGCCTGGTCGAAATTAATTCCCGCTACATTCTGAATGGAATGGATACCGCATATGCTCATGCTGTATTGGTTGAGTGTTCCTCCAAGAATATGTACGGACGGCTTCGTCAGTTTGCTTAATTCCGCCGCACAGGTCAGGGAATTTGTATAGATCAGGTTGGGCTGATCAGGCATATTCGAAGCCAGCATTGTCGTGGTGCTGCCGGAATCTAAGTAAATCGTTGTATCCTTACGTATTAATTCTAACGCCTTTTGCGTGATCAGCTGCTTTGCTTCAATATTGCGTACAAGCCGGCGGCTTAACATGTCATCTGTTCCGATTACGACGTCTACAGACTTTGCGCCTCCGTGGACACGGACGATCCGTTTCGCTTCATCCAGAGCTTTTAAATCCGTGCGCAGAGTCATCTCGGATATTTGAGGGACTTTTTCCTTTAACTGTGCAAAACTGATATTCCCATTTTGATTTACCAGATCAACGATCTGCTCTCTGCGCTGCTCCATTGAATCCATTACGAAACTCCTTTCTTACATTTGCCCATAAGCGGCCTGACTGCCAGAATGGTATTTACAGTTAGGGGGTCTGTATCTCATCTGGCAAAAAAAGCCAGCGTCCGGGCGCGGCACGGCAAGATCGCTATGCCTTTTTCATATTTACTTCATAACAATCGTCTCCTTTCATTTTAACATTTTGTACAGTTTATGCAACCGTTGGCCTCATTTCAACCGTTTTTTAAAGTAAATATTGTTGAAATAAAAGTTTATGGTGTTATAATAACAGTGAAAAGCCGAAATGTCAACTGTTTTTTAAAAAAAATATAAAAAATATTGTTGAATCAACAATGACAATGTGTACTATAAAAAATTAAGGCGGGGTCTATGCTGATCCATATGCCAGCCATAGACTTTCCGCGCCGGCCATGCTATACTAAACCAAACAAAATCCCGTTTTTCGGAGGTAGACCAGTGAGAATCTTATTATTTTATTCAGCAATCGAATCCTTTAACTATTACGCGGACCAGCTAAACGCGCAATTAAACCAAAAAGGCCACGAAACCTTCATCTTAGACCTTAGAAACCCGCCAGAAAGCGATCCGCATTCCTACGCGAATTTTGTCCAGTACATCCAAAGCCCGGTGGACGCGGTCATAGGCTACGACGGCTTTGGCATGAAAGAGGAGCTTTTTATAGAGCTTTGGGACGAGCAGGGCGCGGTAGCCGTTAATATAGAAGTGGATCCGCCGCTTCGGTTCCATCCGACGATGCAGCGCCATCCGCGCAAGTATATCCAGCTTTGCTGTGACAAAAACCATGTGGAATACGTAAAAAAATATTTCGGGCAGGAGGTAGAGCATGTGGGATTTATGCCCCATGCCGGAACTTACATGCCGCATCAGGAAGTAAAGCCGTTTTCCGAGCGAAAATATGATATTTTGTTTACTGGCACATATTATAAGCCCGAAGACCAGATGAAAAAAATAGACCAGTGGTTTCCAAAAGGCGAGCCGATGAACCAGTTTTATTATGAAATGGCGGCGCTGATGTGTAAAGACAGCGCGCTTTCGACCGAGCAGGCGGCGTTAGAGACGATACGCAAATTTGAAATGGAAGTGACGGACGCGCAGCTAAAAACGATATTTAGGTGCAGCGAGCCGCTAGACTGGATGGCGCGTATGTATTACAGAGGGAGGGTCATCCAGACGCTTGCCCAGGCAAAGCTTGAAGTGTGGCTGCTTGGCAGGGGGTGGGAAAACCATCCCGCGTCAGAATTTCCAAACGTCCACAGGATCGACGATCGGATTCCTTTCGCGGACACGCTTTCGTATCTGGCGGACGCAAAGATCAGTTTAAATGTCATGCCGTGGTTTAAAGCGGGCACGCACGAGCGGCTTTTTAACAGTATGCTCCAGCATTCCCTTGCGCTGACGGATAAAAGCAGCTGGATCGAAGAAAATTTTATAGCCGGGGAAGAGATCGCGGTATACGACCTGGAGCGGTTGGAAGAGCTGCCGCATTATGCGCGCGAATTGCTGGGCGATCCTGACCGCGCAAAACAGATGATACAAAAAGGATACGAAAAAACCGTAAAAAATTATACATGGGAAAACTGCGTAAAGCAGGTATTAGATACAATTGAAAAAATATATGGCTGATGCGCGCCCTCCTGTAATAAATCCGTCATTTTTGCACAAAATTAGAAAAACGCCTAACGAATTTTTTAAAACGTCCGATAAAAGATGTATAAGACATCAAAACAGGTCTTAAAATTGTTCAAGGATGAAACGATGAAAGGAGATGCCTACTATGCGTATAGATGCTTACAATCAGATCGGGACATTATACAATGCGACCAAGCCTTCGAAAGCAAAGGGGATAAAAGAGACGGCAGTGGCGCGTGACCAGGTTGAGATTTCAAGATCTGGCAAAGATTATCAGATCGCAAAACAGGCAGTCGCAGCAGCTCCGGATATCAGGGAAGATAGAGTAGCAGAGTTGAAGTCAAGCATAAAATCTGGGAAATATGACGTTGATACTGGAGATTTTGCAAAAAAATTGTTAGCAAGCTATTATGCCGCGCAGGGCTGACAGCCAGCGATCGCTGGCTGGCTTCCAGGCAGGATAGGTGGCTGTGATTACAGAATGCGAGGATAAGCCGTGGCAAGTTTAATGGATGACCTGATACAGGTGCTAGAGAGTGAAAAGGAACATTACGAAAAATTAGCGGAGCTTTCGAAGGAGAAAAAACAGGTCATAGTGAAAGCCGATGTTCCGGCGTTGGAAAAAATCGTAGATATAGAGCAGGATATTACAAATAAAATCCAGAATCTGGACAACCGCCGTAAAAAAGTCATGCATGATATGGCGGTTGTTTTAAATAAGCCAGAAGAAGGTTTTACGATCAGTGCGATCATAGAAATGCTAGACAGCCAGCCCAAGGAACAGCAGCAATTAAAAAATGTAAAAAATCAGTTGGAAACGGCATTAGAAGAAGTCCGTAAGATCAACGGGCAAAACCAGATACTGCTGAATCAGGCTCTCGACATGGTCGAGTTTGACTTGACCCTGTTCCGAAGTATGCGCACCGCACCCGAGACGGCGAATTATAATAAAAACGCTTATAATACGGGGGATATTTTAGGCAGCAGCGGATTTGACGCAAAACAATAACACACAGGAGGGTGGGCAGTTATGGCTAATGGGATGGGTTCCTTAATGATAGGGCATACTGGGTTAAAAGCTTCCCAGGATGCGATCAACAATGTAGCGAATAACCTGGCCAACGTAAATACCGTAGGGTATGTGCGTCAACAGGTTATTTTTCGTGATACCGCCTATAATAACGTAGGGTACACCAAAAATTTTGACAAAAAATTAACCGGCCTTGGCACTTCCATCGGAGAGATCGTCCATGCAAGGGACATTTTTTTAGATAAGGCGTTCCGCACGGAAAATGGGAGAAGCTCTTATTATACCGCGATGTTTGAAGCGGTCGATGAAGTGCAGAATTATTTTCAGGAATTGGAAGGCACGGCTTTCCAGGACATATTGACCGGGCCGGCAAGCTTATGGCAGTCGTTCCAGGAGCTTGCGAAAGACCCTTCCGACACGGTCAATCAAAACCTGGTCATTCAAAAAGCAAGCTTATTCGTAAGCCGCGCGCAGACGGTCATGAGGGGGCTTGCCAATTACCAGATCAATACGAATAATAAAATTTCAGAAGATATTGACGCGATTAATAAATGCGCGAAAACCATCTATGAAATGAACAAAGAAATACAGGGCATTGAAGTTGGCGGGCGCGAGATCGCGATGAATGAGCGAGACGCCAGGGACAACGCGATCGATGAATTGAGCAAATATGGAAATATCATGTATTCCGAACAGGCGGACGGCACGGTGACCTTAAGCTTTGAAGGGAAATTCATGGTAGACGGCATGTTTTGCTATGAGATTGGAAAACAGATAGACCGCGCCACCGGATACATCACTCCGTACTGGCCGCATTTGTCAAATGAACAGGGCGGCTACTATGAGCAGGTGTTGGATTTCTCACAGGAGATCTGCACAGAATTTGACACCGATATCGGGGAATTAAAAGCGCTCGTACAGTCACGCGGGACGAAAATATCCAACTTTAATGACATTAACAATGTAGAAGCGGACGAATACGATAAGACCACCGGGCTTTCGGTCATGCAAAATACAGAAGCGGAATTTGATAACCTGGTGCATGGGATCATGTCCCAGATCAACGAACTGTTGTCGCCTACGAAGAAAATGGATGAGCTGATCGTCCAAAATGACGACGGCACTTATTCTTCTTTCCAGAATGTCTATGTATTGGATGAAGAAAACTGCTGTGTGGGCGCGGACGGGAAAAAGCCGCCTCAGGAGCTGTTTACAAGGACTGGATGCGAAAGGTTCCAAAAGGTTTCCGCCTATGATGCGGAGACGAAAAAATTCCGTGATTATTATATTTACAACGTGGAGGACGTAAACGATTCCGTGAGGTTTCCGGCGACCGGCACGTTAAATGGCAAGACCTATCAGATATACGATGATAACAACACGAAAGTAAGCACATTTAAATCCTTTAACGAACAGACCGGAAGGCTAAGCGAGCCAACGGCCTTAAATGTGCCGTATACGCCATGGAATAAGCCGGGCAATGAAAAATACATACTGACGACGATCAATGGATTTGATTATTATGTGTTAAATGAAAACTATTCCTATGATTTATCCAAGCAGTATACGACCTCGGAAACCGAGATCAATTACAACCTGAAAAGACAGGTTACGAATCTGCCGTATATCAACAGTGAAAAAGAGATCGCGTATGACCTGGCGCAAAAGCTGGCGACTTTGTGGGATGAGCAGTCTTTGTGCATCAACCCGCGGTATCCGACCCAGTATACGTACAGTGAATATTATAAGGAAATGATCGGCGAGATCGGCATACTTGGCTCCGCTTATGAAAGCGCGTCAGAAAGCTTAGAGGACACGGTATACGCCACAGAAAACCAGCGCTCCGGCGTGATCGGGGTGTCTTCGGACGAGGAGCTGACAAAAATGATCAAGTACCAGAATGCATATAACGCATCGAGCCGTTATATCCAAACGGTCAGTGATATGATAGAAGTGCTGTTAAACGGGCTGTAAGAAAGCGGGGGTGAATCATGAGTTCGACATTTTTTGGATTAAATATAGGAGCGTCCGCGTTAAACGCGTTTTCCGCTTCCATAAACACAACGGCAAATAACGTCTCCAACGCGCAGACGATCGGATACAGCAAGCAGGTGACGAATTTAGAGGCGATGTCCGCGCTTCGAAACGCGACCTACGGGACGCTTGGAAGCGGCGTTACGGCAGAGTCGATCACGCAGCTTCGCAATACCTATTACGATATCAAATACTGGTCGAATAACAGCAACGCGGGCCAGTATGAAAAAAAGCAGTATTATATGTACCAGATCCAAAACCTCTTTACAGAGGATGATAAGGTGAAGGGCTTTACGGCGGTGTTTAACAGTATGTTCAACATGCTGGAATCCATGAAGGGAAGCCCGGCGGATCTGGATCTGCGCAATCACTTTATCCATAATACGCAAAGCTTTATGGAATATTTTAACCATATGTCCACAAACTTAAAGGATATACAGTCAGACTGTAACCAGGAGGTGCGCTCGATCGTATCTCAGATCAATTCCTACGCGCAAAAAATTTCCGTGATCAACGATAAGATCAACGTGATCGAAATCCAGGGAGGGCACGCCAATGAGCTTCGCGACCAGCGGGCGGTGTTGATCGACGAGCTTTCCGCGCTTGTTCCAGTGGAGACAGAGGAATTTGACGTAAAAAACAGCAAGTACCCGGATATGTATTTAGGCGGCACGCATTTTCGCATCCGCATCCAGGGGCAGCTGCTCGTGGACGGCAGCGAATACAATGAATTAGAGTGCTACAGCCGTGAGGAAAAGCATAACCAAAACGATATAGAAGGGCTGTATGATATTCGCTGGAAAAGCACCGGAAACGAATTTAGCGGGTACAATGACACGATGTCCGGACAGCTGAAAGCGGTTTTTGATATCCGGGACGGCAATAATAAGGAAAACTTCCAGGGGACGTTAGAAGCGTTGGACGGCACGACGATCATCGTAAAAGACCCGAACCTTACGACGGTGGAAGCGCTTAATATGCCTGCAAGCGGCGAGCTTATCGTTGGAAACAAGAGCTATAAATATACCAGCTTTGAAATGAAGGTCGATAAAGTAAGCGGCGAATGCAAATTTGAATTTAAAATGGAGGATAAGGAGCTTTCCTCGGTCGCGTCAAAAGCCGGAAAGCCGGTCAGCGTTGGCAATACGGTGGATTCCCGCGGGATTCCGTATTACTTATCCCAGATGAACGAGTTTTTGCGTTCCTTTAGCCGCAAAATAAATGAGATCCAGGCAAGCGGCACAGACTTAAACGGCGACCCGATGGGAACTTACATCATCGCAAACAGGCCGGACGGCACGGAAGCCGAGTTTAAAGACGCGGATAATTTCAATTCAGAAGCCGATAACTATTATTTTATGACCGCCGCAAATATTTCCGTAAACGCGAAAACGCTGCATGATCCAAATCTGCTGGCGACTTCCACGAAGCCGCATGTGGACGCGAGCGACGTGGATGAAGCAAGCCTTGTGGACGATATGCTGGCGTTGCAGAATAAGACCGTTGTATATCGCGGCTCTGGCGGCGTAAAATTTTTAGAGTATATCACAACCGATATTTCCATCGATACACAGGAGGCGGAGATTTTATATTCCAATTATTCTGACATCAGCAATACGATCGATACGTACCGCATGTCCGTATCAAGCGTGGATGAGGACGAAGAAGGGATGGATCTGTTGAAATTCCAAAATGCGTATAACCTTGCAAGCCGGATCATCAGCACGCTGAACCAGATGTATGACAGGCTGATCACACAAACCGGCGTATAAAGGGGGGATTAAGCCATGATGAGAGTAACCAATTCGATGATCGTCAAACGGTCAAAGACAAACATCAACGCCAACCGTGCGCAGGTGGATTACACCAATAACCAGATGGCGAGCCAGAAAAAGATCACAAAACCATCCGACAATCCGATCATCGCGATCCGCGCCTTGCGCCTGCGCAGCACGCTTAGCACGGTAAACCAATATTATGAAAATAATATCCCGGATACGGAATCCTGGATGGGCATTACGGAAACGGCGTTAAAGAACATGAAAAGCCTTATGACAAGCGCCTATGAGCAGGTTGTCTATGGCTCTACCGACAGCTTGAACCAAGATAACAGAAAGACGATCTTAAAAGAGCTGCAAGAGCTCCAAGACCAGGTGTACTGCGAGGGAAATTCCGATTACGCGGGCAGGACGGTTTTTACCGGATATAAGACAAACCAGGATATTTCATTTATAGATTCCGCCGAAGCGTCCAAAGCAAGCTATCAGATCAGCGAGCGCTATTCTTATAAGGACATAGAGCAGAAAAGCTACTATGCGGGGAGCTTTTTGGACACCTCCAACGAAGCGCTGTTTGGCGGCGTGGAAGGGGAGGAAGACGATGATGAGGCTGTGAGCGGACAGCCGGAGCAGTTTGAAGAAATAAAGCTGAACCGGGTGCGGCTTGCATATGATAAGATCTCTTCTGATAAAGACAGCGCGCTTACGATCTCCACGCCGGATACGGTAGACGGCAAGACGAAAATGCTGGATGCCAAAATAGGATCTGACGGCAGCATTACGGTCGGCGGCATCCAGATCGCAATGGATGAAGACGGCAATATTGATGAAGATAAGATCGCGCTGGACAACGGCATGAATGGATATTATGCCATATACGACGCGGATGCGGACGCTTACCGCATTTACCGGATGGACCAGATGGATATGGAGGACTGGGAGCCGCCGGAGGTGGAGGAAGACCCGGACCCGGATGAAGAGATCGAGCCGGAGCCGTTATATCCGGACTTAGAGCCAAAGGAAGGCGAGGAAGACAACTACCTTGCAATGGTAAAGATCGGTGAAAGAACAAATGCGGACGGGGATACGGAGCCTTATTTATCCTATCAGGCCGGCGTGGTAAGCGAAGAGGAGGATACAGAGGAAGGGGAGCAAAAGCCTACGGACATTGTATACCGCGTTGTGTCCAGCACGGCGGAGTTAAAGAAAAGCGGATATGAGATCCAGCCAAATGAGATTGTCTTTGACGCAGAAAGCGGCGAGCTGCTTTTCCATGACGACATGGCGCAGCTTTTGGATGCGAAGAATGCTTCACTTACGATGGATTATGAAAAAACAGGTTTTGATTTAGGAGAGCTTCGCCCGGAAAACTACTTTAACTGCACAAAGCATACGCAGGACAAAGGCGACATTGTATACGAAAATTACGATGAGGACTGGAACTGGAACCAGGAAGCGATTTATTACAATATTGCCGGGGGCCAGCAGATGCGGATCAACACCGAAGCCAGGGATGTGTTCGATTCCAATATCCGGCGCGACATGGACGACCTGATCGACATTGTAAATTTTGCGATCTCTGCGCAGGATACGGTAAACGAGATCACGAAAAAGATCGAGTCCGGCGAATACAGCGAAGAAGAAGTGGCTAAGATGAAGCAATGGCTCGATGTGGCGAATAAACAGCTGGATTACGCGAATCAGAATATGCATGACACTTACAGCGCGTATGTGACGAAATTCCAGGGATATTTAAATACGATTAACCTGGAAATCACGGATATCGGCGGCAGGGGGGAGCGTGTTGAGCTGACGAAAAACCGCATGAGCATCCAGCAGTCTACATTTAAAGAATTAAAATCAGCAAATGAAGATATGGACTTATCGGATCTGGTCATCAACTATTCGGCCGCTTCGGTAGCGTACCAGGCGGCATTGCAGTCGGCTGCGAAGATCGGTCAGATGACTTTGCTGAATTATTTATAAAATTACTTAGAATAGGAATCAGACAGGGACGTCAATACCGCGATGTGTTTTGGCGTCCCTCTTTTTAAAGCAGGTAGAAAGGAGCGCTGCAATGAAAGCAGAAACCAGGTTGTTTGGCGAGATTGATGTGGCAGACGATAAGATCATAAAAATAAAAGAAGGGATTATCGGATACCCGGATTTTGTTCATTTTACATTGATCCACGATGAGGAGAAAAAGCGGAAAGGGGGGATTAAATGGCTCCAGTCCTTAGACGACGGCATGTTCGCGCTTCCGGTCGTGGACCCGCTTGACATTGTGCCGGAATATAAGCCGACCGTTAATAAGGATGCGATCAAGCTGCTTGGGGACATGTCAAAGGACAATATTTTTGTGTTGGTGACGATCACTGTGCCAAAGCAGATCGAGCAGATGTCTGTGAACCTGAAAGCGCCATTTTTGATCAATATGGATAATTTACAAGGCGTGCAGATGATTATCGAGGATAATTATCCGGTAAAATACAAAATCTATGATATATTGAAGAAAAAGAAAGCAGGTGGGCAGACATGTTAGCATTGACCAGGAAAAAAGGAGAAGCGCTGATCTTAAACCAGAATATCGAGGTGACGATACTGGACATACGGGGCGACCAGGTGAAAATTGGCGTATGCGCCCCGAAAGAGGTGCCGGTTTACCGCAAGGAGGTTTACCTACAGATACAGAAGGAAAATGAAGCGGCGGCAAACGCGGAAAACTTAGATGTGTTAAAAACTGTGCTTTGATAATATTAATAATTTATGATTTTTTACCGATATATACGATAATAGGCATAAGTAGGCAAAAGAATATGCGAATCACATGGAGGTGAGAAAAATGGCGATGGAGGTATTGAAACCAGCTGCAATGACTTATCAGGGAAGTTCGTCAGGTGCAGCAAAGCCAGGCAAGCCGTCGGAGTCTGGCCAGAAAGCGGAGGCGGCGGAGACTGGACGGGCGCAGCCGGATGGCGGGGGCGCGGACGTACAGCCAATCCAGCCAGTTTCTGGGGACGCGTCCGGGCAAGGCGGTTTCAGTGGTAAAGAAGGCGGCAGACAGGCAAATAAGCAGCTACAGGAAGCGGTTGAAAAAATGAAAAAAAACATGATCGGCAATACCGAGCCGGTGTTTGGCATTCATGAAGGCACCAACCGCGTTACGATCAAGATCGTAGATAAAGATACCAAAGACATTGTAAAAGAATACCCGCCAGAAGAGACTTTGGATATGATCCAGAAGGTGTGGGAAATGGCAGGCATTGTAGTAGATGAAAAAATGTAAGAAATAAGGACAGGAGGGAAAGCGTATGCCAATTCGAATTACAGGTATGAATTCCGGGCTGGACACAGATTCTGTTATTCAGGCTTTGATGTCGGCGTATCGGGTAAAAGGAGATAAATATAAAAAAGAACAGACAAAGATTTCCTGGAAGCAGGATAAGTGGAAAGCGTTAAATTCAAAGGTGCTTAGCTTATATAAATCCCTGGATAACCTGCGTTTTTCCAGCGGCTATAATTTAAAGAAGGTAACAATCTCAGACACGACCAAGGCGACCGTTTCCGGCGCGTCAAACGCCATGAACGGCACGCAGACGTTAAAGATCAATCAGCTTGCCCAGGCCGCGTATCTGACCGGCGATAAGATCAGCGCGGCAAATGGAAAGACGAAGCTGTCTGATTTGATTCAAAATCCGGACGGCTCTCCGTATGAGGGCGGCACGATCCGTATTTCCGGAAATGGAAAGACAAAGGACATAGAAGTAAAAGGGGATACGACTGTCAATGATTTCTTAAAACAGGTGAACGATTCTGGAACAGGCGTTACCGCGTCCTATGACAGTTCCAATAAGAGGATTTACATTTCATCCAAAAAGACCGGCTCCGCGGCAAGCTTCGAGTTAAGCGCGGCCGATGAAGGCGGCAGCAAGGCTCTTTCCGCGCTGGGCTTAAGCTCTGATATAACCATATCCAAAGAGGAAAAAGACGCTTGGGCAAACTACAGTGGAGCCGATGCGAAAACGAAGCTGACAGATGCGGTAAAAGCGATTATCGCCGCGAAAAAAGAGCTGGCGGAAAATGAAGCCGGCAGAGACGAAACGCTGCTGGATCAAAAGCTCAATCAGGATTCGGTAAAATATTTGCAGGCAAGGCAGGATCTTTTGACAGCGGAGTCAGACGTAGGCGGGGATAAAGACGACGCGTCCGCAATGGCGCAGCTTTTAAAGATGTCTGAAAAAAATCAGGCGAAAACCTATGTCATGGGCGACGATGGCAAGCTTCGGGTGAAAAAAGAGGACGGCTCGGACGATGATAAAGTATCCTATACGCTGACCGCGAAAAAATACAAAGAAAAAGCGGATGGGACAAAAGAGGAGCTTACCGCGGACAATCCGCTTCAGGAAGGGGAAAAGACTGCGGTTGAGTATGCCTTTAAACGGAGCGACCCATCAGATCTTTCCGATACGAGCAAAAACTTCGAAAAGAAATTTTATGTGCGTGATGAATACGAGGAGGCAAGCGCGACAGCTGCGGAAAAGGCGATTGCAAACTTGAAAAAATACAGCGCCAATGAGAATACGATAAAGAAATTTGAAAAAGACGCGGATTCCGATATGGAAGCCGGCGATTACGGCAGGCATAATGTGACTCTGATCAATGATGCGGATCTGGCGACGGAGATAACCAATTACCAGAACAAGCTTGCGGAAAATAAGACAGACCTGGATGACTATAACGCAAAGATCAAGGAACAAAACGAGATATTGGCAAAACCGGAATACGCGGTTCTTGGGCCAAAAGAGATCGATGTGGAAGCGGATGACGCGAAGATACAGGAATATGTGGATAAGTTAGCGTATTACGCTGAAAAATACAATTCGCCAGACTGGGTGGCTGGCAAAGATGATAAAGGAAATGACATTTATACAAAAGAAGGCGCAAACCCGGGCGCGAAGATGATGCAGGGCACAGATGCGGAAATAGAGTTAAACGGCGTGTCATATACCTCCACGACTAATTCCTTCAATATCAATGGGCTGTCTATTCAGGCGCAGGCAAAGACGAACGGCGATGACGTTACCGTTACGACGGCTACGGACACCCAGGGGATTTATGATAAGATCAAAGATTTTGTTTCCGAATACAACAGCCTGATCGCGGAAATTGGCTCTTTGTACAACGCAGAGTCCGCAAAGGGCTATGAGCCGCTTACGTCAGAAGAAAAAGAGCTTATGTCCGATAAGGAAATTGAAGAGTGGGAGACGAAGGTAAAAGATGCGCTGCTTCGCCGGGATGATTCCCTGGGGAGTCTTATGAATACGATGACATCCGCGATGCTTTCTTCTGTAAAAATCGGAGATAAGAGCTACAGCCTTGCGTCCTTAGGGATCAAGACCACGGGCTATTTCCATACGACCGCGGCTACAAGGAACGAGCTTCATATCGATGGGGATGAGGATGACGATACCACCTCCTCAAAGACCAATACGTTGATGAATATGCTAAACAGTGACCCGGATAAGGCGATTGACATTATAAAGGGCGTTACTGGGAACCTGTATAAGGTTTTGAATAAGAAGCTGATGACCAGCAACAGCATGAAGTCTATCAACTCGATCTATAACGACAAAGAGATGAAGCAAAGCTATAGCGACTATACAAAGACGATCAAAGCCTGGGATGATAAAATACAAAAGATTGAGGACAGCTATTATAAGAAGTTTTCCGCAATGGAGGTTGCGTTGTCGAAGCTGCAAAGCCAGCAGTCTTCTTTGGCGGGCCTGTTTGGACAAATGTAATCAGATGAAATAAAATTAATTATAGAAATAGTTATGTAATATCTGATAATCACGGAGGATTAGGATGTTAACAAAAAACAGATATGCAGCATATGCAAACAACAAGATCATGACAGCTTCCAAAGGGGAGCTAACCCTGATGTTATATGATGGTGCGATTAAATTCTGTAATAAAGCAATTGCTGCTATTGACGCGCATAATATTGAACAGGCGCATGTGAATATTGTGAAGGTAGAAAATATCATTGAGGAGTTTCAGGCCACGTTAAACCACAAATATCCGGTCGCCAAGGATTTCAATAATGTGTATCGTTACCTTATGGATTTATTAAGGCAGGCAAATCTGAAAAAAGATAAAAAAATCCTGGAGGAAGTGTTAAAACATCTGCGCACGATGCGCGATACCTGGAAAGAGGTTATGCAAAAATCTATGCAGCAAGCATAATCTATGCAGCGAGCATAATTTCTGACAGACGCAAGGCGTATGTAAGGAGAGGTGGAGGATGCCGGAAAAAAATTATTTGCAGATACTTGAGCAGAGCTTAAAAAAGAAACTGGCGATATTAAACCAGATCCGACTGAAAAATGAGGAGCAGCGCGTACTGCTTTTGGATGAAAACCTTTCCCCGGATGATTTTGAAACGAATGTGGAAGAAAAAGGGGAGTTGATCCAAAAACTCGAACTGTTGGATCAGGGTTTTGAGGAAACTTATGGGCGCGTCCGCGAAATGCTGGAAGAAGGCAGGGAGCCATACCGCGACGAAATACAGTCGATGCAGGAGCTGATACGCCAGGTTACGGCTGCGGGCAGCAGCATACAGGCGGAGGAAAAAAGGAATTATAAGTTGGCGCAGCAGAAATTTTCATCCGTGAAAAAACAGGTGCGCGAAGTGAAGTCTAGCCATAAGGCGGTAAATGAGTATTATCGGTCTATGACAAAAACAAATGTTCTGGACGCGCAGTTTTTAGACAGTAAAAAATAGAAAACAAAAAATTAAAATCGCGTATAAAGTTTTTAGAGGTAGAGCCGATATATATAATAAGTACAAGATAACAATTGTTACTTGGTAGTGGATGCCGGATGGTGCGTACGGCCAGAGGCAGACGCGTATTATTAAAAAGTAGATGCAGCAGGGAAGCTGCAATAAATTCAAGGAGGAAATCATTATGGTAGTACAACACAATCTCACAGCAATGAATGCAAACAGACAGTTAGGCATTACAGCGGACGGACAGGCAAAATCTTCTGAAAAGTTATCTTCTGGTTATAAGATTAACCGTGCAGGCGATGATGCAGCAGGCTTAACAATTTCTGAAAAGATGAGAAGCCAGATCAGAGGCTTGAACAAAGCTTCTACAAACGCACAGGACGGCGTTTCCTTAATCCAGGTTGCTGAAGGTGCGTTAAATGAGACTCATTCTATCTTACAGCGTATGAACGAGCTGGCTACACAGGCAGCGAACGATACCAATACAACGCTTGATAGGGACGCTATCCAGTCTGAGATTAATCAGCTGAGATCAGAAATTGACAGAATCCGTTCTACCACACAGTTCAATACAATGAACCTGTTAGATGGTACTTTCACAGGCAAGAAGTTGCAGGTTGGTTCGCTTGAGGGACAGTACATTTCTATCTCTATCACGAACATGAATGCAAGCACACTCGGCGTTTCTGGCTTGAAGGTTTCCAGCTATACATCCGCTGGCTCCGCTATGACAAAGATCCAGAAAGCGATCAACTCTGTATCTCAGATGAGATCTACATTGGGCGCATTACAGAACAGGTTAGAGCATACAATTGCGAACTTAGACAACGTATCTGAGAATACACAGGCAGCTGAATCCCGTCTGCGTGATACAGATATGGCTGATGAAATGGTTGAATACAGCAAGAACAACATTCTTGCACAGGCAGGCCAGTCAATGCTTGCACAGGCTAACCAGTCTACACAGGGCGTATTATCATTGCTTCAGTAATCAAGATACTTACCATAAAAAAGAATTGCCTGCGGGCAATTCTTTTTTGTATGCGTATTAAATTTCACAGTCAATTTTTCGAATGATCTCCAGATCATTTTCCGAAAATTTTTTCCCAACATAAGGGATATCCTCATAAGAAAGCTTCACATATTCACGGCGAAGCTCCTTTAACTCCGACAGATACGCCTGTTGTACCATCGCAGGAAGCGCATGGTCTGGGTGCATGGCGTTGACAATGCCGCAAAGATACAGATGCAGTATGGAATATTCCACGGCAGTCTGCACCCCGCTGTAGTCATCCAGAGGAAACAGGGTGGCGGCGATCGCGCGCATAGCGTCCGTAATGGCTTTTTGATAGCGCGCCGGGTCGGTAAGCTTTGAAGCGGAGCCTTTTGCGGCGCAGTATTTATAGACAAATTCCCTGGTCGTCCCTAAACTTTTTGCGCGCATAAATAAAAGCATCAGCGTCTCCATATCCTCTAAGATTGTATTTTCCCGGAAATGAAGATGGTCAAAAAGCTCCCTGCGGATCAGCCGGCTCCATAAATAACCGCCTCCGGCGATCAGCTCCCGCCGTTTTTCATTGTCTAATACGCCGCGGCAGTTGTCTGCGGTTTGCAGGATCAGCGTATCGGTGTTTTCGTTGTAATATGCGCCGTCTACCATGTCATAATCGCCGGAAACAGCCAATTTGTACAGCTTTTCATACATCTCGGTATCCGGTATGTCGTCACTGTCCACAAAACCGATATATTCGCCAGATGCATAGCATAAGCCCGCGTTTCTTGCGCCTCCTGGCCCGCAGTTACGCTCCAGGTTCACGAGCATGACTTTATCTGGAAACGCCCGTTCACAGTCAAGCAGGATATCCATGCTGTGATCGGTGGAAGCGTCGTTTACAAGGATAAATTCCATATCCGCCAATGTCTGATGGACAAGGTTGCCAAGACAGGCGGATAATGTATTTTGCGCGTTATAGACTGGCACAATGACCGAAACCTTTGCAGCCATAGAAATACTCCTTTCAAGTCCGATTCAATAAAGTCCGATTCAATAAAATATCCGATTCAATGAAATGAAATTCATTGAACTCCAATTTATGGAAATCAAACTTATCATTAACTATATATAGAATCCAATATTTGCTTAAAATGTGATTCGAAACTATGGAACTGGCGGATTTTTTCCTGCCCGTTTTTGGCGATCCGCTCCCTTTTTTCGTCGTGCGTAAGGTAATACTGGATTTTTTGATTCAGGTCGTCCAAATCTTCGTAGTATACAAAGTCCTCGTCCGGGATAAAATGCTCCAAAAAATCAGCCTGGAAATTTGTAAGCAAAAAGCCGCCAGCCGCCATAATGTCGATCGCCCGCAGCGGAATGCCTGATTTTATGCTTTTTAACGTAATGTTTAAATTGATTTTGCTGTAGTGGAAAACATAAGGCATTTCCATATCATAATCCACCGTGCCCATGTTTTCAATGCCAGGCGCCTGATAGGAGCGGTTTAAGGTATAAAGCCTTAGCGGGTGGCGGCTTGCTACGGAGGTCAGGGTGCGGATACGGTCCATTTCGGTCAGCTTTCTGCCAATAAAATAATTGCCGTAAATATATTCGTCGGTCTGTATCCCGGTAAAGCCCGCATGGTAAGGCATAGATGCCTTCATTTCGTCTAAAATCCTTTTTGTCAGGACTTCTTCAATAAAATAGTAGCCATATACCTTTAGCTGCGCTTCCATAATGGCTTCCAGGTATCCTTTTGCGTAATCGGAAAGCCCGCTTAGGCGGTCGAATAAATTGTGGTCTTCGTTATAAAGCGAGCCTACGAAAGAGATATCGGACTGGTAGCGCTTTACATTATGCGGGCGGGAAAGCAGCATTTCGATGCGCCCGGCGTTTGCCGCCAATGGCAGGTAATGCACCGTCGTAATCCCCATAGCGGACAATTCCTGGTATTGGGTCTGGTCGAATAAAAAGACGTAATTGCATGGATATACAATCGTATAGGAATAAAGCGACACGTGCGGAGCGTCGTATACAATAGAAATATAGTTTAATCCACAACGCTTGCATCCTTCCGATACCAGCGGATAAAAATTGTAAGAAAAAACAAGGTCGTAGGCTTTGGACGCGCAAAACTGGTCGAAAGCTTGGTCAAAGGCTTCGGACTTTCGAAGGTCGTATTCCGGGTGCGAAAAAAAAGACACAGAATGCCCAAGAGATTTCAAAGCCGCAACGGAGTCCTCTTTGCAAAAACAGGGCCAGTCCAAAAAGATAATGTTCATGCCGGTATCCTTTCTTTTTCAAATTTTTTTGCCATTAAATGCGTATCTGCATCCAATCCCCGGAGTCCGTAAGGCACATTTGCTTTAAACGAGAGATCTGTTCGTCCGTAAACTCTTGATCCAGGGCTTCATACACTTCTTTCATATAAGCCCCTCCTTTTCCATTTAAGATGCGCATGATAAATGGGTTGTTCCGGTAGCCTGGAAAGATATGGTAAGTTTCGTCGTGCAGCGCGCGGGCATAATCGCAATCGCACTGGTCAAATTGCGTAAACAGCACATAGAGCATATCCATATAATGTCTGCGGATAAATTCATGCTCATATAGCGTTGGAAAACGTTCAAAAATGCCGCGTTTTACTAGCTCCTCCAATTTCAGCTTTTCCACATAGGCGCGGTCCAGCTGGTGCAGGGAATTTCTTTTATGTATCGTAGAATCCGGATGCTCGTAATAATGGTAAAAATCCTCCCCGATAATATAGGCGCTTTTGATATAGTGCATGGAAAGCACATACCAGTAATCGTCCTCATAATAATACCCTTCCGGGAAATAAATCTGGTTATCTGTCAGCATGGATTTGCGGTACAGATTTCCCGCAAAGCCAACGCCAAAATCAACGCCGACAAAGCCGCCGCGCTCCGTATCCGTTTCTATAATGTAATACTGGTCGCTTTTTCCGTTTGGCCCCATAGGAGAGGAAGTGCGGCTTGTTTCTGTTTTGTATCCGGCGGCGACCGCGTCGCAATTGTATTTTTTCGCTTTTTTATACATTTTTTCATAAGCGGAGAGCTCCAGCCAGTCGTCCGCGTCCACAAAGCTTACAAAATCTGCGGTTGCATAGCCAAGTCCGATATTGCGCGCCCTGCCCTGCTTGCCGTTTTGTTCGCAGTTTATGACCATAATGGACTGTGGGTGGGCTTGCTCCAATGCAAGCAGATGATCTAACGTGCAGTCTGTGGAAGCGTCATTGACCGCGATGATTTCCAGGCTGTCAACGCCGATCGTCTGGTTAACTAAAGATAAGACGCATTGGTCAATGTATCGCTCCACATTGTAACAGGGAATGATAATGCTGATTTTTTTCATAAATAATCCCTTTCTGAAAATCCTTATACGCGCGAATGGAAAATGACGTTTAACATATGCTCTATCCGGTGACGGTAGGTGTGGCGTTCACGCACAAGCGAAAGTCCGGCTTCGGCGATTTCTTTTGCCCGTGTGGGATGCTCCAGATAGTAGGCGCATTTTTCGATTAAATCCTGCTCGTTTGTGAATACATCCAACGTTTCGCCCGGCGTAAAGAAATCCGTAAGCTCCGCCTGATAATTTGTCAGGACAAAGCCGCCGCAGCTTAAAATGTCCCAAACCCGCAAAGGGATGCCGGAGCGGATCGCCTTAGAGGTCATATTCAAATTGATTGTGCTGTCATGGAAAATAAGCGGCATCTGCGTCAGCGTCTTTGCAAGCCCTTTGTTTTTCACGCCTGGAATCCCACTGGTGTCGCTTGCGGTATACATTGTAAGCGGAAAATGCGCCGCGACAAGCTTTACGAGCCGTTGTCGCTCCACAGCAGTCAGTTTATTGCCGATATAGTATTGCGAAATGATCGCGGCGTCCGTTAATTGCGGCGCATCCATTGGAGCGTAAAAATCAGGCATATGTTCCTTAAACGCACTTACAAGCGGCTCGTTTAAAAGCTCGTCAGCCAGGTAATACCCGTTTAATTTTAATTGTGCCTGAATCAGACCGTCCAAATACCCGGTCAGATGCTCCGGCGCGTTTTGCAGCCGGTCAAAGGCGCATTTTTCTGTATAAAGGGAACCTACAAAAGAGACGTCCGCGAAAAAGCGTCCGTCTTTTTCCGCTTCGTCCGCTCTTTTTATGACATCCTGCATAAAATCCGGGTCGCATGCCAACGGCAGATGAAATACATGCCCGGGATACATGGGCGCAAATTCCTGATACTGGCATTTGTCAAAGACAAAGATATAATTGCAGGCATTGGCGCCAGAGCGGCTGTATAGCTCCAATACAGGGGAATCTACAGTCCATCCGGCGTAGGGGATATGGAAGATATTGCATACGTCGGACACCGTTGGAAAAAAATTAATGGAAAAAACCAGGTCGTAATGCGCCCCGTAAAAAGCTTCGCTTAGCTTTTTAATAACCTCGCTTGGCTTACAGCGTTTGTTTTCCACTTCCAGCGAAATCTCTGAAACCTCCACCCCAAGCGCCGCAAACGCGGACAGCGCAAACGGCTCGCAAATGCTCCCATAACGGTAAAAGAGCGCCCTCATGACAAAATGCCTTCCTTCGCATTTGCTTCGCCATGCTCTGCGATTTCAATCAAAAGCTGCGCTCGCGCCTGCCAGGTTTGCGTTTCCTTTGCATATTTGTACCCACAGGCGGCGATTTCTTTTAACAATTGCGGACGCTGCAAATAATGCTTTAATTTCTCCGGCAGCTCTTTTAACTGGTCTAAAGAAAATAAAATGGCGTTTTTGCCGTCTTCTAGAAACCGCGCCATATATTCGCTGCTGTCAGTCAGGCATACGCTCTGGTTGAGCATCGCGCTGAAAACCCGGTCGTGTATGCCGGCTTTAAACCAGGGCATGACGTTTAATACGATCTTCGCGTCCGCCATTAGCGGGATCGTTTCATCAAATGGGATACGGCTGTGCACGGTAAGGTTTTCCTGCTTGCAGTCTAAGCGTTCCCAGCCTTCTCCGTACACATGCAGTTTGATGTCATGATCCGCCAGGATCTTTACAACGTTTGAGCGCGCATAGCTTCTGATCATGCCGTCCATATCGCGAAACAGGCGCACGGTGTCGCGCAGGTCGTCCTGCGGCAGCTGGATGCCTTTTTCGCAAAAACAGGTTTCCACCGCCTGTTCCAAAGTGTAATGCGTGTGTTTTTTCAGCATTTCAAAGCATTCGCGCCAAACCTGCGCCAGCCCGCCGCCAAGTCCCTGGGTATGAAATTCCACGCTGTCGTCAATTAAATAGGCTCCGGTAAACAGGATATCCATGGAGCGCTCTTCAAATGGGATCGCCGGCTGGTCTGCCACAATTCCCGCATGAGGAAAAAACGCGCATTTTACTTTCGGGTAAAACCGTCGGATGAATTTTATATGGTTTAAATCCACACAAAGAAACGTCAGGCGGCGGATTGGAAAGATCAGGGCCGGGTGGTAATACATCGGATGGTCGACGATGAAATCATAACAGTCTACATTTAATGTATTCCAAATGCTGTCCCGCTCTTTTGTAAGCAGGTTCAGCCCGGTATGGTTTAAAAAAAACGCGACGGTGTTTCCCGGCTCTGTAAACGCCATCACCTCGTTACGGGCGTGATCTTCCGCCCGCATATCCGCCAGTAAGACCTTCCGGCCTGCCTGGATCAGCCCATCCGCGATCAGATGGGCAAAGGTGTTTAAAGAATCTGTTTCAGATTTAAAAATAATATATTTCATAATATGCAGCCTGTCCTTATATTTTGTTGCAATGCCCGTCCAAACACGGTATACTATAAATCATAACATTTCGCGACAGGAAAGTCTATGGGTTATTTACAAAGAATACGAGGGAAAACAGAGGGGAAATATGGTCGTTAAAATTTTTACAATGGCACACAAAAAATTCACTCCGCCAACGGAGCCTGTCTATATACCGCTTCATGTCGGACGTGCGTGCGCGCAGGATATCGGATATCTGGGCGACGATACGGGGGACTCCATTTCTGGATTTAATTGTAACTTTGGGGAGCTCACCGGGGTGTACTGGGTTTGGAAAAATGTAACGGATGCGGACATAATCGGCGTCTGCCATTACAGGCGCTATTTTTTAGATCGGGACAGGAAGCTTTTGGACAGGCGGCAGTATGAGGAAATCCTGCAAAAATACGATATCATCGTTTCCAATCTGGCCTATGCGGATAAGCCTTACAAAGAATACTATGGCGAAGCGCATAATGTAGCGGATCTGATGATAACGGGTGAGGTTTTAAAGGAAAAATACCCGGAATACGCTCCGTATTTTGAGGCGGCGATCGCGGGCGACCGTTATTATTATGGCAATCTTATGGTATGCCAAAGCCAGCTGTTTGATTCTTATGCGGCATGGCTGTTTGACATATTATTTGAAGTGCAAAAAAGGATCGATGTGTCAGGTTATGATCTGTATAACCAACGGGTGTTTGGTTTTTTGTCGGAGCAGCTTTTAAAAGTATGGATCGATAAAAACGGCTTAAAAGCTTATGAAGCCAATGTAGGGATTACTGCGGAAAAAGCGGAAACGACCGAATTTAAGCTTGCCATGACCCAGCTTGTAAAGCTTGGACAAATTGAGGAAGCAAGAGAAATGTTTTATGAATATTTAAAGCTGCGCCCGGATATCTGCCTGGAGCTTTCGGATGTCAAAGGGGAGATTCCGATCATCGAGCAGCTTTTATATATCGCGCAGCAGGAGCGGCAAAGAGAAATCCCGGGGCTGCTTGCGTTTTCCCGGAACTTAAATGAATGGATCTCGCATTTTCAAAGGGCGCTGCGAAGCCTTGCCCATTTTTCCCTCGGGCAGGTTTTGCCGGAGGATGCTCAGTATATCATAGATACAAATGTGTCCTGGGTAATGGCTAAGATTTTATTATTAAACGCGTCCCCGCAGACAATACCGGATACCGACAAAGCGGCCAAAGCGCTGGCGGAGGTGTACCGGAAGGCTGGGAGGGAGCTGGATTGTATGGGGATGGGGCAGTAAAGCTGTAAATTTCCTTACTCGCCATGCGCGACGAGTAGGAGAAGAGGAATCTTCCCTACTCGATTGAAAAGATTTCATATATTTGCTTTTGCATCTTTGCAATTTCCGCATTGTCTAAAGCCGGGAAAAAATGTCCGACTTCCTCGGCGGTTATTTTTTGTTCTGCCAATAGCAGCTGGGCGGTTTTTTTGTATGCGTTTTTTTCGATTTCTAGTATAGCGCGGCTGTTGTACTGGAAGGAATAGTGCGCAAAAATTTCTTTGCAGTTATCATCGGAAAAACTTAAAAACGTATCCAGGGATTCTATGATTTCTTCGTGGGCGACCTTAATTTCATCTCCAGAGATCATCATTCCAACAAGGCGTTTCCGCAAAAAAATATTTTTTAAGTTGTGCAGCATCAGGCGTATTTGCGGCTTCCATTTATCTGACACGCGATCATCTCTTAGCATATTTTCCGCAACCCATGTGATAACATCGATGACAGAACTCGCAGCATCCGTAAGGGCGCGCGATAAATGCTCCTTGATGGCAAATTCCTGGCAATACAGTTCGCGTTCTTCGGAAGAATATGCCAGCTTGCGAAAATGAAATAATGCGTCTCGAAAGTTTGTGTAACAGCTATCTGGCAGATTTCCTTCAAGCGTATTTGAATACGCTTCATATAACTCCAGAAATTTAGCAGATTTTACAAGGCAATCCTCGTATATCTGCTCACATAACCGCTCTTTTTTTACCGGTTGCATTTTTTCTAAAGCCATGCTCATACCTTAAAGACAGAAGACTTCAATAAAGCCACCTGGCGCATAGTTTTTTTCCTGCGGATTACAAGCCTTATTATTGTGTTTAATATATCCGCCCCTATCTTCTTCGCTTGATAGCTGTATTGCTGGATATTGTTTACATGCCCGATTTAATTCTGCATATTTTTCAATTATCCTTCTCTCCATCTTTACTCTCCTTCTTTTTCTTCTTCTCCCCTTATTTGTGATAATAGATAAGGATATACCAATAGCTGCATTTCTAACGTTTCTACGTCTTCGTTTTCTAATTTTTCATAAAATTCCGACAGCTTTTGCTCATAATCAATCTTACTGTTTATAAATTTCAATTCTGTAATAAAGCGCTTGATGATTTCCTCTCTTTTTACGCGACATTTTATTTTCAGCTGTGCGTCCAAAATTTCAGTTCCCAATGCGGGATCATTTTCCTTTACACATTCTTGGTAATCTTCCCGCAATTCCAGGAACATATGAAAAATGTGCCGAAAGGAACCTTTAAGGTTATCGGATCGCTTATAATTTTCTAAACATATTACGCTTGAGATCATATGGCTGAAAATGTCATTGGTCGCTTCTACGATATATTCATACTCTTTCATCTGTTTTTAAGCTCCGTAAAGTGTCCATCATGAAAACTCATTATAACACACTTTGCGCACATTGTCTACATGCGTAAACAATTTTCCCAAAAGGAATTGTAGGTGAAATTACCTTTATTTCTTTAACTGTAGTCCTTCTTTTACATAAGGAACATTCGATTTCCGACTTTGGCATACATATTTTGAGCCCGATTTCACCAGGCAGGAAGGAAATGTCTTTATCTTTTATGATTTCGTTTACAATGGATTTCATAAAATCCATTCGAAAATCGCCGTTTGTGCAACAAAATTCCGAGGCGATCACAAGCTTAGCATTTACGTCCTTTAATAATTTTATGCTTCCATTATAGCCAAGGTGATTCGATTTGTCCTTTATGCCTTTTACATCCTTACGATATAGGTCGCTGACATGGAATACGAGCAGGTCTGTTTTATGAAAAAATGCAGGCAATTTCGGAAAATAAGGGGTGTCTGAGGTATAGCCGATTTCAAACCATTTATTTCCATATAATAGTCTCATGATCAGGCTATAGGACTCGCCGTTTTTAATATGGTTTGTTTTTAACGCGCTTAACCGGATCCCCTGCACGTCTTTTGAGATTTCTTTTTCGTTTTCATCCGCATAGGTTTTTAATTCTTTTACAGGAGCTATCTTGCCATTTAATTTGTTTGCCGTACTTGTATCTACAATCCATTGTATTTCATGCGCTTTTACGTTATCCAACTTGAACACATCTTTTAAGATACGGCATCGCCTTTTATTATAACTGTTGTAGTCATATAATAATGAAGAAATGGCTTCCGCATCAGCATTATGGTCATAGTGGTCATGAGTGACGATGACAAAATGGATATCCCGAATATAAATGCCATGCTTGTGCATGGAATTTACAAATCCGATACCCGGGTCAATGACAATGCCGGTTCCGTTATAATTTATGTACAGTCCTCCGCCAAAGCATTCCGCGTTGAAGGTTGCGGAATATATGGTAGGAGTTGACGATGAAAAACCTTTTAGCAATAAAAAACTGTCCTGCAAATTTTTTCGCTCATTATCTTCGTCCATGCGGAGCTGGTAATAATACATTTGTGGAAATTCTGTAAAATATTTTTTTAATTCATATGGAAGCTTCTTTTCCACAATGCGCCGCGTTTGAATGCTGTCATAAAAATTTGCCGCGCAATTTCGACAGACTGCGCATAAATGGCAGTTGTATGATGAAGCTTTTGCTTTTTTTGCGCCTTCACGCACGCCGGCCACCGATTTATCCGCAAAATTTTCCAATGCGTTTTCAAATATCCCGATATGCTTTGGTTTTAGGTTTTTTTGATGCTTTTCCCCTATGCGGTCTTTTAGATGAGCAAAAAATAAGTCGATGGTCCGTTTGCTGTTTGCGGCGGCGCGCTGCTTTTCAGCTAAAGAAATGGAGCCGGACTCGTTGTTTGTTTCTACGATCCGAAACATTGGCTCTCTCAAAAGCTCCCATAATGGTTGTAAACAGGTTTCCATTTTTTCACCCACTTTCTGCATGGATTATACCATAATTGTCGACGGATTTCTACAAAAATTTTTACTACAGTTCAACCAGCCGATGTGAACAAAGGTAGCTGCGAAGCAGCGGAAAGCGCGTAAGCGCGACTTTGTGAATGGCGTGGTGAACTGAACTGTAATAAAATCAGAAAAAAGAATCGAAAGAGGACATTGAGTTTCACTCATTGGTAAGTTATAATAGATTCAGCTTTTACGCATACCCACAGCAAAAAGGAGAATTCGATCGGCATGGACGCAAATACGGTTATCATATATCATCCGTCACGGCAGGAAAATAGAGATCTGGAATTTCTGGACATATTACTGGATGAAACGCTTATTTTTGGCACAGTCTATGTTCCGACGGGCTGCGCCAAAAACGTAAGCGGAATAAACAAACGGCTCCCGGCAAAGCAGGTTTATGAATATGTGCTGCGTTTAGCAAAATTTTACCAGGTCAGGCGGTCAGCGAATCCGCCGCAAAATCCGTCGGATTATATAGAGGTGCGGGAAACGGGGGATTTTGCGGAAACGGATGGATTGCAGACAGACTGTTATCTGGCGGCAAGGTATAAGGATATTTTATTAAAACATCATTTATTTGACGCGGTGATCGAGTGCATCCTGTCCGGCGCGGCGCGGTTAAACTGCCGCCAGCAGACGATTTCTTTTTTGGAAGAGATGCTGCAAAAAAAAGGCGACTATCCATATTTTTATCAGGGAAGCCAGCCTTTTTTGATATACAAGGGCAGCAGGGAATGCTACCAGGTGTTGGACGGTTTTGCTAAATGTTTGGGCGGCGCGCTGCAAAACCAGGGGTATGTGGTGGAATACTTTGATATGGCAAAGGAGAGGCATACGGCATTATCCAGATATATCGGCAAAAGCTACCAGGCGGTTATTGGGATGCAGACGTATCTATTTTCCGCGCGCATGGAAAATGGCGGCTTTTTGCATGATCTTATTCAGGGGCCGAAATATAATTTTGTATTTGACCATCCGCTTTGGCTGCAATGTCAGCTTCAAAATATGCCAAAATCCTTAACAATCCTGACATTAGATAAAGATTACGCGGCTTTTGTCAGGCGGTATCATATACAAAACGCGTATTTTCTTCCGCCCGGGGGGATACAGGAAGGATTTGCCCAGCAAAAACGTATTTATGATCTGACGTTTATTGGAAGCTATATAGATCGTTCCAAATACATATTGGAAAGCCTGCGTCAGATGGAGCGGCAAAGACGTTTTTTGATCAACCGGCTTTGGCTGGTCATGCGAAAGGAACCATGCCTGCCAGTGGAAGAAGCGGTGTTGCGCGCGGTTTCTGAAAGCGATAAACGCACGCTTTCAAAGACCGAATTTTTGGAGTTATGCTATGAGCTGCGGGAGTATATTCTTTATTTATCCCAGCATTACCGTAAAAAACTGTTAAAAACCCTTGTAGATTCTGGAATCCGGGTGGATGTGTTTGGCGAAAGCTGGGAGAGCTGTCCGCTTCGACGCAGCCCGAATTTTATCTGGCATAAAAAGGATCTGGACGTGCGGGAGTGTTTAAATGTCTGGCAGCAGTCCAGGATTTCTCTGAACATAATGTCATGCCATAAAAATGCAATTACCGAACGGATCGCAAACAGCATGCTGCAAAAAGCCGTTGTCTGCACCGAGCGCAATCCCTATTTAGAAAGCCAGTTTGAGGATGGGAAGGATATTTTATTTTATGATCTGGCTGATCTGGAAAAGCTGCCTGGGAGGATCAAAGAGCTGTTGGAAAGTGAGCGGCGAGAGGAACGGTTAAAAACGATCGGGGAAAATGGATGCCGGAAGGCTATGAAATGGCATACCTGGGATTGCAGGGCAAAAGAAATTGTGGAAATGGCGCGGGAGGATGCGGGAAGGCAGGTTTGAAGTGGAAAGAAAGGGATTAATAAAACATTCATATGTGCCGATATAATAAAGTAACATTATATATACAATTTATATATACAGAAAGGGCGGTCGAAAGGACCGGGTAAAGTATTATGGATAATAGGGCAGAACAAAAAGAAGCGTTAGAAACATTGGTGGAATTTAATGTCCGTTTAGTCAAAAATATGAAGATCGTAGTAAAAGAATTGTCAGGAAAACGTCTGGATGACACCAATGCATTCTTAAAGGATATCCTCAATGCCATCAATTGGGAGATACAGGTAATGAACGGCACGATGGAGCTGTTAAACGAAGATGCGCAGCACATCGATAAAGAAGCTTTCAACCAGAAGATCATAGCGTTGGGCAATGCGGTCAATGAAAAAAACGACGAAAAAATGGCGGAAGCGTTTGAGGATGTGATCCCGCTTTTTGAAAAGCTTGGGGAACGTGCAAACGATGTGATCGGGAAATAAATTGCAAAACGGATGGCTTTAAGCGCAGGGAGATTGCAGATGGAGTTTGAAGCAGGGTATTTTCAGGGAGAAATACGCGAGGGGTTTTTTGTAGAAGAAAAAATGAAACGCGCATGGGCGGCGCAGATGGAAGTGGTCAATGAAGTCGATAAAATCTGTAAAAAGCATGGGCTTACTTTTTTTGCCGCCTATGGGACGCTGCTTGGCGCGGTAAGGCACCAGGGTTTCATTCCATGGGACGATGATACTGATCTGTTTATGCTGCGGGACGATTACGAGAAGTTCTGCGGGTTTGTAAAGCAGGAGGCGCCAAAAGGGTACGACCTGTTAAACATTTATACAACGCCGGATTATACAGAGGTGTTTGCACGACTTGTCAACAGCAGGATCATAGATTTTTCAAAAGAACATTTGGAGAAATTTCATGGCTGTCCATACGCGGTAGGGGTGGACATTTTCCCGTTAGATTACTTGCCAAAAGAGGAAGAAGAAGCGAAGCTGCAAAAGGATTTATATGAGTATGTCATGCAGGTAAAATTTCGGGTTGAGAAAAAAGAGGAAATACAAAAAGAGTGGCTGGATCAGATCGAAAGCTTATGCAATGTAAAAATCCAAAAGGACAAGCCGCTTTTGCAGCAGCTTATGATCTTAATGGACAGGCTAAGCTCACTGTACCGCAGGGAGGAAAGCGATGAAGTGACGCTTATGCACAGCTACGCAAACGGATTTTGCCGCAGGATGAAAAAAGAATGGTTTGAAAAAGTGATCTGGATGCCGTTTGAAAATATGCAGATGCCTGTGCCGCAGGGGTATGAGGAGTGTCTAAAAGTTTTTTATGGTCCTAATTATATGGTTCCAAGACAGCTAAAAGGGCATGATTATCCATTTTATGCAAAGCAGGATAAGATCATACAGGCAGAGCTGGAAAAAGCGGCGCGAAAGAAAATGGAAAAGTAAACGAACTGGGGCTTTGCGGTTTTTGCAAAGCCCTATAATAAAGTCATATTTATTTTAAGATAGATGTTGTTTGTAAGAGGAAGAAAAAGCGGATGGACAAAATAATTATTTTTGGTACAGGTATAGATGCTGCTGGTTTGATGCGGGAAAGGGAGCAGACAAAAGATCATTATCAAGACCAGGTGGTTGCGATTTGCGACAATCAAACAGAAAAATGGCATACGTATTTTTTTGGAGAAGAAATTTTACCGCCGAATGTAATTGAAACATTGGAGTATGATTATGTCGTAATCGCTACAACAGATTATTTTTATGAAATAAGAGGACAGTTAAAAGCGCAGTATGGAATGGCCGATAGTAAAATATTAACATATATGCAGTACCGTAAAAAAATAAACATACAGTACCAATTTGCAAGAAATGCGGCTCTCCATTATGGGAATGAAGAAAATAAATTTAACACAGATAAAATAGTAATTTATACAGCTATTCAAGGCGATTATGATGATCTGAAAGACCCGTTGTTTATAGATCCTAATATTACATATGTATGTTTTACGGATAATAAAAATGTAAAATCAGATATATGGAATATAAAATATATCGATGAGTCTGTAGATAGCGCGCTTAGCATTCGAAAATATAAAGTACTGCCTCATCTTTATTTTAAAGAGTTTGAAACAAGTGTATGGGTAGATGGAAACTTGTTGATTCAAAAAGATATCAGGAAATTTATTAAAAAATATGGAAGAGGATCAGATTTTCTTTGTTTTCCCCATGACCAGCGAAGATGTATTTACGATGAAGGAGCGGAAGTAATAAGGCTTCGCAGGGCTCCTAAAAGTGCAGTGATTCAGCAAATGGCATATTATTTGCAGAATTATTATCCAGAAAACAATGGTTTGCTTTGGTGTGGATTTATGGTTCGGAATCATAATAATTCTAAACTTATTAAAGTAATGGAAGAATGGTGGGAGCAAATTAATCGTTTTAGTAAAAGAGACCAGATCAGCCTTCCATATATTTTGTATCAAAACCAATATCTTTATGATCTTTGCGATTTGAATTTACATGAGAATGAGTGGATAAGCATAAGCAGGCATAAAAAATTTTAAAAATAAAGTTCTAATACAATCTGGTTTAGTGACGACAGGTTTATATGAAGTTTGTTATAGAATGGGGAGGTGATTTTGATTCCATTTTTTTATGTATGGAAGTAGAGGAAGCAGTTTTAAGATTTAAGATAGATTTTGCAGAGAAAGAGATTTATATATTTTTTCATTTGGGGTAAATGGCATTAATTAGGTATTCCAATGTGGAAAACTTTGTTAATATGGACCGGTATATGTTTTCGATGTAGTAAAGTAGTTTTGAAATAGGTCATGGGTATCATACGCATGATCAGAAAGGTGAAAAGAAACAATGAAATACGATGAGTTAAACGGACTGAAAACGAATTGGAAAGGAAAGGTCTGTATTTTTGGCGCGGGGGGCACAGGCACGACATGGGCGTATGACCTTTTGACTTCGGCTGGTTTTTCCATACATTTCTTTTGCGATAATGGAAAAAAGGAAGGCGTGCCTGTGATCGACGGCATTTATACGATTTCCCCGGATACTCTTTATACCTATCAGGATAAGGTAGCGGTATTTGTGGCGATCGATAATCCGCATCATCAGCAGAGCATTAAAAATCAGCTGGAAAAAAACGGGGTTTCGCATATTTTTAACCTCGGATATTTTTCCGTGCAGGAATGCATAGAAGATTTAATGGATAGGAAGGACGAGGCATTGAATAAACAGTTTCAATGCCTTTTAGACGATACGGATTTTCTGTGCAAAAAGTTTGAGCGCATGATGGGATATCCCCTTGACCTGGAAAACCCGAAAACATTTAATGAAAAGCTACAATGGCTGAAAATTCACGACCACAAACCAGAGTATGTAAAGATGGTTGATAAGTATGAGGTGAAAAATTATATCGCAAGCAAGATCGGGGAGGAATACGTAATCCCTACGCTGGGCGTATATGAGCGCTTTGACGACATTGATTTTGAAAAGCTGCCGTCTAAGTTTGTATTAAAATGCACCCATGATTCCGGAAGCGTGATCGTATGCCGGGATAAGGAAACGTTTGACAAAGAAGCGGCAAAAGAAACTCTGGATTCGGCTTTAGACAGAAATTTTTATCTGCTTGCGAGAGAGTGGCCGTATAAAGAGGTTCCAAGAAGGATCATCGCGGAAGAATATTTAGAGAAATTGGACGTTCAGGGAGGGATTGAAGACTATAAGTATTTTTGTTTTTCCGGGAAGGCGAAAATATTGTTGATCGCGCAGAGTCGGATGGATGATGCGCATGAGACGACCACAGATTTTTTTAATGAAAAACAGGAACATATTGAAATGAAAAGCGAGCATGAAAATGCCGCGGTTCCACCGAAAATGCCTCAAAATTATCAGAAAATGAAAGAGCTGGCAGAGAATATATCGGCAGGCATTGCGCATGTAAGAGTTGATTTTTATGAGTTGGATGGGAAGATCTATTTTGGCGAAATGACGTTTTTCCATCAGGGCGGCTTTGTTCCAATAGAGCCATATGAAAGAGATTTGGAATTAGGCGGCTTTATACAACTGGGAAATTGCGAAAATACAGCGGAATGGAGATAAAAATGAGCTTTATGATGGCATTTGGATGGGCAAGCATTATGCTTTGCCTTGGTGTGCTTTTGCGGGCGAAAGTGAGCTTTTTTCAAAATATGCTTGTTCCTGCCAGCGTGATCGCTGGGCTTTTGGGGTTTGCATTTGTAAATGTATGTCAGGGCATGGGAATTGGCTTTGGGACAGATACGAATATGTATACCACGGTTGTAAATAATTTATTTACAGTATCTTTTATATCCATCAGCTTGACGGATACAGCGGAAAAAGACTCAAATAGCTTTCAAAAGATATTTAAAGGAGCAACGGCGCTTGGAGTGATATGGTGCCTGCTTTATGCGTTGACTCCGATTGTTGCGACGCTCGTGATCATGGCGATCGGGAACTCGTTTCAAATGGATGCGGTTTATGGGATGCTGATCCAGTTTGCGTTTTGCCAGGGGCCGGGTCAGGCTGCCGCGTACGGGCAGATTTTTGAGCAATACGGCTGGGCGGACGCTGGAATGACAGCGATCACGTTTGCTGCATTGGGGTTTGTCGCGGCGTTTTTGATCGGAATACCAATGGCGAAAGCAGGGATAAAAAGAGGTCTTGCAAAGCATTGCGGGCAAATTGACGGGCGGATAAAAAAGGGATATTACAAAAAAGAAGAACAGACAGAATATATGGTAAAGGACACCACCTGTAACAGCAATATAGAAACCATTGCGTTTCATTTTGCGCTGATCGGCGGCTGTTATGTTTTGGCTGTCGGCATTTCCAAAATCCTGGGTATGATCCCTGGCTTTTTAGGGTCGTCGATGGAAAATATGATGTTTATGAACGGAATGTACGCGGCCTATATTGTGAAAGCTGTGATGAAGGCATTGAAGATAGATTTTCTTAAGGAAAATGTATTGCAGAGCAAAATTACAGGATTAGCGTCGGATTATCTTGTCGTATGCGCGTTTATGGCAATTTCTGTGAATGTGATCCGAAGATGGATCGTACCGATTTTTGTAGTTTCGATCATTATTACGGTTGTCACTTTTGTTACAAGCCTTTACTTTGGTTGCAGGATCGGAGGAAGCAATGATTTTGAAAGGACGCTTGGATTATACGGCACTTGCACAGGCACAGTGCCAAGCGGCATTTCTTTATTAAGGATTGTGGATCCAAACTTTGAGACAACGACAAGCATTGAGTTGGGAGCGTGCAATGTGGTCATGCTTTGCTCTACGCCGGTGTATATCCTGATTTTGGCGTTAGCTTCGGGAAGCCTGTCTTTGCGCAATACGATCATAGGGCTTTGTGTCTGCATTGCCGCTTATCTTGTGATTTTAAAACTGACAAGGTCATGGGGAGCTAAGACGTTTAAGTGGAAATAAAGATGGAGTGGATATGGGAAAATTATATTACAACGGGAAAATTATAACGATGGCGGAAGCGCCGCACACGCAGCGCGTGGAGGCAGTATATGTGTCGGACGGGTATATCCGAAAGGTCGGTTCATTGGAATCGGTGTTAAAAGATATTCCGAAAAATACAAAACGCATTGATTTGAAGGGACGGTGTCTGATGCCATCTTTTATAGATGCGCATAGTCACATTGTAATGAACGGGCAGATGTCCCAGGCCGCCGATTTATCCGAGTGCGGCTCGTTTGAGGAAATAGTTAAAAAGCTAAAAGAATATATTGAAGATCAAAATATTACCAGTGAGCATGTCGTAGTGGGATTTGGATATGACCATAATTTTTTGAAGGAACAGCGTCATCCAGATAAATTTGCACTGGATCGTGCGTCTGAGTCCATTCCGATTATGATCACGCATATTTCCGGGCATCTTTGTTGTGTAAACAGCGCGTTGTTAAAGCTGGCGGGAGTGGATGAAAATACGAAAGATCCAGCTGGCGGCTTTATCGGAAGGTTAGAAGACGCCGCCGCACCAAGCGGATATTTGGAAGAAGGAGCGATGGCGCTCGTACAGCGGCATGTGCAGGAAAGATTTCGCGTATCAGCCGCATCCATCCAGGAAAATATGCAGGATATTTATATCCAAAATGGCATTACTACCGTGCAGGATGGCGCGACTACAGAAGGCGATCTGGCTTTGTTATCCCAGATGTCTAAGGATGGCAGGCTAAAGGTGGATGTCGTATGCTATCCTTTGGCGGCTGCAAACGGCGCATGCTTAATGGAAAAATACAGGGAATTTGACAATCGTTATTTCGGAAAATTAAAAATTGGCGGATATAAAATCATTTTGGATGGTTCCCCGCAAGGGAAATCTGCGTGGTTGTCTAAGCCGTATGAGGGGGAGAGCCAGTATCGGGGGTATCCATATTATGAAGACGCGGCTGTGGAACAATACGTGATGCAGGCAATTCAAGAAGGCAGGCAGATTTTGGCCCATTGCAACGGCGACGCGGCCAGCGAGCAGTTTTTAAACGCCTATGAAAAGAGCCTGGATAAAGCAAGCGATGCGCCGGATTTAAGGCCGGTTATGATCCACTGTCAGACGGTTCGAAAAGATCAATTGGCGCGGATGGCAAAAATAAATATGATCGCTTCTATATTTATTGGGCATGTCTGGTATTGGGGGGATGTCCATATGAAAAATCTGGGTTTCGATAGAGGCAGAAATATCAGCCCGGTTAAGGATGCGATAAGCAGCGGGGTAAAGTATAATTTTCATCAGGATACGCCTGTCACAAAACCGAATATGCTCCATTCTGTATGGTGTGCGGTAAACCGTATCAGCCGAAGCGGGAACGTTATTGGGGAAAACCAAAAAATTGACGTATACGAGGCGCTAAAGGCGGTGACGATAAACGCTGCATACGAATATTTTGAGGAAAAGGAGAAAGGAAGCCTGGAACCAGGAAAAAAGGCGGATATGGTAATTTTAAGTGATTCGCCGCTGGAAGTGGAGGTTGAGAGGATAAAGGATATTCGGGTTTTAGAAACAATTAAAAATGGAAAGACAGTTTTTAGCGTGTAACTTACCGATTTGTAATAATTTTAGATATATGAGATTATGGCTATGAACATTTTAGGATTAAATCGTTGCTAGGCTTGCTGTTATTGCACCGCAAGACATATATAAACAAGAATATGATTATATATGTGTTTTAAGTAGTGAATATGAAACTGAAATAATCAAAGAAGCTATTGAAATTTATAATGTATCGCCTGAAAAGATAATATCTAGATTTAAATTAGAAGATTGTGTTATAAAAAGAATTTTGATCGAAAATGGATATGATATGTTAGGAAATGAACGATTATTTTCTAATGATATAAATAGTGATATAGTGGTTCGTTATTTTATAAATTATATAGCGAAAGATGATTTAATAGTAAGAGACGCATTAAGGAATTACTATTCATATAAAGTATTAAAAAAGATATTATGATTATGCTGTTACGTTTGCAGACAAATCTAAAAAATCATCTATTATTGAAGAAGGTGAAATAATATGGGTTTGTTGGTTTCAGGGATTTGAGAATATGACGCCTATAGTGAAAGCGTGTTATAATAGTATTAAAAAACAAATGCCTTAAGCGAGAATAATTTTAATAACAGAAGATAGTTATACCTCTTATGTACATTTTCTTAAACATATAATAAGAAAATATGAGCAAAAGTACATAACAAGGAAACATTTTTCTGAATTTGTTCTTGAGATAAATGATAGAGCGCCGTTAGATGCCCGTATTGCATCAAGTTGGTTTATAAAAGCAAAGCTTGGAGATAAAATTTTGTCGTTAGCTCGAGAATTACTATACAAATATCATGAAGAAAATGCATATATAGATAATTATTTTATATTTCATTGTTTTTTTAGAATTTCAGCAGAAATTTATTCAAAAGAATGGGAAAATGCATGCAAAATAAAAATAAATTGTTGTAATTTATCTCAGACTCTTTATCGCGAATTTGATATAAGCAAATGGAGGTTTGTTAGAAAAATTACTTTTTTGCTAAAAATTAACTTATAAAGAGTTATATTAATTATTCATCGAGTTAAAAAATCAAATTAACAGGAATGGATTTTGGGATTACGCTTTAAAAAGTGTAATTAGTGAAGTGAATAGTTCGATTGATTTATATTGTAGAAAGGCGGGTTTGAATAATGAAAAAAAATATTTTACTGTTTCATATCGGTACACATAAGACGGGAACAACTTCTTTACAACGATTTTTATATGAAAATAACAAGGTTTTACAAAAATACAATTGGAGTTATCCATATTTGGACACGGCTGGAATTACTATTTGGACAAACGGGCGTAAGCTTACTTGGGATGAAGGAAAAAACAAAAGATGGAGTATGATAAAGAAAGAGCTCCAGGAATATAACGTTATCATTTCAGACGAAGAATTTTGGTATTATCCTCAAAAATTATTAGATATTTTATCGACAGCTCAGGAGTTTCATGAAAATGTTAAAGTAATTGTATATTTAAGGCGGCAGGATCGCTTAGTTGAATCTATGTATAATCAAGACGTAAAAACATTAAGCGAGCATGAATCAATAATGAGTTACATGAATAATAGGATGGGCCTTCCTAATAATTATTTAGATAATTTAGAAAAGATTAGTGAGAAAATAGGGCGAAAGAATATCATTGTGAGAGTATATGAAAAAGAGCAATTTGCAGGAGATAGAAAAGACATATTTTCCGATTTTATTTATTCATTGCCTGATTCTGATATTCATCCAAATTGGGAGGAATTTACAATACCGGAAAGACTTAATTTGGCTTTAAACGGAAATTTTTATGAAATTAAACAAATATGTAATTCTACTATAGATAATCCGTTAGAAGTTTGGAATAAAGAGCAAGTCCGAGGAATAAAAAAAATCAGTGGCTTGAAAAACAATCAATTTTCACAAGGATTATCTACAGGTTATTTTACTAAGCAAGAACGCATAGATTTGTTAAAGTCCCAGGCAGAAAATAATGCTGAAATTGCGAGAAAATATTTGAACAGAGAAAATGGAGAATTATTTTATGATAAGTTTTTAGATTATCCAATTCATCAGGATAAGGCTACTGATTTCGAAAAAGATATGATTCAAACTTTGTTTTCCATGATATATAAACAGCAGAAAATAATTGAGATTTTACCGGCTATTACAGCTATCTTTTTACTAAAAAAAGATAGGAAATTGGCATTATGGGGCATAGGAAAGAACGGAGAAAAGCTTTTAAACTATCCGTTATTTCCAGATATTATGATAGATAATGATCCAGATAAATATTATAAAATGAAAAATAATATACCTGTTGTTCCTTCGGATGAAATTATAAATTGGGAAGAATATTTTGTTGTAGTTACGCCGCAATTTTCAGAAAAGATTAATGAAATACTTTGTAACAAGGGATTGAAAAAAGGCGAAAATTATTTGCTATTAAACGATTATTTAGACGAGTTTGTTGTATACTAAAGACGAATTTTTTACTATTGTATTTTCGGTGCGTCATAAAGGCTTGAACTATAAATTCAAACAGAGATTAGAATAATTTGATAGTCACAAAAAGAGAATTTTTACAGAAAGGGGATGCATAACCTGGGAAAAATAGACACTATCACAAAAGCATATATGAAAAATCCCGTGATCTTTGCGGACGCGTTTAACCAATACCTATATCATGGAAAGCAAAAGATCCGTCCAGAGTCTTTGTCGGAGCTGGACGCGACGGAGCTGATCGTGCCATACGCAGAGGGAGAAGCCGGGGCGCCGGAGCAAAAGTACAGGGATGTGTTAAAGGTCGCGATGACGGATGGGAACGTGGCATACTGTATACTAGAGCGTGTTTGAAAATTCATTCCTGCCATCTGCATCCCCCACTTTGCGTGATATTTGCGCCAAATTCAGGTTGCATAGCCCACTATGCGCCCTTCATTTGGCACAAATCTCCCACAAATTGTGGAATACATCTGTCAGAAAGCATTTTTCAAACACGCTCTGGGATGCGAGAACCAGAATGACATCAATTATGCGATGCCGGTCAAGAACATGTCCTATGACGCAATTCAGCTTTCCAGACAGGTCGCAAAAGCCGCAAGATCGCATAGGCAAAAAAAGAGAGGAAGCGGAACGCATGAGCCAACGTCGGAAGAGTTTTTAAGCGGATTTTATAAAACGGATAGGCTGATCCCGGTAGTGACGCTAACGATCCTTTGGGGGCCGGAAGAATGGGATGGGCCATTGTCATTAAAGGAAATGTACGCAGAAACGGACGAAGCCATCATGCGATACGCGCCGGACTATCATGTGAACCTGATCGCGCCGGGGCAGATGACGGAGGAGGAGATAAAGGAATTTAAAAGCAGCCTAAAAGAGGTGATGCTGTATATTAAGTATTCAAAGGACAAAGTCCGCCTGCAAGAAGTGACGCAGTCAGAGCCAAATTTTCAAAGGCTGGACAGGGAAGCGGCGGAGGTTATCAATGTCACGACAAACTCAAAGCTAAAGTACCCGGAAGGAGAGGAGGCGGTCAATGTGTGCGCGGCGTTAGAAGAGATGAGGGAGGACAGCAGGCTTGAGGGCAGGCTTGAGGGTCGACTGGAAGGAGCCGTCAAAACGTATAAAGAAATCGGATTCACACAGCAGGAGACGGCGCAGCGGATTGCAGTAAATTATAATCTGACGATGCAGGAGTCAAAGGAAAAGGTCGAGGAATATTGGCGATAATATACAAAAAAGCGTAGAAAATAGGAAACTCCAGCCGGTCTTTCCAACTTAATCGATAGTATCCGCCTAAAATCCCTCATTCCACTTGTGAAGCAACCCAAATAGAGCTATAATAAATTCAATTGAAAAGTGTTTTTACGGCTCTTTTCAAGGATTACAAATAAAAGATTGGCATAAAATGGGGAGGCTGTAAAAGAAGAATGGGGAGGTGGTTTTAACTGTTAGTTGGATATTATGTATTGCATAAACAGGGATGAAGGGATTATAGGGACGATAGGGGGAAGGGAGGATTGCTATGAAAATCCAGGATTTCTGCGACATGAAAAAATTCGAAGAGATTATGTGCAACTGGGCGGGAAGCACGGGGCTTGCGACGGTTGCCGTGGGCGAGGACGGGAACTATATCAGTGATTGCTATAACTTCACGGATTTTTGCATTAAGCTGACCAGAGGACGCGCGGAAGGCTGTAAGCGTTGTGAAAAAAATGACAGAGAAGGGAAAGGAGTATATCATTGTCATGCCGGCCTGGTGGATTTTGGAATACCGATCACCTTGGAGGATGGCACGGTTTTAGGAAGCGTCATTGGCGGGCAGGTATTGCCGGAAGCGCCGGATGAGGAAAAATTCCGGGAAACGGCAAGGGAGCTTGGGATCAATGAAGAGAAATATATAAAAGCCTTAAAACAGGTGAAAATAAAGACTCAGCAGGAAATAGAAGCTTCCGCAAATTTGCTGGGCGATGTGATCAATATGTTTGTGCGCGCAAGCTACACGTCCAGTATGAATAAAAAAATTCTTGAAAAATTAAGGACCGGGATCAGCAACGCGGCAGATCAAATTGTGCTTGCAAATGAGAAAACAAAGCTGATCGAAGGCTTCAGCCACCGCCAGAAGATGCTTGCGTTAAATGCCAGCATAGAAGCGGCGCGTGCCGGAGATTTAGGCAGAGGCTTTTCGGTTGTTGCCGTAGAGGTGCAAAAGCTTGCGTTTCGAATGGCGGATGCCAGCATATCGATCAAAGAAGCCTTGGACATGGTTACATCAACGATATTAAGCTTAAACCAACATGATATAACTGCGGATGATCGTGGATGATTCCAGATGAATTTATTTGAATGGATTTGATTTAAATGGATTTGTTTAGAGGACATTCTTTCATTAGAGGATTTTATTTAAAGGACTTTCATTCAAAAAAAGCAGCCGCGCCGTCTTGTATTTTTTTATAGAAATACAGGGCCGTGCGGCTGCTTTTTCTTTTTAGAAAGTATTTTCAAACATGCTTTAGGAATCAAATTTCATCGCCGCGTCCGAAAGCTGCTCTGCTAAGCTTGCCAGAGATACGGATGTCTGTGTAGCGTCCTGCATCGCCTGGGAACAGCCGGAGATGTTGTCTTGCATCGTTACGGTGTTATGTAAGGAATCGTTCGTGCTTTCTTCTACGTCCCGGATAGCAGCGTCGGCTTCCTGGATGGCGGACTGCACTTCGTTAACCATATTTAAGATCAACTCGGACATTTGAGAAATCTGGTCGGAATCCTCGTAATAGTTTTCTCCGGTTTTTAAGTAGCCGTTTAATTGCGGCTGGATCTTTTCGTCGATAAAGTCTAATAATGCCTGTCCGTTTGCGGATAATTCGGCAAATGCGTCCTCTACCTTTTCCACAGTGGCCTGAATCGAAGAAATGCTTTTGGCGGTTTCTTCCGCAAGCTGGCCCACCTCTCCGGCAACGACCGCAAAGCCTTTGCCCATTTCACCGGCGCGGGCGGCTTCGATGGACGCGTTTAAGGCCAGCAGGTTTGTTTCCTCCGAAATATTGGCAATGACATTGGTGAGGGCGCGGATCTCGGCCACTACCTTGCCTGCTTCCAGGCTCTGGCTGATCTTGTCATGCTGGGTTTTATAAATTTCCCGGCTGGTTGAGATCGCGTCCTGGGCTTCGTTTTGTATCAGGTAGGCTTTCTTTTTGCATTCTTCCGCGTTCTGGCTTTGTTCCTGGGCCTTGTTGTTGAGGGTTTCCATAAAGCCGGTGATCTTTTCCATAATCGTGTTTAGGTTTTCTACGGAAACCAGATTGTGGTTACTGCTGTTTACGACAGAGTCAGTGGAGGCGCCGATGGAATCCATCTGGGACGTGATCTCCTGGGTGGTTTCGCATAATTGCCTGCTGGAGGAGGTGACGTTGGACGTATTTTGGATGATCTCTGTCATAACCTCCTGCATTTGCTTTGTGGCTTCGTCTAAGTCATGGCATACCGCGCCAAATTCATCCTTTCGCTTTGAGCGTATGCGGTGGGTCAGGTTGCCCCTGGAAAGCTCGGCTGCGTGGATACGGATCGCATGCAGCGGGCGGCGGAAGGCGCCCGAGATTAAGATCGCGATGACGGCGCCCGCGATCAAAGCGGCGATGGTCACAAACACCAGCTTGTTACGAAGGGCGGTGACATCGGATAAAGCCTCTTTTGTCGGATAGGCCAGTGCAAGCGACCAGGTGGAGGAATTGATCGGGGCGTATGCGCATAGGTACTTTGCGCCCTCAAAGGTATATTCGCCCGTACCGCTTTCTGCTGCCTGCATTTTGCTTAATACGTTTAAATAGTCCTTGTACTCGGCCTGGCCCGCGTAAACTTCGGTATCATTTTGGAAGTTTTTGACCGATTCTAAATCCCGGTTGGCAACCCGGGTTCCTGTGGAGTCAATGCCAAAGGCATAGCCGCTTTCCCCGACCTGGATGTTTGTTACAATATCGTTAAACTGTTCTGCCGTAAGCACGCCTCCCAGCACGCCGACGATTTTTTCGTGTTCGTCAATGATCGGCGTTGTGACGATCAGGATAATTTTATTATCCGCTTCGCTTGGGACGGGATTTGTCATATAGGTTTCGCCTTTTAATGCGCTTGTAAAGTTGCTTCGTTCCGAAATATTGTACACTTCCTGCCCCGGTACATGGGTGTCCCCGTTTAAGTCTGATATCTGGATGCGTTCGAAGCCAAGCCTTTCTGCTTCGGCGACGACGACTGGTTCCTGAACGCTCCAGTCCATGCTGGTGATGGACTCACGTCTGGCTAACGTTTCGATCTGGGTTTTGCGCAGCGATAAAAGCTCGCTTAAAGTGTCCGCGTTTTCCGATGCGCGGTGCGCAAGGCTCGTGATGGCTTCCTTGCGGATAATGGCGGCGCTTTGTTTATAAGCAAGCAGCGTTAATACGCCGCAAACGGCTAACAGCAGTAAAAAGACTTCCAGTGTTAGCTTTAAGCCGATGCCGACGGTCGTTTTGCGTGTTGTATTCCGTTGTTTCATTTTTGAAATTCTCCCATTTTGCTGGTATTATGAGCGGTTAAAAACGCCATGCGGTTTTAAGGTTTTCCGGAGATTTAAAGTGGGAAAGATGGAAAGCCTTAAAAAATGGCGCGGTTATTTGCCAAATGATTTGATATGATTCCAAATCATTTGGCTGTAAGGTATGCGTTTTTGAATTTTTTCATTCTAATGAATTTTCCTTAGGATTTTTCCTTAGCTTTATGCAGCGTAATCAACATTCCTGCCAGTTACTTTAATTGCATCGATTGCTTTTTGATTTTTTCCGTATGGGTGCTCTTCGGGCTGGAAACGGATATTGGTCTTAGTTTCCCCGCCGGAAACATAAGTGCGCCCGCATTCCGGGCAGATGGAAGTTTGGATGGTGACGGTGGAGTACATAACCTGGCCATCCCTGGCAGCTGCTTTCTTGTTGGCGTTTGCCACATGCTCGCCTTCGTGCGCCCGCACCCTTGCGCCGGCTGCTTCCGGGGATACGTGGGTGGCGGTCTTAAAGGACACGTTTCCTTCGTTGGAGCCGTCTTTGTACTTGCGGTTTTTGCATGTCACGCAGTCCTCCGGGGCGGAGCGCCTTCCGGTTTTCTTTGTCTTGTCTGGATCACGGCTTGTTTTTTCCGATTCCGATAACATATCCGCACGGCTGTTTTTTTTCTTGTTTCCCAGCCTGTCTGTCTTAGAAGGAATGGTTTGCTTGCCATAATCTAGGGATGATTTTGAAATTTTTTCAGTGGTCATAAACGAAACCTCCTTTCCAATTCTTTTTGAATCCTGCAATAAGGGATTCATATATTGTATATATGTGGTTAGTATAACATACTTTAATCGGATAGAAAAGAGTGTAATATGATTTTTTTATGAAATGGTGCAAAGGACGGTTGAGTCCTGGCAAAAAATATGGTAACATGATAACTGCTACCTAATAGGTTTTGCAGGGAAAACAGACAACATATAAATCAGAATAGGAGGGACGTTTCATGCCGATTAAAATTCAGGATGCACTTCCGGCGCGGGAAACTTTAGAAAATGAAAATATATTTGTGATGACGGAGTACCGGGCTATGCACCAGGATATCCGTCCGTTGAACGTTTTAATATTAAATCTGATGCCGACAAAAATTGTGACAGAGACCCAGTTTTTGCGCAAGCTTTCCAATACGCCGTTGCAGGTGAACGTGAGTTTTTTACATATGGCAAGCCATGAGGCGGCGCATGTGGATAAAACCCATTTAGACACGTTTTACGTAACGTTTGACCAGATCCGAAAAAAGAAATACGACGGCATGATCATTACGGGCGCGCCCCTTGATTTTATAGAAATGGAGGGCGTGGATTACTGGGAAGAGCTGAAAATGATCATGGAGTGGACGAAGACCCATGTGCATTGTACGCTGCACTCCTGCTGGGGCTCTTTTGCGGGGCTGTATTACCATTATGGGATTAAAAAACGCGACCATGTGCCGAAGCTGTCCGGCGTATACGCGCATCGGGTGATCAAGAAAAACTCGCCGCTGTTTCGGGGGTTTGACGATGTGTTTTACGCGCCGCATTCCAGGGCTACCGAAATTACCGCGGAGCAGATATTGGCGACCCCGCAGCTTGAGCTGATGGCGGAATCGGAAGAAGCCGGGGTTGCAATCGTAAAAAGTGAGGACAGCAAGCAGTTTTTTATTACCTGCCACCCGGAATACGATTCGGACACCTTAAAGCTGGAATACGAAAGGGATCTTGCAAAGGGGATGGAGCCGCAGATGCCGGTCCATTATTTCCCGGACGACGACCCGGCGAAGCCTCCGATCGTAAACTGGCGCTCTACTGGGCAGCTGTTGCTTTCCAACTGGCTCAATTATTATGTATACCAGAGCACGCCGTATGATCTACAGGAAGAGAATTAAATATATTTATAATAAGGAAAGGACAGGTCAATGAAATTCGAATTGGACGTGCATACCCATACGATCGCAAGCGGTCATGCGTATGGGACAATCACCGAAATGGCAAAGGCCGCATCGGAAAAAGGGTTAAAGCTTTTGGGCATTACCGAGCATACCCATGCGATGCCGGGGACTTGCGACGATATTTATTTTCAAAATCTGCGTGTGGTGCAGCGGGAGCTGTTTGGAGTCCGGCTGATGCTTGGGGCGGAGCTTAACATTATGGATTATGAGGGGCATGTGGATCTGTCAAAGGAGATCATAAGCAGGCTGGATTTATGCATCGCAAGCATCCATCTGAATATATACCGCTCCGGGACAGTGGAGCAAAATACCCAGGCGATGATAAAAGCGATGCGCACGCCTGGCGTGGACATTATCGGGCATCCGGACGATGGCAACTGCCCGGTGGACTATGAAAAGCTTGTGCTTGCTTCCAAAGAATACCATGCGCTTTTGGAAGTAAACAACAATTCCCCGCGGCTTCCATACCGGTTAAATTCCAAAGAAAATATTATCACGATGCTAAAGCTTTGTGAAAAATATGACGTGCCGGTGGTGTTAAACAGCGACGCGCATTATATGACGGATATCGCAAACGCAGACCATACGCTGCCGATTTTGGAAGAAGCGGGATTTCCAAAAGAGCTGGTCATGAATTATTCGGCGGAAAAGTTTGAAGCGTATATCGCCTGGAACAGGGAGCATAAGATATAAGGCGCCATTTTAGGGCGGCATATGATTGGAAATGCAACTATAAATTGCGCAGGATGCAGAGGAGAAGTGAATGGCAAAACATTGTGTCAAAAAACCGTATACCATATTTGTAGCAGTCATTGCCATTATGGTCATTGGCGTAACAAGCCTGCTGCGGATGAAGACAGACTTACTGCCGGATATGAGCCTGCCGTATTTAATGATCATTACCACAGACCCGGGGGCAAGCCCGGAAAAAGTAGAAAAGGAAGTGACCGCGCCGATGGAAGCCGCCCTTGGAACTGTAACCGGGGTGGAAAACATTACGAGCACAAGCGCGGAAAACTACAGCATGATCACGCTGGAATTTGCGGACAATACCGACATGGATTCCGCAATGGTAAAGGTGACCGCCCAGATCAACCAGCTTACTCTGCCGGAGCTTTGCGGCACGCCGAATATGATGGAGCTTTCCATGGATATGATGGCGACGATGTACGCGGCGGTAAGTTATGAGGGCAGGGATATTTACGAGGTTTCCGATTTTACCAAAGACGTGGTCGTCCCGTATTTTGAACGCCAGCAGGGCGTGGCAAACGTAAATTCCGTAGGCAGCGTGGAGCAGACGGTGGAAGTCCGGCTGAACGCGGAGCGGATTGATGAAATAAATGATAAGATATTAGAAAAGACAAATGAAAAGCTAAAGGAAGCCAAAGGCCAGATCACAGAGGCTTCTAAGCAGCTTGAGGATGGCAAAAAAAAGCTGGCGGACGCAAAAGCCCAGCTTGAAAAAAAGCAGGATGATCTAAAAAAGGCGCGTACGGATACCGCAAAGCAGTTGGCCCAGGTAAGTTTGGCGCTGGACCAGGCTCAGGCGACGAAGGCCGCGTATGAAGCCAACTTAACGAGCTTAAAGGCTTCTAAGGCCGGGCTGGAGGCGGAAAAAAAGGCGTATGACGATAACCATGTGTCGGAAACCTATAAACAGGCAAACGACGCGCTAAAACAAATGAACGATTCCTTAGGGCAGCTTGCCCAGCTTTCCAAGGTTACGATTCCGGCGGATATTGAAGACGCGCTGGCAAACCCGGATGAATTTGAAAAATTTGTGGAATGGCTGAAAAAATTAGGCGAATCCAACGAGCAGATCGGGGAGCAGCTAAAGGGCCAGGCCGACCAGCTTACGCTGGACAACCTGCAAAAATTGTCGGATGCCGTTACCGTGCGCCTGCCTCAAATAGAAACTGGCATTGCGAATTTAAATACCGAGATTTTAGCGGTGGAAAAGGCCGTAGAGCAGATTACCAACCAGATGGCGCGGTTAGACCAGCAGTACCAGGAGGCAAGCACAGGCAGCTTTGACGCGGCGGTGTCTTTTGGCTCCGGGGACGCGCAGCTTGCAAACGGCTTGACCGGCACGGAAAGCTCGAAAAAGGAGTTAGACCAGGCTACGGCGGAATTAAAGGATGCTAAAAAGCAGTACCAGCAGTCCCGTAAGGCCGCGCTGGATAACGCGAATATCAGCAGCCTTGTAAACATGGACACCCTTTCTCAAATGATCTCGGCGGAGGACTTTTCCATGCCGGCGGGGTATATTGAGGACGATAAGAAAAACCAGTGGCTGATCAAGGTGGGCGAGCATTATGACAGCGTGGATGCGTTAAAGGATATGCTGCTTTGCAAGCTGCCGGGGGCCGGGGCGGTAAGGCTAAAGGACGTATCGGACATTACCGTAATTGACAATGCCGGGGAAAGCTATGCCAAGGTGAATGGGGAAAACGGCGTGCTTCTTTCCATTTTCAAAGGAAGCACGGCAAGCACCAGCGATGTGTCAAAAACCTGCAAAAAAGCGATCGATCAGCTTCAAAAGAAATACGACGGGTTAAAGATCACGCCGGTTATGGACCAGGGCGATTACATTACAATGTTTATCAGCAGTATTTTGCAGAGTATGCTGATCGGCGCGCTGCTGGCGGTTGTGGTGCTGGCGCTGTTTTTCAAGGATGTAAAGCCGACGCTTGTGGTGGCGTTCAGTATCCCGTTTTCCGTATTGTTTGCCATATTGATTATGTATTTTTCAGGCATTTCGATCAATATCATGACGCTGGCGGGGCTTGGGCTTTCCATCGGTATGCTGGTAGACAACTCTATCGTAGTGATCGAAAACATATACCGTATAAGGAACCAGGGCATTTCCGCGCCGCGTTCCGCCGTACAGGGCGCAAGGCAGGTAGGGGGGCCGATCATTTCCTCGACCTTAACGACGGTTTGCGTGTTTATGCCGATGATCTTTACGACCGGGCTTGTGGCGGAGCTGATGGTGCCGTTTGCGCTTACGATTTCATACGCGCTGGCGGCCTCCCTGTTAATCGCGCTTACGATCGTGCCGACCGCAGGCTCCATTATATTAAAGAAAACATCGGAAAAACGCTATCCTTTGATGGAAAAGGTTCAAAATGGCTACGCGAAGGTATTGTCATTTTGTCTTAGGATAAAAATCGTGCCGCTCATATTGGCGACCGGGCTGCTTTTCATCTGCATTTACCAGGTTATGCAGATGGGCATTACGCTGCTGCCGGAAATGACCGGGGAGCAGATCTCGATTTCCATGTACGCGGAGGAAGGCACGGAAAAAGAAGACGCTTATAAAATGGCGGATCAGGTGATGGACGCGGCGCTTTCCGTAAAAGGGGTAAAGACTGTAGGGGCTATGGATTCAAACAGCACCTCCGCGATGATGGGCGTTGGCACAAACGGGGGAAGCCATTTAAATTACGCGTTTTCCATTATATTGGATGACGATATTAAGGACATACGTAAGATCCGGGAGATCGAGCGCAAAATCGAAGACGCGGTAAAGGATCTGGACTGCGAGACTGTGGTTTCCTCATCGGCTATGGGGGATATGACGGCGATGCTTGGAAGCGGCCTTTCTTTAAATATTTACGGAGAGGACTCCGAAAAGCTGCTGGCGATCAGTGAAGACATTGAGGATATGATTTCGGAAATCAAAGGGTTTACGAATGTTTCCAACGGGCAGGAGGAAGGCGCCAAGGAAATCCACCTGCTGATCAATAAAGACCGGGCTATGAAAAAAGGGCTGACGGTGGCGCAGATATACGCGGAGATTTCCGAAAAGCTAAAGACCGAAAAAAGCTCTGTCACAATGACCGCAGGGGACACCGATATGGATGTGCAGATTGTGGATGAAACAGACTTGATCCATAAGGATAACCTGCTGGATATGAAAATCGAAGGCTCCATAACGGATGCGGAAGGGCAGACCGTTACAAAGAGCTACAAGCTAGGGGATTTTGCCGAGATGGAATACGGAAAAGGCCCTGCGTCGGTTCTTCGTAAAAACCAGGCCCGGTATATTACGGTTACGGCGGAAACGGAGGAAGGGCAGAATACGACCCTTTTAACCAGGAAGCTGAATAAGAAGCTTAAGGATTATAAATTAAAGGACGGTTATTCTATCGAGATTGGCGGCGAAAGCGACCAGGTGAACGATATGGTAAGCCAGATGGGGCAGCTTTTGGCGCTGGGGCTTTTGTTGATCTACCTTGTTATGGTGGCGCAGTTCCAAAGCCTGTTATCGCCGTTTATCGTACTGTTTACGATACCTCTGGCGTTTACGGGGGGCCTGCTTGCGCTGCTGGGATTTCGGGAGCAGCTGTCTTTGATGAGCCTGCTTGGGTTTGCGATTTTGATGGGTACGGTTGTAAATAACGGCATCGTATTTGTGGATTACACGAACCAGCTTCGGATAGGCGGCATGGAAAGGCGGGAGGCTTTGATCGCGACCGGAAAGACCAGGATGCGCCCGATCCTTATGACGGCCCTTACCACTATCCTTTCTATGAGTATGATGATATTCAGCAAGGACGCGGGCAATTCCATGGGACGGGGCATGGCGATCGTCGTAGTCGGCGGGCTTTTGTACGCGACGCTTATGACGTTGTTTATCATTCCGGTCATGTATGACATATTCTATAAGAAAGAGCCGCATCAGGTAGACATAGGGGATGACGACATGGACGAAATCTTAGACGAAGCGCAGGAATATATGCAAAACCAGTAGGTATACCCGTGAGCGAAATGATCTGCCAAGCATACCATTTGGCAAATACGTATGCTCGTGATTATAAAACGTGAATAACAATTTGGAGGCATAAAGATGATTAAGGTTGTAAAGTTTGGGGGAAGCTCCCTGGCCAGTGCGGAGCAGTTTCGTAAGGCGGGAGATATTATCCATGCGGATGCAAAGCGCAGATATGTAATTCCCAGCGCGCCGGGAAAGCGGCATAAAAATGACACGAAAGTAACGGATATGCTGTATACGTGTTATGCAATGGCGGAAAATGGAGAGGATATCATGTCTCCTTTACGTAAGATCCGCGCCAGATATAATGAGATCATAAACGGCTTAAAGCTTAAGATGAGCCTGGACGATGAATTTAAGGTGATAGAGCAAAGATTTTTGGAAAAAGCGGGAAGCGATTATGCGGCTTCCCGGGGAGAATATTTAAACGGCCTTGTGATGGCGAATTTTCTGGGCATTGAATTTATTGACGCGGCGGAAGTGATACGCTTTGATGACAGCGGGGAGTTTGACGCGGACACTACAAACCAGTTATTGCGGGAACGCTTAAGCAAGGTGGAACGCGCCGTTATCCCGGGGTTTTACGGGGCTAAGGAGGATGGAAAGATCCAGACCTTTTCGAGGGGCGGCTCGGACATTACCGGATCTCTTGTGGCAAAGGCGTGTCGGGCGGATCTGTATGAAAACTGGACGGATGTATCCGGCTTTTTGATCGCGGACCCAAGGATCATTAAAAACCCGCAGGGGATTAAAGTCATTACCTATAAGGAGCTGCGCGAGCTGTCGTATATGGGGGCTTCCGTCCTGCATGAGGATGCGATCTTCCCGGTGCGACAGGAAGGGATACCGATCAACATCAAAAACACCAACGCGCCGGAAGACCCTGGCTCCTTTATCGTGGAAAGCACCTGCCAGAAACCGGAGTTTACGATTACGGGCATTGCCGGAAAGAAAGGGTTTGTAGCCGTCAACATTGAAAAGGATATGATGAACTCGGAAATCGGCTTTGGACGCAAGGTGCTGGAGGCGTTTGAGGAAAACGAGATTTCCTTTGAGCATACGCCGTCTGGAATTGACACTTTTACGGTATTTGTCCACCAGGAGGAATTTGAAGGCAAGGAGCAAAGCGTTTTATCCGCGATCCATCGCCTTGCGGAGCCGGACAGCATTGAGCTGGAGGCCGACCTTGCGCTGGTGGCGGTCGTAGGCCGGGGCATGAAAAGCACACGCGGCACGGCGGGCCGGATCTTTTCGGCGCTTGCCCACGCGAATGTCAACGTCAAGATGATCGACCAGGGCTCATCGGAGCTGAATGTCATCATCGGGGTGAAAAACGATGATTTTGAAACCGCAATCCAGGCGATCTATGATATTTTTGTTGTAACACAGCTTTAGACTGCGGGAAGGTAAAAGGAGCGGATATGTGGAACAGGATAGAATTAAAGGAAGATTCCAAAGGGCTGTTGAAGTTAAATTACTTGCCGTTTGTGCTGGTGGCGTTTATCCATATGTTTGTCACAGGCGGCAGAAGTATGGGAGGAAGCTTTAAAACCGCCAGGGAAATATTAGATGAGGATCATGATTATCTTTATGATGAATACGGCCATTATTTTGGACATCGTAATATCGGAAGCGTGGTAATAGCCATGTTGGGGGCTATTTTGATCGCCGCCATGGGATTTGCGGTGGCGGCGCTGGTTTTGGAAATTTTTGTGCTGGCTCCGCTTGAGGTAGGCTGCAAGCGCTATATGACCATTGCCAGGGAGGTAAAGCCGCAGTACGGGGAGATTTTGTTTGCGTTTAAGAACTGCTATGGCAATATTGTAAAGACGATGTTTTTGCGGAATCTGTTTATATTCCTCTGGTCGCTTTTGTTGTTCGTTCCGGGGGTTGTAAAGGCTTATGAATACCGGATGGTGCCTTATTTGATGGCGGAATATCCGGATATGGCGAGCAGCGAGGCGTTTCGTATCAGTAAGGAAATGATGACAGGAAATAAATGGGAGGCGTTTGTGCTGGATCTGTCTTTCATCGGGTGGCATTTACTGTCGGCGATCACGGCGGGGCTGGTGGGAGTTTTTTATGTGGCGCCGTATGAGATGCTGACGGATTGCGCGCTGTATTTGACGCTGAAAAGGGCGCATCCTGGTTTTGGGGGCGCTAGGATGGATGATGGGAATTATTATTATACGAATGGGCAGTATTAAAGGAGGAGGGATTTTTAAATATTAAGATAAGGAACTGTGATTATACTATCGGGTTCTGTGAGGGAAAAATATGATTAGAATAAGGCCATATAAAGCTTCGGATGCAGATACGATATTATCGTGGAGCCAAGATGAAAAAGCATTTTATCAATGGACGGCAGGCATACTTGGTAATTTTCCTATTACTCAAAAAGAATTTCGTTTTGTGGAATCTCTGATGCCGTTTACTGCATTTGATGAAGCCGGAATCCTCGGCTTTTTTACACTAAGGAACCCGGATGAAGCGCTGGATGAGTTGCGCTTTGGGTTTGTTATTGTAAATCCTGACAAGAGGGGAAAAGGCTGTGGAAAAGCAATGCTCCAATTGGGTTTGAAATTTGTATTTGAAATATATGGGGCAAAAAAAGCTTCCTTGGGTGTTTTTGAAAATAATTTACAAGCTTATCACTGTTATAAATCGGTCGGTTTTAGAGAAGTAGTTTGTGATACAACAGAAAAATATCGTATTCTGGGTGAGGAATGGAAATGCAGAGAAATGCTCATAGAAGATAAATAACGATTAAAGTCGAAATACAAAAAGCAGTAAGAACTGAAAATTATATAAAAATCAGCCGGAATCAAGCTGCGAGCCTGAACATCCAATCAGACTCGCAGCCTGCTTCCAGCGTCCGGTTAGCGAATGAATCAAATTAATTCAACCAATAAACTAATATCACCCAAGACGCTCCGCCTGCGAAATCCGCGCCTTAATATAATCCTCCAGCGTATCAACCGTCCGGTCAATCCCAAGCTTACTGCTATTAATGCAAAGGTCGTAATTCCTCGAATCCCCCCATCTGAAATCCGAATGCCTGTTATGATACTTCTTTCTCTTTCTGTCATGCCGGCGCATCTTAGCGATCGCCTCCATATCAGCCAGCTTATAAACCTCTTTCACACGCGCCAGCTTGCATTCTTCATCACCAGTTACAAAAATAGAAATCAGCTCCTTGCGCTCTTTTAATACAGATTCCGCGCAGCGTCCGACGATCACAAAGGATTCCCCGCTTTCCGCTAACTTGCGGATATAATCAAACTGCATATCCGCTAAAATCTCTTCCATGGAGTTGGAATATGCGCCAACCCGCCTTGTTAAAAATTTGTTGCGTGGCTTTTCATCGTATTTTTCTAAAATTTCCACTTCAATGTTATTTTCATTTGCAATATCATCCAACAAACGCCTGTCATATAATTTTAAGCCATGCGCTTTGGCTATCTTTTCAGCCATAAGATGGCCGCCGCTGCCAAATTCGCGGCTGACAGAAATAATCGTTTGTGCCATAAATCATTCCTCCTTCTATTTACAATGTCAGCAGTAGCGAATAAAGATCATGACCATGGATATCGCCACTACGATAATGGTCGCAGGTGCGGCGGATTTGCAATATGCGCCCCAGCCGATCACATAGCCGTTTTTGGCGGCTACGGAGGTGCCTACTACGTTTGCGGAGGCTCCGATTGGGGTGGCGCTGCCGCCGATATCCGTTCCCATGGACAATGCCCATGCCAGCGTTTCAAGGTCTACGCCCTGCGCCGCCGCAAGGCTGTTGATGATCGGGATCATTGTTGCCGCAAACGGAATGTTATCCACAAATGCGCTTGCAACCGCGGATATCCAGATGATAATGGCTACCATCAGCTTTAAGTTGCCTTTGCTGATATCGCCGATAAAGCCTGCGATTAGTTCCAAAATGCCAGTCTGCTCCAGCCCGCCGACTACGATAAATAACCCAACGAAAAACAATAACGTCTTATAATCCACTTTTTTCAACAGCTCCGGCGTATCCTTGCCCGAGGTAATGATCGTGACAATCGATATAACCGCGCCGATAAACGCCACCGTAAGCCCGGTCTGCGCATGGGTTACAAGCAAAATGACCGCGCAGCCAAAGATCACGCTGCTGATGGCAAATGCCTTTTTATCTGTAATGGCTTCCTTTGGATTTGGCATTGCGCTAGGGTCAGTGTTTGCCGCTGCCTGCGCCGCTTCCAGCTCCTTATGGAAAGCAAAGTAAAAATAAACGATCACGACGATTAAGCTGACCATGGCGATTAGCCCGGTGTTTGTCAAAAAATCGGAAAAAGAATATCCCAGTGATGTACCGATAATAATGTTAGGAGGATCGCCGCACATCGTCGCAGAGCCGCCCAGGTTCGCGCAAAAAATTTCGGATAGGATCATAGGAACCGGGTTAAACTGTAACAGTTTGGCAAGCTCTACCGTCACGGCCGCTAAAAACAGGATGACCGTAATGCTGTCTATGAACATGGCAAGAATCGACGACATGATCATAAACGCGATAAATAACGGGATTGGCTTGTAGTTGACCAGTTTTGCGAGCCGCATGCACAGCCAGCGGAAAAAGCCGGCCTTTGCCATACCCTCGACCATGACCATCATTCCGGCGATAAATATGATGGTCGCCCAGTTGATGCCGCTGGATGATTCCGCGGATTCGCCTGCCGCATACCAAAATTCCAGCGTAAAGATGCTGCGGATGTTCAGCGTTTCCCAGATTGCGGCAGGGTCATGCATAACGATGCCAAACACGAGCGCAAGCGTTACCAGCCCGCATCCAAGCGTGACATAATGACGTTCGATTTTGTCGAGGACGATCAGCAAAAACATGATCACAAAGATGGATACGGCTAAAATTTGTGCGAGTAACATATGACATTCCTCCTATTTTAGTATATGTGTATTTTAAGAACAGCTTTTAGAATAGCTTATGCATGAAGCTATCTTATGGCTATCCTGTCTTTGAGCTACCGCCTATTCGCACATAAGCAGGCTGTAACTATGTATGGAAATTACCACGAAAAGTGTATCACTAAAATGAAAAATGTCAAGACTTTTTCAGGGCTGTAATAAGGACGCTGCATTTTAAAAGAAAATAATATTTACAAATTATGCGAAAAGTTATAAAATAGAAAGGTACATGCGAAAAATGGCGGATCTGAACATAAAAGACAGGGGGAAAACGAAATGGTAACGACAGATGCAACGCTTCGTATTTACCTGCAATATTATGAAAAGGAAATCAACCTTACCAGGCTTGTGGAAAAGGCATGTCAGGAAGGGCAGGCCACATATGAAAAGCCGGTGGAAACAATTGCAGTTTATGTGAAGCCAGAAGATGATAAGGCTTATTATGTAGTGAATAGTGAGTTGGAGTCATATGTAAATCTATGGGATTCTGAAAGTGATATTTGTGACAGCAGTGAACTTAGCGGGGAGATTAACTGGCATAGCTCGGTTAAGCGCAAGCTGATATTTGAATATCGCGGCAGACAGTGCGACTGCTACAGCATCATTAACCGTGTGATGGACAAGTTTAACAATATCCATTCGAATCGCTCACTGGAAGAATTGGAAATTTATGTCCGCCAGGAGCATGAAACGGCATATTATGTAATTAACGGGCGCTATACAGGTTCCGTTTCCATGTTTGCATAGCGCGCCGGAAACATAATAGAAACAAAAAACGATAGAAATGAGGAGTTTAGCAATGGCTTGGTATGACAGCGCAGTATTTTACCATATTTACCCACTTGGCCTGTGTGGATGCGGGCATGATAACAATGGGGAAATGGGACAGCATTTTAACAAATTGACGCAATGGGCGGCGCATGCGAAAAAAATCGGGTGCAATGCGATCTACATCGGCCCGCTTTTTGAATCCGGCACCCATGGCTACGACACGATAGATTACCGGAAAGTGGATGGCAGGCTTGGCACAAATAAGGATTTTAAAGAATGGGTGGCGTATTGCCATAAGCAGGGGTTGCGCGTCATTGTGGACGGAGTGTTCAATCATTCCGGGCGCGGTTTTTTTGCGTTCCAGGATTTAAAAGAAAAACGGGAACAGTCTCCATACAGAGATTGGTTTATGAATGTAAACTTTTATGGGAATAACGAATATAACGACGGGTTCTGCTATGAAAACTGGGGCGGACATAACCTGCTTGTTAAGTTAAACCAGCGTAACCCGCAGGTGAAGGATTACCATTTTGAAACCATACGTTTTTGGGTGGATGAATTTGACATAGACGGTATCCGGCTCGATGCTGCCGACGTGCTGGATTTTGATTTTATGAAAGACCTGCGCAGGGTAGCCAACGAAATAAAGCCGGAGTTTTGGCTGATGGGGGAAGTCATCCACGGGGATTATGGCCGCTGGGCGAATCCGCAGATGCTCCACTCGGTAACAAATTACGAGCTGCATAAAGGCATATTCTCCGGCCACAATGACCACAATTATTTTGAAATCGCGCATACCGTCCGCAGGCTGGAGGGCTTATGCGGGGACGTAAAGCTTTATACATTTGTAGATAACCATGACGTAGCGCGCATTTATTCCAAATTAAACGAAAAAGCGCATCTGTATCCGGTAACGATGCTGTTGTATACCTTATATGGCGTTCCGTCCGTATATTATGGATCTGAATTTTCCATCGAAGGGGCAAAAGACCGTTCCTCTGACTGGAATCTGCGCCCAGAATTGGAGCTTGAGGATTATGAGGATACGTACACAAAGGACGAGATTACAAACCTTCATTGTCTGCTGGGCCGCGCAAAACAGCAGTTTGCGGAGCTGTCCCAGGGACGTTACAAAGAACTGGTTCTGACAAACCGTCAGTATGCGTTTGGCAGGATTTTAGATAAATCCGCGATGATTACAGCGGTCAACAACGATGAAAATGATTTCCATATGGAAATCCCGCTTCCTGTGCATGGCGTAAAAGCGGTTGACATCCTGACCGCGGAAATCGACTGGGAAAAAGACCCGCAGGAGAGCCTGGACATTACAGCATGTGAAGAACTGGAAATCCGGGATAATCGCCTGATCATAGACGTGCCTGGAAATAAGGGTGTGCTTGCATGGGTGACGGCTTAGCCGAAGATATGCTTTAAGCGTGACTCCCGGCGCTGATTAAAAAATTTAGGAACGTATTTAAGCTGGCATGAATCAAAAAATGCCAGCTTATTTTATGCGCAGGCCCGCATATAAATGCGCTCAGCATGGAAATCCCCGTTTGCGTACGACTGTTTCGTAGGAGGAGCAGAGTTTATCAGCTAGACAGACGATCGCCGCTTCCCTGCATTTTGGAAACGTAAACAGCGTCAGGGGCCACATGTGGCTTTCAATGACGTTACATTCTGTTGGAGTTAAGGAATAGCGTTCTGTGGCGTTTTTTAACGCGATGGCAGGATGGTGCAGCCCGTGCAGCCTGCCAGGATAGCCGTTTTCATGCCAGTCGTACAGGTAAAAATCATGAAGAAAAGCGCCCCGCACCAGCTGGGAATCCGCGGCTCCAAGATGGAACCTGCGGTTTAAGTAAAAGCTGACCTTTACAACGCTGATTACATGGTCGTAGGTGGAAATCGAGCCATGCTGGATATATTTTTTCATAAGGGAGGCTTCCTTCGTTTCGTCCATGCCATTTAAAAGCTCTTTTATTTCAGATTTTTCCTGCGAGGTAAGTTTCATATGTTTTCACTCCTTTATTGATTCTTTATTGATTTAACAAAAGATGGATATGACTCATGCGACTTTACGGCGTGGCTCGTTAGTTATCGTCCTTTTTCTTATGAAAAGAAAGCGCATGCTTCATTTTGCTTCCGATTTCGCTGTATCTGCTCCTGCGGAAGGAAACGGTAGAGCGCAGCGCGCGGATCTGCGCCCAGCTCATAGTGGAAAGCGTCTTTTTCACCTCTTCATGCGTCCGGCGTTCGCGGTATTCCTCCATCGTGATCAAAATAGAAGCTTTGGAGCCGGTCTTACTGGAAGCGTCGCCAGTAGATTCCGGGGTAAGCTTTTCCTTAAGCGTGCCAAGCCCTTCTGACAGATTTTGCCTGGTATTGGCGATAAAGTTGTCGTATTTTTCCGCAATCTGGGAATCGATCGCCGTTAAAGTAGCCGCCAGCTTTACATTGATCGCCGCAAGGGAGTCCGCCGTTAATGCGCAGTCGGCGGCAAACACAAACATCAAAAGCAGGCTGATGGCTTCCTGCGCGTCCAGCGGGATTGGCTCTGTGATGCATATGATAACCGGGTGGATGCCATAATGCACGGCAAGCCCCGCCACGCCAAATCCAAGGGAGCACCCAAGGCAGATGCGTCCGTTTAAGTTGAACGGCAGGCGGCTGTAATCCCACCAGACCGCATGGAACAAATGCTCCGTAACATAGGAGGTCGTATATTCCATTACAGCGGAGCCAAGCATACAGCTAAAAAAGATCGCCGGCGCGCTGTCCATATTTCCGCAAAGCAGCACATCCGCGACTGCCCCAACGCCGTAAATCGGGCAATAAGGCCCGATCAGCATACCGCGGTTGTCCCATTTTAACCCTTTAATGCTGCAATAGATAGTTTCAAAGATCCACCCAAGGATACTATATAACATAAACCAGATAAAAATTGTAGTAAAATGCATACGCGACCCTTTCATAACGTTACAGTAAAGCTGAATGCGGAACTGTAACTTCGTAACTGCTTGGTTTGAAGTGCGACTTGTATGATTATAAACCGAAACAGCGTTTTTGGCAACAATCCCAAAAGAAATTTCACCCAGAAATCTAGCCATCGCCAACATTTCGTGTTATAATAAAAAATACGCTTGTAACGAAGCGCTACATATGTCTGAATTGTGGAAAGGTGGAACACATATTATGAAAATAGGTTTTATAGGATGCGGGAATATGGGGACGGCGATGGTCAAGGGCATCCTGGAATCCGGAATGCTGCGTCCTGGGGAATTGATCGCTTCCGCAAACAGCGCGGCGACCAGGCAGAAAATCGAAAATGAATTAAAAATTCAGCTTGCGGATTCAAACCAGGCGGTTGTGGAATTTGCGGATATAATTTTTTTGGCGGTGAAACCGCAGTATTATGAACAGGTGATCACAGAAATCCGGGATGTGGCGGATGAACGCCAGATATTTGTGTCGATCGCGCCGGGGCGGACGCTAGAATGGCTGGACGGCATGTTCGGAAAGCCGGTAAAGCTTGTGCGCACCATGCCAAACACCCCTGCTATGGTAAAAGAGGGCATGACCGCTTACTGCGTAGGAGAGCAGGTCACGGAGCAGGAACGGCATGAGATCGCCAATATATGCGGCTGCTTTGGGCAGGCGGAGGAAGTTTGCGAGCAGCTGATGGATGTCGTGACCGCCGTAAGCGGCAGCTCCCCGGCATATGTGTTTTTATTTATAGAGGCAATGGCGGACGCCGCCGTCTTAGATGGAATGCCCAGGGACAAAGCTTATAAATTTGCGTCCCAGGCTGTGCTTGGCAGCGCGAAGATGGTATTGGAGACCGGAATGCACCCAGGGGCGCTAAAGGATATGGTATGCTCTCCTGGCGGAACGACGATAGAGGCCGTTCGCGTATTAGAAGAAAAAGGGCTTCGCAGCAGCGTCTTTGAAGCGATGCGATCCTGCGTCAAAAAATCAAGAGGCATGTAAACACATTTTTATGGAGGTAAAAAATGTTTAACTATAAGCAATATCAGAGAAATTATTTTATGCCGCCCGAAGAATGCCTGGACTGGGCGAAAAAAGAGTATGTGGATCAGGCGCCGATCTGGTGCAGCGTGGATCTGCGCGACGGCAACCAGGCTCTGATCGAGCCGATGGGATTGGATGAAAAACTGGAATTTTTTAAACTGCTGTTAAAATTAGGGTTTAAAGAAATCGAGGTGGGCTTTCCGGCAGCTTCGGAGACAGAGTATAAGCTTGTGCGCACTTTAATCGAAAAAAACATGATACCGGACGACGTAACAATCCAGGTGCTGACCCAGGCCAGAGAGCATATTATCCGAAAGACCTTTGAGGCGGTAAAGGGCGCGCCGAATGTCATTGTACATGTATACAATTCCACGTCCCTTGCCCAGCGGGAACAGGTGTTTCATAAAAATAAAGAAGAGATCAAGCAGATCGCGATCGACGGCGCAAAGCTTCTGATGGAACTGGCGGCAGAGGCGGAAGGGAACATTTCATTTGAATACAGCCCGGAGAGCTTTACCGGCACAGAGGTGGACTATGCGGTGGAGGTGTGCAACGCCGTGATCGATGTATGGAACCCGAAGCCGGAGCATAAGGTTTACATTAATATCCCGGCGACGGTGGAAATGTCCATGCCGCATGTGTTTGCCAGCCAGATCGAGTACGTCAGCAAGCATCTGCACAACCGGGACGCCATTATTTTATCCCTGCATCCGCATAACGACAGGGGATGCGGCGTGAGTGACGCGGAAATGGGGCTTTTAGCGGGGGCGGACCGGATCGAGGGCACGCTGTTTGGAAACGGGGAGCGCACCGGAAATGTGGATATCGTCGTGCTGGCGATGAACATGTACGCCCAGGGCATCGATCCAAAGCTGGATTTATCCGATATGCCAAGCATCGCGGGCGCTTACGAGCGGCTGACGCAAATGGACATCCACATGCGGCATCCGTATTGCGGGAAGCTTGTGTTTGCGGCCTTTTCCGGCTCCCATCAGGATGCGATCGCAAAAGGCATGAAGTACCGTGAGATGAAAGACCCGGATCATTGGACGGTTCCGTACCTGCCGATCAACCCGGAGGATGTCGGGCGCACCTACGACAGCGATGTGATCCGCATAAACAGCCAGTCCGGAAAAGGCGGCGTGGCGTACGTGCTGGAGCAAAACTTTGGCTTGAAAATCCCGTACAAGATGCGCGAGGATCTGGGCTATGCGGTAAAAGACGTTTCGGATAAAGAGCATTCCGAACTTTCGCCGCAGGAAATTTACGATATCTTTATCGGACGCTATAAAGACCACACCCCGGTATTTGAAGTGAGAGGCTGCCATTTCCGCCAGGAGGACGGGATTACGGCGACCATTAATATCATTCAAAACGGGAAAAAGAACATCGCCGAAAGCACGGGAAACGGGCGGTTAAACGCGGTCAGCAACACGTTCGCGGAATTTTTTGAAAAGCCGTGCGAGATCATCTGCTATGAGGAGCATGCGCTGGAGGACGGCTCGGATTCAAGCGCGATCGCGTATGTGGGCATTAAAGGAGAGGACAATCAGCTGTACTTTGGGATCGGCATAGACCCGGACATTATCCGTGCGTCGATTGACGCGCTGGTTGCAGCTATGAACAGGAGTATGGAATAAAAACCTATGGATAATGGGAAACGGGGCAAAAAGCCCGTGGCGCAGGATACGGGGTCGCCTGGAAGGATCAAAAAAGCGGCGGGATGGCTAAGCGTCTTGGCAGGCTCGACGCTGGGGTTTTATATCGGGATATGGAGGATGTTTCTGCCGTCGCTGTTTGGCCTGCTTGTGGCCTGCAAGGAAGGGCGGCTGACGGTCGGGCTTGTGATACTTACGTTTGCGGAATGCTGGCTTGCCCTGACCATCGGCGGGCTGATCTGGACGATCGGGTATATGATAAAATGTATGTTGGATGTTGGCTAAGGCCAGCTGTAAGGGGAGGCTGATTTTATGAATTGTTTATCGCCATCGATTTTGGCGGCGGATTTTACCGATTTAGGCAGGCAGATCGCGCTGGTGGAGCAGGCGGGCGCGCAGTACCTTCACTGTGACGTGATGGACGGCTGGTTTGTGCCGAATATTTCATTCGGGATGCCGGTGCTTGAATCCGTGCGCAAGAAAACCAATCTGATGATGGATGTGCATTTAATGGTGGAAGACCCGGCGCGCTATATCCCGGATGTAGCGGACTGCGGCGCGGACATCATTACCGTGCACGCGGAAGCTTGCAGGGATTTAAATCATGCGGTGGATCTGATCAAAGAGCGCGACCTGCTGGCTGGAGTCGCGCTGAATCCGGCGACTCCGATCTCGCAGCTTACATATATACTGCCGCGGATCGATATGGCGCTTATTATGACCGTCAATCCGGGGCTGGGCGGACAGGCGTTGGTGCCGTATACGTTAGATAAAGTGCGGGATTTAAAAGAGATCATCCAAAGCAGAGGGCTGAAAACGGATATCGAAGTGGACGGCGGCATAAACTTTAAGACGCTAGAGCGGGCGCTTGGCGCCGGGGCGAATGTCATTGTCGCAGGCAGCGCGGTATTTCATGGAGATATCGAAGAAAATACGAAGCGGATGCTGGAGATCATGAAATAAAAACATAAAATAAAAACATAAAATAAAATCAAAATTACCGTCCGTAACAGTTTTAGGTTTCACAAAGCTGCCGCGGGCGGTTTGCTTTATTGAAACTGGTTTGCGTCAGGACAATAAGAGTAATCGATGCAAGCCAGCTTTTTGCAAAGCTCTTCCTGGTTTAAATTCAGGCTGCGGCATAATTCCTCCAGGGAAGGATAGTTGTCCCGCAGCTGCGTGTTAAGGTAGCTTAACAATATGACCGGGTCGTTTGGGAGCTGTGGCATGGTAACGCCTCCATTTCTTTAAAACGTTTAAGTGAAGCCAAAGTTGAACTGTAACGTAAAATCAATGCTGAAAACAAAAACAGGCTTGAAAACGGCTGTGATATATGGTATATTAAAAGTTAATAAGGGAGCAGTCGATTATGGCAACCTATTTGTAACCGGCTAAGTTGACAAGGTAGGCTTATTTATTTTCGCTTGTTTGTCCTATCTATATAGGCAAGCAGCGCAATCAGGAAATTGCGTTGTAACGCGACTGCTCCGTATATGGATTATAGCACATCTTTTTCAAAACGACAATATTCCTTTTATTTTTCCTTATTTAGTTTCATTATATTAAAATGAAAATTCCATATTATAGTTTTCATGTAATAAAAATTTTGCTACAATAAAAACGCAATACCTTTTTGAAAGGAGTAAAAAATATGCCGATAAACGAAAAAGAATTGAATTGTAATTTGTTTGATAAGTTAGAATTGGTGGAAAGGATACGAAGGGAAGCGACCCGGGGAGGGCTGGAAGCTGTAATGGAGCAATTAGATATAGAAGAGGCGGCGATTAAACGGAAGCTATATCAAAAACTGCCTCTTGTAGAATAGATGTGGAATAGATAGAATAGAGTCTGATTGTAAATGAGGGTGGAGTCGCTACGGGAGGTTTATTGGAACATAGAATGGCGGAATATTGTTTGGCTGGCAGAAAGAGTGGCAGAATAATTAAAAATGTGAGGAAAGTGTCGCTATGGAAGAAAAATTGACATGGGAAGAGATTCAAGAAAAATATCCAGATCAATGGGTTGGATTGACAGATGTGGAATATGAACCGGATAATGACGCTACGATTAAAACAGCGATTGTGAAGTATACGGATAAGTCTAAAAACGAGCTGACAATGATGCAGGTGCAGACGCATGGTAAGATTTTAGCCAGATATACAACGCCGGATAATATTTTTCAATTAGGGATAGCGGGGTATTTTGGATGAGACAATTCATGTTAAATTTAAACAGCCGATATCAGAGACCGGTTATTCAGTTAAAGCCATGGCATTATTTTGATGCTTTACTGGATACGGGGGCTTTTTTTCCGGTATGGACTGCGGATGAAAGGATGCTTTATATTCTGGGAGGAAAATGTGTAAAAAATAATGTTATTTTTGGTGGATTTGGCGGAAAAACAAGTGGAAATTTATATGAAGTAAGAGGCATTTCGATAGGCGAGCTTGTATTTTCCAGTATGCATATTATAGCATGTAAAGATTTGGAGAATGTTCCGTTTCAGCTGATACTTAGCGCGACAATGTTTAATGGGCTAATTTATGAAATAGATGATAAAAATCACAAATTAAATATAACAATACCAGATGATGAGAGCATGGTAAGGAATCTTATAATCAAGGATTCGAAAGGAAAATTGCATATTATGTGTGAGTCGATATTTTAACATGAACTAAGCGGATGGTATGTTGAGTTAGAAATTGTATAATATGCACAAAATCCAGGCAATAATTTATGAAAATTGAATAAAAATGAAAATTGACAGCAAACGGAAATACTGCTATACTTTTCCCATCAAGCGAAGGTGCTGAGAGTGATTCTCAGCGCCTTTTTTTATGCTCAGGAAGCCGGAAGGGAAAACGCAAGCGGCGATTTTGCATTTCGGGCCTGGGCGAAGGGGCTTTTGTCCCGGTTGCTTGAAAGCGATCATAGGAAAGAGGTTAAGGAGGAGAACGAATATGAAATATGTATCGGTAGATGTTCTTTGGACGTTGCTTGGCGCAGCGATGGTGTTTTTTATGCAGGCGGGATTTTCCCTGTGTGAAGCGGGATTGACCAGGGCGAAAAACACAGGGAATATATTAATGAAAAACTTAATGGATTTTTGCATCGGCACGCCGGCGTTTTGGCTTGTGGGGTTTGGGATCATGTTTGGCGGCTCCGGGGCGCTGATTGGGGGATTTGACCCGTTTATATTAGGAAGCTATGATTTCGGTACGCTGCCAAAATGGTGTTATGTCATTTTCCAGACCGTATTTTGCGCGACGGCGGCGACGATCGTGTCAGGCTCCATGGCGGAGCGGACGAAATTTAGCTCTTACTGCGTATACAGCGCGCTGATCTCACTCGTAGTATATCCGATTTCCGGGCATTGGATTTGGGGCGGCGGCTGGCTGTCAGAGCTTGGCTTCCATGATTTTGCGGGTTCCTGCGCGGTACATATGGTAGGCGGCATAGCGGCATGCATCGGCGCCGCGACCCTGGGGCCTCGTATCGGGAAATATGATAAAGAAGGAAAGCCAAGGGCGATCCCAGGGCATAACCTGACGGCGGTGGCGCTGGGCGTGTTTATCCTCTGGTTTTGCTGGTTTGGGTTTAACGGATGCTCGACCGTATCTATGAGCTCCGATGAAGCGATGGCATCCGCTTCCCTGATTTTTATGAACACGAACCTTGCGGCGGCGGTTTCCACCTGCGTGGTTTTGATCGTTACCTGGATCCGTTATAAAAAACCGGACGTATCCATGTGCCTGAACGGTTCCCTGGCGGGGCTGGTTGCGATTACGGCTGGTTGTGATGTAGTGGACCCGTTTGGAGCGTTCTTTATAGGGCTGGCGGCTGGAGTAATCGTTGTGGCAAGCGTGGAATTTTTTGACAAGGTTGCAAAAATAGACGACCCGGTGGGCGCGATTTCTGTGCATGGCGCGTGCGGGATGTTCGGCACGATCGCGACCGGGCTGTTTGCGACAGACGGCGGGCTGTTTTACGGCGGCGGTTTTCATATGCTTGGAGTACAGGCGATCGGCGTGCTTGCGGTCGCGGCGTGGGTAGCGGTCATGATGACCATTATTTTCCAGGCGATCAAAGCGACAATGGGGCTTCGGGTGGAGCCGGAAATCGAAATCGACGGCCTGGATATCCATGAGCACGGGCTTGCAAGCGCCTATTCCGGATTTGCGATCAATGACGTAATGGGCGCAATGGACGTAAATGAAAACACGGACTTGGGTGAAGACAATCCGCTTCTTGCGACGCAGGCGCAGATGAACGCGGCGGTTCCGGTAGTAAAAGCGGATGACGCGGGACTTGCGGACACGGGCATGTACAAAGTGGCGATCATTGTGAAGCTGTCGAAATTTGACAAATTAAAAAATGCGCTGAATGAGCTTGGCGTTACCGGCATGACCGTGACGCAGGTTATGGGCTGCGGCATCCAAAAGGGCGCGGGCGAATATTACCGCGGCGTGGAAGTGGACGCGACGCTGCTTCCGAAAGTAAAGATCGAAGTCGTCGTAAACAAAATCCCGGTGGACTCGATTATCGAAACGGCGAAAAAGACGCTTTATACTGGGCATATCGGAGACGGGAAAATATTTGTGTTCCACGTAGCGAGAGTCGTAAAAATACGGACTGGGGAGGAAAATGGGAAAGCGCTCCAGGATGTAGAGTAAAAATCAGCATTATAATATGAAAAGAAAAAATTGCGGGATGAATGTCCCGCAACTTTTTTTATGCGCAGGCCCGCAAATGGAAGTTTGCTGCTGACGCAGCATGCGGGCCGCGCGGCGAGTAGAGAAGATAAATCTTCCCTACTCGATAACACAGGCCCGCTTATGGAAGTATGAGGCTGGAAACAGAAAAGGATTGCAAAACGGAGGTTAAATGTATATAATGGTAAAGAAATAAAAGCGGAGGGCATTTGTTTTATGGAAGAAAAAGACTTGGACAAGGCGCAGGAGCAAAAGAAAGGCGAAACCGGAGAGGAAAAAGCGGAACAAAAAAAACGATCCTGGCTTCGTGAGCTTTTAAGCTTTGTGGAAATATTTGTGGCGGCGTTTATACTGGCGCAGGTCATGGTGCATTTTGTGCTGATCAATGCGGAAGTTCCGTCAGAATCGATGGAAAGCCTGATCGAGCCGGGAGACAGGCTGTTTGGATTTCGTCTGGCGTACGCGTTTGAAGAGCCGGAGCGGTACGATATCGTGATCTTCCGATATCCGGTGGATGAATCGCAAAATTTTATCAAACGCATCATCGGCCTGCCTGGAGAAGTGGTGGAGATCCGTTCTGGCAAAATCTACATAGACGGCTCCGATATCCCGCTGGAGGAATCTTATCTTCCGGAAGAATGGACGGACGACAACGACGGCTATGTGTTTGACGTGCCAAACGACTGCTACCTGATGCTCGGGGACAACCGCAATATTTCGCTGGACGCAAGGTTTTGGGCTTCCCAGGCGATACAGGACGGGCTTGCCGAAGATATGGAACAGGCGGAAAAATATACGTATGTAAATGAGGATCAGATACTCGGACGGGCGATATTTAAATACTATCCAAAAATCCAAATGCTGGATTGACCTTCGCAATTCAGATCATAGATTATAGATCATAGATTATAGATCACAAATCACAAATCACAGGAGATGCTTATTATGGAACAAACTGTGCAGACCGAACAGGAACCGGAAAAGGAAAAAAAGAAATTTAACATATGGGAATACGTAAGGATCGTGGTTTTTGCGTGCATCGCCGGTTTTTTGATCAACCATTTCGTATTGATCAATGCCGTCATCCCGTCAGGCTCAATGGAAAACCTGCTCCAGATAGACGACCAGATATTTGGGTGCCGCCTGTCTTATTTATTCCACGGGCCGGAGCGTTACGATGTGGTGATGTTTCCCTATCCGGTGGACGGCGAGACAATTTATATCAAACGCGTCATTGGACTGCCGGGAGAAAAGGTGGAGATCAAAGACGGAAAGATCTACATTGACGGTTCCAAAAAGCCGCTTAAGGAAAATTATCTGCCGGAGGAATGGACGATCAATAATGACGGCTATGTGTTTGAAGTGCCTAATGACTGTTATTTGATGCTTGGGGACAACCGCAACATTTCAGAGGATTCCAGGCTGTGGCCGGAAAGCGCGATCGAGGACGGCGTAGCGTCATCCGAAGAGGAAGCGCAAAGCTATTCCTATGTGCATAAAGACAAGATCATAGGACGCGCCATATTAAAATATTACCCGCATTTTTCTATGTTTTTAAATATATAAAACGCTTGCCATTTGCGCGCGTTTCATGTATAATAAACTTCGTGCTTATTTTTGCGGAATTGATGGAATTGGCAGACATGCAGGATTTAGGTTCCTGTGGGCGACCGTGTGGGTTCGAGTCCCACATTCCGCATTTCTATTTTCATCCGGTTAAACAGCCGGAATCTTGTAAGCCAAAATCTTTTACTTACAAAATCCAAAGCAAATATATGGAAGGTATATAGTGACAATCCCTGGATATCTGTGGTAAACTAAAACCAGATAGAAATGGCGTTTCAACCAGACAGTAGATAATTGACAAAAAAATACCAGCTTAAGGTTAACTTTGTCATGAATGTGCCGATATATTAAGAAACTGGCTAATAGGATAGTTATGCACAATTGCAGGAAACGACAACAAGCCCACGTTTGTTTGGACTGTCCAAACCAAAGGAATGAAAAGCCAGATAGAGGCCTTGGCGTGTTTTTATATGCGCTTACCAGCAGATGCGGGGCCAAAGATAGATATCGTATCAGGAAACGAGGCAGCTGGTTACGGCTGGCCGCAGCAGAGATGCAAAGTGGCGGGCGTAGTATGCGTGGTGCAGGGGGTATGGAAGATGCATTGCGCGTGCTGGCATTTTAGGTATGTCTCTGGAGATAGATCAAGGAAGAAAAATAAAAAGCCATTGACGGGGGATGGCGGAGAGGAAGGTAGTAATTATGTACAAGGACGTATGGAAGAAATTTGGAGCAAAAATATTGATCGTAGCTTGCTCCATATTGCTGCTGGGCGGAGTGGCGATTGCGGCGCCGAGGTTGCGGGCGGCGGAAGACATTGAAGGGCAAAAATTTACGGCAGTGGATGCTGATTCGCTTGCATATATTAGTGATACTGTACCTGTATTTCCAAAGTCATTGCAATGTGGATCAGTTATAATAAACTATTCAGGTTCAGAAAATCAGGCGGAACAACAAGATACTACGGGTAAGTACATTGAGTATGGTAATAACATTAAACTTAGATTACAAGATGGAAACTGGACTCAGGCAACGCAAAATGGAGCGAAAATAAAAATTGGAGTGCAATTTCCAAATGGTAATGATGATTTTTCAGGAACAGGAATATGTGTATACGAAATCAAACCACAAGCGGCCACAAGTGTTGATGTAGAATTGAATAATGCAGAAAAATATTCTGAGTATAATAAACAAAATAGATTGATGATGGGGCCGCTTCGCGCATTGGCGCCAAGTGATTTTAAAGTTACAGTGGTAGATGGAAAAGGCAATCAGGTTGACTTGACTTCAAGTGATGAAGCAAAGGCTGGATATGAGATATACAACACAAAAGATGTAACAACTCAACAGAAAAATCCAAAACCGGCAAATTATGGAAGTTATACTTGTTATGTTAAACTAAAAAATTATCAACTTAGTGATCAATATCAGCAAAAGGCAATTACAATTACACATCATATAAAAGACTATGATGTAACAGTAGGCGGGGTGGTTAAAACTTTAAATGGGGATGTTTTGTCAGAGCATCCGAGCACAGACAGCATAAAATTAAAAGTAAAAGATGGTGATGATGTTACAGATTCTGACTTGAATGGAAGTTATACGGTGAACAGTCATCAAGTGATACCGGGCACAAATCCGCAACAGTATAAAATTACAATAGAAGGAAGCAAGGATAAATGTTTTGGCAGTTTGGGACTTGGCCCTTATACAATATCCGAAAAAATGGAACAGTTTGTATTGGTAAAGCAGGGAGAAACCGCTTCTAATGATTCGATCAATACGACTGTCCCTTATGATGAAGTGGGAAATACGTATCGAGTTCAAAATATGAGTGGTGATAAGATCCAAGAATATAGTTTGTATCAGAAAAAAAGTACAGGTTATGAAAAGGTTGCAACATATAATGCAGATTCAAGTGATCCAACATTGCCAAAATGGGGTTCAGTTGTATTTGATGATTCAGATTGTCATTTTGTGAAAAATGGGACTCCAATTCCAGGCGCAACGGCAGGGATTTTACAGCAGAAGATTACAGTAGGAGGGGTAACGGGATATCTGGTATATAGAGTAAGCAGGGAATTGTTGGTAAACGGGAAATTAAATGAGAGGCTATTATTCGATAGCCCTATAGACAAAGAGACAAAAAAGACACAGCCGAATAATACTTATGAATATGATGGGGAACAGCATAGAATGATTCCGCAGATGTATTTTAGGGCTGCTAATGGAGAAACGATTGATGAAACTAAAAAACCGTATTTAGAATTAGATAGAGATTATACATTGGAGTGGAAATTTCTGCAAGACGATACATCTGGTACATGGGGAAAGGATGTAGGCACTGTAGCCATGCAGATTACAGGTAAGGGATTATATAGTGACGGAGTATTGATTCCGAATGGAGTGGCTAACAGAGATGAAGTGCTGCAAAATGCAAGATATAGAGTGACGGGGCAAATTGTCAGCAAGCAGAATGGATTCAGTGTTAAATTATTAGACGCTCAAATGGAAGAAAAAAGTAATTTTATTTTAAATACAACTGCGCGGCAAATTATAAGTAGTGCACGGCTTTACAAAGGCGAGAAAGGAATACTTTATATTGAAGATGCAGAAAGAGACCACAATACAACTGTCAAACCTTCTTTTTTCCGCAAAACGGCAGGAGCTTGGACAGAGGTAAACATACCGAATAATAATTTTGATGATTTCAAATTTAATGCACCTGGAGATTATCGGGTTGTTTTTGCCTTGGCTGGTAATTATACAACACCGGATGGTAAAGGTATTGAATTAGCGGAAAGAGAAATTTCCTGCGATTTTACAATCGATGCGTTTGATATAACGGAATATGATTTTAGTGTTGCAGGATGCGAGCCGGATTATAATACAGGCTGTGACAATGAGTTCGTTACAGGAAAGAATCATATTTATAATGGAAAAGCACATAAACCGCAGGTTGAAATGAGAAAAAGGATAGACAATTCTCTGGTGGATTCCATTAATGGTGAATTATATTCCGTACATCATTATAGATATGTGACAGATCCAGAAAGTACGGAAAGAACAGAATTGACGGATGCAGGAAAAGCGATCGCATATGTGCAGGTTGTTGGATATGATTTACGAAAAGTTGAGTTTACGATTGAGCCAAGACAGTTAGAAACAGTCAATATTGTTTTTTCGGAGAAGGACGGTTTTAGGAATATTGAAGAAACGACAACCAGCGGCGCGGCAATCCATCCATATAATGGCAAGACACCGCCGGAAGTAACAGAATTAGGAATCAGGCATGAGCAGATTGACCGTAATGTAGTTTTACAGGTGGGTAATGCGGAGAATAGCAAAGATTTTACAATTATAGAGGGCCTTTTTGATGCAGATGGTAAGAGCTTAACGAATATAGAAATAACAGGCCAATATTATTATAAAATTAAGCTTACAAATCCAAATTACAAGTCAGATAATAAACAAAACACAGTACTGGTTGGGCCATTTCGTTTTGAGGCAAAAGATATTAGCAAAGCGACGGTAGATCCGCTTGTTGATGTGATTGGGTATGATCAATATCTGGCTTCCAGCGCCAATGATGCAGAAAGAGGAAAGGCATCTGTAGATAAATATCTGAAAGGCGAGTTTCAAAATAAAAAGCTTACTGTAACAGATGGAAACGATGTTTTGGTTTACGGTACGGATTACGTAATTACATCAAGCGGCACGAACGCGTTAAAAGATTTGGTAAACGATGATGGAACTATTGTTTTTACGCTTACCGGCAAGAATTGTTACACAGGAGAAACGGCAAAGATTATACTTAATGTTGGAACGGATATTGTTGGGTCAACTGTGTACGCTCAGAAAAATAATGATTCAATTTCTGGCGCGCGTCCAGATCCTGCTACTTTTGGAGAATTGAGGACGGCGGAAATAATAGGGGCTTATGATGCGCCAACGGTAAGCAATCCAAATGTGCTTGATTTTCTGAAAAAAAACGAAACCGTGACAAATGATAAAACATATTTATATTTGTCTGGAACCACATTGCTATATGAAGAGAATTATAAACTGGTATCAGTGAACTCGGAATATGATGAAAGTACAGATAGGACGTATTGCATTTTAACTATATCTGGTAAGAATGGGTATTATGGGAATGTTTCTATTAAAGTCCGGATTCGCAAGAGGTCACTCAATAGTGATAATTGTACAGTTGAAGTTCTTGACAGAGATTATACGTATATAGGTAAAGGGCACAGAGTTCCAGTTCAACTGAAAGTTATGTACGGCAATGTAGAGTTGAAAGAGGGCACGGATTATGAAATATGGTATGACAATACAGATAACAAAGCCCCTATAGATGCGACGCTATATGGATTTTATTTAAAAGGTTTGCATCAATATGAGGATGAGAAGCGTGGCGCGAATCAAACGTATACAATCAAACCGAGAAATATTGCAACGACAGTATCGGGTGGTGCAATCAATAATAGTAAATTCCAGATAGATATGGCAGAAACGTACACGTATGTCAAAGGTGGTTTTAGACCAGTTGTAAAGTTAAAGTATCGAATTAATGAAGATGACGAATGGTCAGAGTTAACAGGAAGTGATTTTAAGTATACACCGTTTAATACAGATCATGTGAGTGGTTCATCAGAGCCGAATGAAGAACATGCGAGGGTTGTAGTAGAAGGTATCGGAAATTTTTGTGGAAATTTCACGAAGTTATTTAATATCAATCCGGTTGATATGGAAAAAGACTGTAGAATAGAAATGTCGCCTTCGATATATGACTTTAGAGCAAAAGATGTACGACCAGCAGACGGGAATCATGGTCTGGGAAGCAATGTAACGTTTGTAGTCCGTCAGCGCATTAATAATGATGTTACAATTGAAGGTGGCAATACAGGTGGTGATGTCACGGTAGATGGTGACGAGCGATGGATAGCAATTGATCCTGATGAATATGATACGGGGTATAGTGGTAATTATTACGTCAGTGGTGATTTTGTAACGACGAGCGATGGGAGTGAGTATACAGAGCCAACATCTATAAAAGTGACAGGTTTGTATGATCCTCAAAATCCATCAAAGGGCGGAAATTATCGAGGATCTCTTACACGAACGTTTACGATACGAGGAGATTTAGCATCACAAGTTGCAGATCCGGCGAATGCTACAAATATTTTTTCAAAAACAGTTATTACGAAAAACGAGATACCATACTCTACACTCAAAGATAAACAAGAGGGAAGTACAAATATAGGTAATTCGGGAATGGAAGTTCAATTTCAACAACAAGAGCGTATTGTAAATGACCAAGGTATAGGGGAAGGAGCAGGCACAGGTGGCCACTATGCGACACGTATTTTGAAATGGGGCAAAGATTACGAAGTATATTTGACCGATATTAACAGCAGTGAGCCTCTTGGAAAAGTAGTGCCACAGGTTGGTATCCACTCTGGTCGAATTGAAGGAAAAGGTAACTTTATAGGTAAACAAGAGGATGTAGATGTATTTATTACAGGAAACTTGGGAGATGACGAAGAAACAGAAGTAAGTCCGAAACAGAATGGGGCTACGCTGGAAGATGGTATAATTGTAATCAGGAGTGATAGTACTGATATAAAGCTTCAAGATTATATTAGTGTAAAATGTGGCGGCAGAACGCTGGATTATGGAAAAGAATACCGATTTATAGAGGATGGTAGCAGTGACAAGGATGCAGTACCTAATATGGCTCCAGGACAGAGAAGTATACGTATAACGTATACGAATGATTCAAAGCCTTATTTGAGAGGGGATCGCCTGATAAAATATTGGGTAAAACAGGAACTTGACCTTGAGAAATATAATGTTACCGGAGTAGAGGAAAGCTATGAATACAATCATGGAAGCCCTGTTATCGACTTAGATGAAGTACAGGTTCGTTATGATACAACCTTGCTAAAACGTGACAGAGACTATACGATTGAGTTCGAAAAGAACGATGGTTATTCTGTTAATCCAGAACACAAAGTTATTATTACGCCAATAGGTAATTATTCGGGTGATGCGAAAAAGCTGTCGTTTGCAGTTACAAAGTACGATCTTACCAAGAATCAAGATCAAATAAAAATAGATGCAGATTCGACGACAATATATACAGGCAGAGATGTATTTCCAACAATTAACGCTGTGGTTGTCAAAGCAAGAATTGTAAGCGGTGGTGGAGTAGCGAGTAATGTGAATTTATATGGAGAGGGGGATGTAGATAAGCCAGGTTTTACAGAAGCGGCATATGGGTTGAGGTCAGTAGAAGGTCAGGATAATGTAAATTATCAGGATAGAAAAGAAGTGGAGTGCAAACTTGAAGGGACTGGAAACTATACTGGTGAGTTAAGACTGAAATATAGCATTCTTCAAAAGAATATAGAGGATATGACAGGGGATAAGTATGATATTAGGTTTTTCACAGATAAACAGGAATATCCTTATCAAAATGGAGATGCAATCGAACCAGTACCGCGAGGAGAGTATAATGGTTTAGATTTGGTAGGCAAAAGAGATAGTGGAGGTGGGGCCGGCAGTTTCGACAAAGATGTGCCGTTCGTTTATACTTATCCAAAAGATACCACTAATGTAGGTGTAAAAACTATTGTAATTACAGGCAATGGGAACTTTACAGGGGTAAGGACTCTGGATTATGAGATCACGCAATTAGATTTAAAGGATACCAAATTGGAATTTACTGGCTCAGAAGCAATATATGATGGCCAGGAGCAGCATCCATCCTTTAAATTGACTAGTGAAGATGGTAAACAGATTGCAATATATGATGGTAACAGCATAAAATCTGATTATATCAAGAAACTTAAGGTGACATTTGAGAATGCTACGAATGCTACGAGGTCAGGAAAATTAGCTAGTATTACATTGAGTTTTGATGATAAAGACGGTGCGAACAGTAATTACAAAGGTACAAAGACAGTGCAGTTTACTATCCAGCCAGCTTCTTTGGAAGGGCATGTTGCATTTATGTACCATCCAAAAGATGAAACAGGCAATATAGAGCTGAAATCAAATCTGCATTTGCCGTGGACAGGAAAACGGGTAATACCGATTTTCCCTGACAATATTAAGACAGATACGGAATTGACAGAAAATCAGGCAGGAGCAGTTTATGACTTTGCGGGTAAACACAACAATGGGGATTTCCTGATACCGGCAGAGAATGAGGATGCTACAGTTGGCAATGGCGATTACACATTAAATTTCAGATATGTAGAGCCAGACTCCGATGATACCGATGTAAAGGAAGGCTACGGAGATGCGCCGGATTGTACGTTTGCAGGCAAGGTGAAAGTGACCATTACAGGTATCAACAACTACAAAGACAGTGCAAGCTTCTGGTATTACATTGGCGATGACATCAGTGCAGACGGATCTGCAAAATTGCAGGCCAGCACAACGGTGTACAATGCACAGAAACAGCCGCCAGTAGTGATTGTAAGCGGTATTTCCAGAAGCAAGTATAATGTGGAAAGATACAAAGGTGAGGTAAAGAACGAGAATTACATTAAGAGCGATAAGGAAATTGTAGATGCGGCGACGTATTATATCCGAATTGAAGGAAATCCTTCCAAAGGCACTTACGCTACGAAGCCGATCACACTGACCTACACGATCACCCCAAGGCCGATCTCCAATTCCGTTGTCATCGACGGCTTTAAGAAGGAGTACAACTATACAGGTCTTGCGATCTGTCCGGTTGGGATATCGGTAACGGATTACATTGATAGGACGAAGTATAAATTAACGGAAAATAAGGATTATTCTCTTACTTATGCAAATAATATCAATGTAGGCACGGCGACGATCACGGTCAACGGCGAAGGAAACTTCAAGGGAACCGGAGCGGCAAGGTTTGCGATTACAAGCTCTATGATCTCATCTGGCAATAACGGAAATCCAGGCGGTTCCGTAAGCAATGGCTCCGGGCAGATATCAGGCGCGGTGGCGGTAGCTCCGGATGACGTAAGGATAACGTTAGATGCGGGCGACGCAATGTATTACACTGGAAAGCAGTTAACGCCAGCAGTTACGATCGATAAGATGACGCAGAATACAGATTATACCGTAACCTACAGCAACAATATTGAAGTAGGCACGGCGACCGTTACCATTACAGGCATGGGCAATAACACCGGGACGATCACGAAGAACTTCCGGATCGTAGCGAAGCTGTCAGACTGTAAAGTAACGAACATCCCGGATCAGAAGTATACAGGCAGCGCGGTAACGCCGATCGTTACAGTGACATGCGGCAATTCGATTTTGACGAGGGATAAGGATTATACAGTAACTTATATTAACAACGTGGAAATTGGCACGGCGACCGTTAAGATTCGCGCGGCGAACAATCCAAACTATGTAGGCGAGCTGGAAGCGAAGTTTAACATTGGCAACAATGTAGGAGGATTCCTTGTCAGCGGGTTTGCGCCGACCTATCCGTATACAGGAAACGCGGTAACGCCGGCGGTCGTTGTAGAATCCGGCTCCACCAGGTTACAGCAGGGTACGGATTATACCATAGCTTATAAGGATAATGTAAATGCAGGCACAGCGTCTATCATCGTTACAGGCGCGGGCAAGTACACTGGCACACAGACGGTAAACTTCATCATTGAGCCAAGAAGCTTGCAGGTTTGCGAAACGACGCAGGTTGAGGATAAGACATACACGGGAGACGCGTATACGCCGGATATTGTCGTAAAAGACAGCGGCAAGGTATTGGAAAAAGGCAAAGATTATACGCTGACCTACGCGGATAATGTAAATCCTGGCGTGGCTACGATCATCATCCAGGGCCTTAGCAACAATTACACTGGCATTAAGAAGCTGACGTTCCGTATCGGCGGAGTAGCGGTAAATGGGCTGAAAGTTAGCACAGTGAAGGCTACCAGCATTAAGCTGAAATGGGAGCAGCAGGGTTATGCGGACGGTTATGTAGTCTGTGATTCCAATGCCAAAGTCGTAAAGAGAGTAAAGGGCAACAGCGCGACGGTTACAGGCTTAAAACCGGGCAAGAAGTATAAGTACAATGTAAAATCTTATACGGTTAATTCACAGGGCGAGGAGTCTTATGGCAAGCCATCTTCGGTAGTTTCCGCAACGACGAAGCTCAAAACGCCGACTGTGACATTAAAGACAACCGGAAAAGGCAAGCTGCGCATCAGCTGGACGAAATCTACAAACGCGGACGGCTACCAGATTTATTATAAGAACACAAAGGGCGCGAAATTCCGCAAGATCAAGACGGCTAAGGGTGTAAATACCAGGATCTGCAACGTACGCGGGATTAAGAGCGGCAAGAAATGCTATGTACGCGTTCGCGCATATAAGAAGTCAGGAAGCACGACATTAAAGAGCTCTATGAGCAAGACAAAGACCAAAAAGGTTAAATAATCAGGCATGAATGAGCAGTATAAAATAGGTGAATATGAATTTCATACCTATGAAGAGTATCTTGCGGCGAAGGAAGACGTGAAGAAGATCGACTATATCACAAAAGAGGTCGATGTTACGGACGCGGACGTCGCCGTAAGGCTCTACTCTCTGATCCGGAATAACGAAATTGTATTCCATAGTAAGATCGGAGTTTCCTTTACCTGGTATCTGACAGACCTTTTGGTGCAGCATTCCCAGAATTTGTTAGCCGAAAAGCGCAGGCAGGAGCAGCAGGCGCAGCAGGGCAAGCGGTTACGGCTCGCGGGCATGGTGTGCATTGCGGCGGCGGCGTTTTGCCTGGGGTATTATGCATTGACGCTCTGGCAGGAACATTTAGACAGTCAGGAGTTTGAGCGATTGCAGGATATGCAAAACCTGACCGGGCATGTGATACGGGATACATTTGTAGACGACGGGCGCGGGGACAAATACCTGGCTAAGGTGGAAGAAGAGCTGGCAAAGCAGGATGCGGAAAATGCGAAAAAGGAAAAGCAGCAAAAGAAAAAGAAGGTCAACCGGGCTGACCTGGAGATCTTAAAACAGTACAAAACATTGTTTCAGCAGAACAATGATTTGGCGGGGTGGCTGCAAATAGACGGCACGCAGATCAATTATCCGGTGATGCAGACCGGAAAAAAGGACTCGGAGTATTATTTGCACCACGATTTTGACAAAAACAAGAGTGACAGAGGTTCGTTGTTTCTGGACAGCAGAAATGATTTTGTGAACCGGGACACGAACCTGATCATTTATGGACATAACATGCGCGACGGCACGATGTTTGGCGACTTGAAAAATTTCATGCAAAAGGACTACTGGGAAAAGCATCAGCGTCTTACGTTTGACACGATTTACGAAAAGGCGCGTTATAAGATTGTAGCGGTATGTTTATCCAAGGTAAATTATGGGGATGATTATACATTCCGATATTATAATTTTTTCAATGCCGGGAGCAAAGAGGATATGGAGGCTTATGCGGCGAATATCCAGCAGCTTACGGTATTTGACCAAAAAATCGACATCTCCTATGGGGACGAATTGCTGACGCTGTCCACATGCAACAATTATACGCAGGACGGCAGGCTGTTCCTCGTAGCGAAAAAGGAGTGACGCTTATGAAGGGGTTCAGATTTTTATTTCAGAAAAAAGGGTTTGCATTTTTATTGACTCTGGCGTTTTGCGTATGGCTGTGTGGGGCGGAAAGCGTATCCGCCGCGGATGATGCAAATATGACGATCCAAAACGGCGTATTGACAGCCTATACAGGCGGGGGCGGCGCAGTCAGCATCCCGTCCAGCGTATCGTCCATTGGAGCAAACGCTTTTGCAGGCAAGGCCATTACAAGCGTCAGCATTCCAGGAAGCGTACGCAGCATTGCGGACAATGCATTTGCGAATTGTACGAGCTTGTCAAACGTGTCTGTGCCAAGCAGCGTAACGACGATGGGAAGCGGCGTGTTTTCCGGCTGTACGGCATTAAGTTCAGTCAGCTTGCAGGCGTCGTTACAGTCGATTCCGGCGTCCGCGTTTAGCAATTGCCGTTCCTTAACGAGCATTGCGATCGCGCCTGGGATCAGCAGCATCGGAAGCGGCGCGTTTTCCGGCTGCTCCAGCCTGTCATCCATGGCGGTGCCGTCTGGCGTAACGAGCATCGGAAGCAGCGCGTTTGCAAATTGCAGCGCGTTATCCGCGATCTCAATTCCAGCCAGCACGACAAGCATCGGGGACGGAGCGTTATCCGGCTGTCCGAGTTTAGCGACGATTAAAATCGCGCCGGGCAATTCCGCTTACGCATCTGACGGCGGCTGCCTGTATAACGCGGCTATGACAAAGCTGATCCGCGTTCCGGTAGGCAAATCAAGCGTAGCGTTATATTCCGGCACAAAGATCATCGGAAGCGGCGCGTTTTCCGGCTGCACAGGCGTTACGTCCGTAACCCTGCCAAGCGGCCTTACAACAATTGAAAGCGGCGCGTTTTCCGGCAGCGGGATTCAGTCGATCACGATTCCAAAGGGCGTTACGTCCATTGGCGGGCAATCCGGCTGGTCGCCAAATATTATTTACGGTTACAAAGGAACAGCGGCGGAGTCCTTTGCGTCCGCAGGCGGCTACACATTTTCCAGCCTGGGCGGAAGCAGCTCTACAGAAAGCAAGAAGGAAACCGAAGCGAATACTTCCGGCGTAGGCAGCACAGAGCTTGACTTAAGCGGGCAGGATAAGAATAACAATTCTGGTGGCAGCAGCAATAACAACAGCACCAGCGTAGACCTAGGCGGCTCTTCGAATACGAATACATCCAGCAGCAGCCCAAAGCCATCCACAGGAACTACCTCGCAGTCATCCTCCAGCAGCGCGTCAAGACCTTCCGGAACTACATACAGCTCCACTTCCGGAACATCCTCGTCTGCGCAAAAGACCTCTTATTCCGGCGCATATTCCGGAACAACGTCAAACAGTCATACGCTTGACCAGACTCCAAAGACAGCGGACGGCACGATCGATCCATATCTGTTTTTGATCTTTGGGCTTGTATTTATCGGTTGCGGACTGATCATCGTAGGAAAACGCAGAAGCGTATAAAAACCGCAGGATCAGCGGTGGAATATGGGATTTGAAAATTAGGAAATAGAAATGGAAACGGCCTGGCGGAATGCTGGGCCGTTTTTGTTAGAAGAAGTATATTGCAGATTGAATTTGAAACAAAAGGATGGTATGATAAATTAAAAAAGGGGTTGCCAATATGGGAAATATTTACGACGGGGCATTCCGGACGATCTTGAATGATTGCCGCAGGCTGGTCATTCCCGTAATTAACGAGGTTTTCGGGGAAACATTTACAGGGGAAGAAGAAATTCGGTTTTTCCCAAATGAGCATTTTCTGGCCCAGCAGAATGGAACGGAAAAAGAACGTATCACAGACACAAATTTTACTATTTTCGGGGAAGCGCCTAAAAAATACCATATTGAATGCGAAAGCAGTCGGCCGGACGGGAAGATTACGATAAGGCTTTTTGAATATGACGCGCAGATCGCGCTTGACGAGGGTGAGGTCACAGAGGAAACGCTGACCGTGACATTTCCCAATACGGCGGTTTTGTACCTCCGGTCTAACAAAGAAACACCGGACAAAATGAAATATGTGATCATTACGCCAGGTGGAACAGTCCAGTACGATGTGCCTGTCATGAAAATGCAGACGTATTCGCTGGTTGGAATTTTTGATAAATGCCTGCTGATGCTGATTCCGTTTTATATCTTCTCACATGAGAAAAGCTTTCCAGAGTATAACTGTAATGAACAGAAATTGGCGGAATTGAAGGCAGAGTATCAGGAGATACTTGTAAGGCTTGACAAACTGGAACAGCAGGAAGTGATCGGAGCATTTGAAAAACAAACGATCATTGATCTGTCGGGTGATGTGATTAAAGAAATTGCCAAAAAATATGAGAATGTGCAGAAGGGAATAGGTGATATGATGAGAGGTCCGTTAATGGAAACAAGAGCAAGAACGATATTAAATAAGGGAATCAGCCAGGGAATTAATCAAAATCAACGAGAGACGGCGCTTAGAATGTTGAAAAGAGGAAAAATGACGATTGAAGAAATTGCAGAAGATACAAGCCTTAGTGTTGCGGAAATAGAACAGCTTGCGCGGCAATGAAAGAAGCTTGTCAAAGCTGAAAATGAAACTGCCAATGAAAAAACAAATAAACCTATCTTGTATCCGACAACACAGGTAGATTTATTTCAATGGTTGGAAATTTGAATATGATATTTAAATCAAGTTTAAGGTCAGCACGCGGTCAATCGCGCTAACTAGATTAGTCTTTTTCGTTTCCGCTTTTTTGGCAAAATGCAAGACTCGACAAAGATCGTGAGCATCTTTTATGGAGCTTAAAGTCAGGCAAGTTTATTGTTGATTCAAATATTTTCTTCTATAAATCCTGTTTTTTGCATCAGCTTCCCTTTCCAGCGAATTTGATATTTCCTGTATGCGGAGAAAGTTTATCAAAATCATCGTTTATAACTTTTGATATTTCATCAATTCTCTCGTTTTGGATCATATGAATCTCTGAATCCATGCAATTTTCAATGCTTCCATTTTTTACAAACCATGAGTTAAATTTGTTATAATCTAGCCATAGTGATTCGGGAATTATTTTATTTACATTTATTCGATTCTCCAATGGAGTGGTCTTGGCATAGAGCAAATTGTTTAATGTGCCTAAAACATACGGACTGTGTGTTGTCAATAATATTGAATGATTACAATTATTAACAAGTGAAATTAACTCTGTAATATATTTTTGTGACTCTGGAAATAAATGTGATTCCGGTTCTTCGATAATGAACAAAATTTTATTTTGTTGCAGTAAATAATAAACCAGTAAATTTAAAATCCATACACATTCCTGTTGACCAGATGATGAAAAGTTTATTTTTACATATTTTCCATCATCAAGAATAATTTGCTCCTCTCCGTTGCTATACCGATAGGTTCCGCACAATATTTTTTTTACTAAATCCAACGCCTGAACAGTCAATTGTTTTGGCGCTGCTGATTTCTTAGCTGGAGATGCGATCAATCCTTGGAGTCCTTCGGAAAATTCTGGTTTTAAGCGCAAAATTCTTTCAAGATAGTCTTTGGTGCAGCTGTCCAGAGAACGTTTTTGCATATCATCCATCGTCGCATAAATATAGCCAAGTTGCTGTGACAGCAGGGTTATCAGGCTGCGTCCAGCCGGAATATATACAACAGAGTAAAAATCATCAAATATTGTATATAATTCTGATTTAAATTTTTTCAATTTCTCTTCGTCTATCCCTAACGGCGTAACAGATAAAAAATTATTATTTTTCCAGAGAAATGCCTTCAGATCATCGCTAAGCGTAATCCAGATATAATTTGGCGTGGCATATCTTATATCGTCCATCAGAGAAATTGTTATGGAACAGGTTTCGGTAAAACAATATGTCATATGCATATCATTTGACATGCCCCAGGATGAGCCAAAGGTTCTTAAGAATTTTTCACGTAAATAATTTTCTAACGCATGTTTGATATTCTTGTCATAGGAAAAACGATATGCGCCTTCTGATCCGCTTATAGGCGTGGCATCCAATGCCTTTGCTTTTGCGAGATTTACAATATCTTCTTTTATAGTTCTAAAATAATAAATCGCTTTTGCAATTGTACTTTTTCCGGAAGCCTGAAAACCTGTAAATGTCATAAATTGTGAGCATTCCAGTTCACAGTGTTCAATTGGGCCAAGCTTATGAATAGTTAATTTCTGCAAGATATATACTCCTTTTATGGTAAGCTTTCCTAAATCGAAAGAGAAAATGCTGAACACGCGAAATAAATAAACCTACCTTGTACTTGACGAGCCAGGTAGGTTCATATCAAAAATACTTGCTAACTATCTATTTTGCAGATAACTAACATCTTTATATCTGAATGTTAACATATTTCAAATTTTGTTGCAAGACTATTTGTATATTTTTATAATATCTAATTTTCACAAAAACTCCGGGTCAAAATATCGCTATTCTCCAAAAATTCTTCAATCGTAAAAAATCCAAGCCTTTGTATCAGATCGATCACATAAGGGTTTTCCGCCGGAGTATGGTAAGGAGCGGCTTTTGCATACGTATTCACCAAGTCAGTCGCTTCGTCAGTAGGGGTGATGCGTTTTGGCCCTCCGACGCAGCCGCCGTCGCATGCCATTCCTTCATAAAAGTTCCCTGTAGTTTTTCCTTCCAGTATATCAGTCAGCAGCTTTTTGCAGTTTGCCACGCCATTGGCGCATACAGGATCTAAATGGAATTTATAATTAATATTTTCCAGGCAATCGGACACAGCCTTGCTGACTCCGCCGCTTCTGGCGTAAAGCCGTCCTGCGGATGCGGAATGCTCCTTTGTTTCTTCTTCCATCTTGGAGAAATCCACCTGGAACGTTTCGAATAAATCCTTCAGCTCTTCAAAAGTCAGCACGCAGTCGATCGCGCCGGCTAGATCAGGCTCCTTCGCTTCCGCTTTTTTGGCAAGGCAAGGCCCGACGAAGATCGTGCGGCAACCCTTATGGAGCTGCTTTACAATGCGCCCGCAGGCGATCATAGGCGATACGGATGGCGGAAGATGCCCTGCGATCTTTTGAAAATCCTTACGTATCAGCTTGATCCAGATCGGGCAGCAGCAGCTTGTTAACTGGAATGCGTCTGGCTCTTCCATGTTATGAGAAAACTCCAAGGCTTCTTTTAAGGTAAGTATATCCGCAAATGCGGCCACTTCGATCATGCCTGTAAATCCGATGCACTTTAAGGCGGTGCGGATGCGGGAAGGAGTCGCGTCTTTGCCGAATTGCCCGATAAAGGCAGGCGCGAGCAGCGCAAAGACAGGGGCCTTGCCGTCTTTTAGGATTTCCAGCGCCCGGATGGAGTCGCGGCTAAATTCCAGGTTGTGGTTTTTGCAGGCTTCGATGCATTTCGCGCATCCGACGCAGTTTTCCGGATGGAAGGACACCTGCCCGTCTTTTACTTCCAGCGCGGCAAAGGTGCAGGCGGATATGCAGCTTCCATCTTCACAGTCACAGTCCTTAAGCTTCCATACGATCGGATGCTCGTCCGGGCGAAGCAGGCAGTCTAACTGGTGCTGCTCCTGGCTGGTTAAGTCCTCTGGAAGCGGCACGCCGTCCTTTTTTGATTTTAATACTTTATGATACAGTTCTTGAAAAGTCATAATGATAAAGCTCCTTTATTCATGTTAATTTTAGTATGCTGAAAAAAACTGGAATTATACATTTTAATCGAGTAGGGAAAGAGCCATCTTCCCCTACTCGCGCGCCGCCGATGCGCCGCTTTAGTGTCATATTTCATCTGCATCGGCGTGCGCATAAAAAACAGCTGAAAAATGATTGGCAAAAGACGAATACACAAAAAAATCACAAAAAAATCTTGCAGAATTAACCATTTCATACTAAAATATAACACGGTAGAAAAAGATGCTCGAAACGTAATGATCTGCCAAAGGATTTGCGGTTTTTTGGATATGGCGGCAACGGATTGGCGATTGTTTCGCATAAGGGTAGAAATTGCAACAGTTGGTTACTACAATCAAGTAAAAGGAGATAAAAAATGAGCTACGTTGATGAAGCGCTTACAAGAGTGAAAGAAAAAAATGCATCAGAGCCGGAATTTCTTCAGGCTGCGGAAGAAGTCTTGGAGTCTTTACGCCCGGTTATAGAAGCAAATGAAGATTTATACAAAAAAGAAGCGTTATTGGAACGCCTGACAGAGCCGGACAGGCAGTTTAAGTTCCGTGTGCCATGGGTGGACGACAAGGGACAGGTTCAGGTCAACACCGGATACCGCGTGCAGTTTAACAACGCCATCGGGCCGTACAAGGGCGGTCTGCGTCTGCATCCGTCTGTAAACCTTGGCATTATTAAATTCCTTGGATTTGAGCAGATTTTCAAAAATTCCCTGACAGGGCTTCCGATCGGCGGCGGCAAAGGCGGCTCCGATTTCGACCCGAAGGGAAAATCTGACAGAGAGGTTATGGCGTTCTGCCAGAGCTTTATGACGGAATTATGCAAATATATCGGCGCGGACGTGGATGTTCCGGCTGGCGATATCGGCACTGGCGCAAGAGAGATCGGCTATATGTTTGGGCAGTATAAGAAGATCCGCGGCACATACGAAGGCGTGCTGACCGGAAAAGGCTTAACCTACGGCGGCTCCCTTGCGCGTACGGAAGCTACGGGCTATGGCTTGTTATACATCACGGAAGAGCTGATGAAATGTCATGGCGAGTCAATGGAGGGCAAGACGGTAGTTGTGTCCGGCGCAGGAAACGTAGCGATCTATGCGACGCAAAAAGCACAGCAGATGGGCGCAAAGGTCGTAACCTGCTCGGATTCCACAGGCTGGATTTATGACCCGGAAGGCATTGACGTGGAGCTGCTTAAGGAAGTAAAGGAAGTAAAACGCGCGCGCCTGACAGAGTATGCGGCTGCAAGAAAGAGCGCGGAATATCACGAAGGACGCGGCGTATGGCAGATCAAGTGCGACATCGCGCTTCCATGCGCAACGCAAAACGAGCTGCTGCTCGACGATGCAAAGCAGCTGGTAGCAAACGGCTGTAAGGCAGTCTGTGAGGGTGCAAACATGCCTACGACGTTGGATGCGACCAAATACCTCCAGGAAAACGGCGTATGGTTTATTTGCGGAAAAGCGGCAAACGCAGGCGGCGTAGCGACTTCCGCGCTTGAGATGACGCAGAACTCCGAACGGTTAAGCTGGACATTTGAGGAAGTGGATTCGAAGTTACAGCAGATTATGGTAAACATTTACCACAATATCGACGACGCTGCGAAAAAATATGGCATGGAAGGCAATTATGTAGCAGGCGCGAATATTGCTGGGTTTGAAAAAGTTGCAAACGCAATGATCGCGCAGGGCGTGGTTTAATTAAGTAAAGGTGGAATAAAAATAGGCGCGGTTTGCTGACTGCGCCTATTTTTAATGCGATTCAGTTTTTGTTATATTATCATGAAATTTCTTTACTTTTCCTTGGATTTCTTTTACCAGTAATTGTACCGTGCTTGCCGGCCACATTTCGGATGGTTTGCTTGCTCCGTTTTTTACATATATTTTCAAATAGCGCTCTGCCAATTGGATCGCTTTTTCTTCATCCCCGTGTGATATCAGCTTTTGGTAAATATTTTTATCATTTTTTAAATATTTCTGCCTGGTAACCTTTTCAAATTTCTCTGCAAATCGCTCGCAGCATATATACGATTCCATAATGGTTGGCATTTCCCCGAAATATGCATACATCCAGATTTCAAAGCATGGATTAGACCATCCGACGCGAACGCTATTTTTTTCTGCTGTTTGTATGATCTTATCGAAATCTTTTACCTGATCTCTGTCTAAGACAATCCATGGAATACGGTATTGTGATTCCCGCTCTATTAATTCCAGGGCTTTTTGGACTAAATCTACTGTTTTTGCTTTTTCTACTTTTATCACCAGATGTTCTTTTAAATCGGAAGGGATACTGTCGCGTAAGCCTTCAAAATAATTCTTTTCTGTTTCCTGCGTATCTGTCACGATCAGATAATATCCCAGTTCAGGAATCCTTACCCCTACACGTCTGTTTCGATCTTTTCTTTTTCCGGCTCTTTTGTCACTGGACTTTTCGCCATGGGAAGTTGTTTTGCGCTTATTTGCCATCTGCATTGCCGCCTTTCAACATTTTCATAGGTTTTAGAGCAGGGATGGCGCCATAATTCCCTGTTAAATAATTCTTTGCAAGCGCTTCATCGCGGCGCACTTTATTTCCTTCTTCATCTTTGAATTCAACGAGGGAATACAGCTCTGATGCGCCCTCGTTATTTTTATTCACCATCCAGATTTCATCTCTGCGCAGCAGCTCGTTAGAAAACTGCCAGATATCATGGGTCGTAAATATTAATTGGGCGTTTTGCGTATTAATTTCCGGAGATAAAAAAGTTAATATGATATTTCTAACCAGCAATGGATGTAATCTGGCATTTAATTCGTCAATAAACAGGGTTGCGCCGCAGTCCAGGGCCTCTTTTAAAGAAGGATACAAAGCAAACATCTTTAATGTTCCGCAGGATTCCTGTTTAAGTGGGATAGAAGCCAGTTTTCCGCTATCTGCCATTTTGTGCAGAGAACCGATTTTATATTCTCTGCGTTGATCGTCTGCGTTTTCTACAGGAAGTTCTTCTATCTCAAAGTCTTGTATCGCTTCGTCAAATGACGCAAAATAATCGATAATATTGTCCTGCACTTCTTTTTTTTCAATAAATCCTTCCGGTAGCGCGTTTGAAAGGAAAAGGTTCTCAGCCGGGTCGCCAAAATTTACGATTTCATTATTCAAAAACCAATCCCTCACTTTTTTCAGCTTTGTAATACGCAGTTTTGCCCCTAAAGAAACAATAAGGGATTCTTTGTTTAAAGAAACTTTAATATTTTCCACATGATTTTTCGAAAAACCGTTCATTTCCAGTTCTTCGCCTTTTTTACGATAAAAAATAGTCTTGTATTTATTTCTAGCAGTTTTTGCCTTTGAGTACAGCCATTCCTCTATCACTTCATTATCTTTTAATGAAAATCCATACTGGTATGTTTTTCCAGTATTTTCTGTGTTATCAACGTAAAATACTTCAAACATAGTCTCTTCATTTCTGCTTTTTTCATCAAATAAAAACGGCGTGGTTTTTACATATCCATCCGCTGATTTTCTTCGTCGTTCATCTTCATCGCCAAACTTAAAAGATTCATCTACATAATAGGTCATATATGCAAATGCATCATACACGTTTGATTTTCCACTTGCGTTTGCTCCATATATAGCGGCTACTTTTAAAAGCTTGTCATTCGCTATATCCACCACATGAGATTCGTGTTCGGTTATTTTTGTCGCAGATAAGTCCAGGGTAGCTTCATCACGGAAAGATTTATAATTTTTAAAATTAAACTGTATTAACATAGGATACCTCTTTTTCGGATATTTCTATTTGTATATTAAATCGGATTCAAAAAAAAATCAACATCTAAATTCAGATATGTTGAATTTAAATGTTGATTTCTATATTATTTTACATTCATCCAAAATATGATAATACATCGTCCGCACCGCCGGAGCCATAAAATCAGGATTCAGCGCGGCAATTCCAATAATCCGGTACGCCTGCGGGTATACCGGGTAGCATTCCACCTCATAAGGAATATCTCGCATGACCAGCTCGGGCATCAGGCAGATGCCAAATCCCTTTTCCACAAGCGCGACCGTAGATAAGTCGTCCACCACATGATAGTTGGACTGGATGCGCAGGGAATTTTCTTTTAAAAAGTTTTGAATATCCGCATCCGTGCATCCGCGCTGCGTCACAAACTGATAAGCGCGCATTTCCTCGATGCCGATGTAGGGCTTGGAGTTGTCTTTTCGGATTCCTTTTGGAAGCACGCATAGCAGCGGGTCTTTGTATAGAGGTTGGATCGGGATGTCCTTGGCGCTGGATACCGATAAAAACCCCAGATCCACTTCGCCGTTTTTGATCCAGTCGTAAACATCGTCATAAGTCCCCTGGAATACTTCAATCGTGATTTTAGAATACTGCTTTTGAAAGGAATGAAGTATATCCGGAAGCCAGTTGGTGCATACGCTGGAAAATACGCCAAGCTTTATTTTCCCCTGTTTTAAGCCGTTTAATTCCGAAATGGCCTGCTGTAAGCTTTCGTCGCTGTTTAAAACGGCGTTGACATACGGAAGCAGGCATTCCCCATAATTTGTCAGCGTAATGCCGGATTTGCTTCGGATTAGGACAGTAAAGCCAAGTTCATGCTCCATAGATGTAATGGCGTGGCTGATGGCGGAAGGAGTCAGGCCAAGAATATCGGCAGCCTTGTGAAAGCTGCCGATATTTGCGACTGTCTGAAATGCCTGATAAGTTAAAAGTGTCATTTATTTCCTGCTTTCTATGCGCATTTTTGCGGTGTCGCTGTTTGATGCGTTTTTATACGGTTATGCGCTGCGGGCGCATTGATACAGCAGATCGTCCCAGCGTCTGTCGACCTCGGCCTGGAATTGTTCGATCAGATTTTCATTTCCAGGCTTAAATAAATGCTTAAACCTGCCCTGTGGTCTTAAAAAGTCCTCGATTGGCAGTTTTTTCTTTGGCTCATAAGTCAGCCGCCATTTGCCATGGTCTACTTCAAAAAGCGGCCAGTAGCAGGTATCGATAGCCAGCTTGCATATTTTCATGATCTTTGGCGTATCGTAGCGCCAGCCCCTTGGACAAGGGGTCATGATATTCAACAGACATGCCCCTTCGGTATAAATGGCTTTTTCCGCTTTTGTATGCAGATCCTCAAAATTAGCCGTAAATGTGGTCTGCGCCACATATGGCACGTTGTGCGCCGCGATAATGCCCGCTAAATCCTTTCGGCCTTGCAGCTTGCCGTTGGATTTTAAGCCTACCGGGGTGGTGGTCGTATCCGCGTACATCGGGGTTGCGGAGGAACGCTGGATTCCGGTGTTCATATATGCGCCGTTATCGTAGCAGACGTAAACCATGTCATGGCCCCGCTCCATCGCGCCGGATAAGGACTGGAACCCGATATCATAAGTGCCGCCGTCGCCGCCGAAGGTGATAAACTTAAACGTTTCATCCGCCGAAAGCCGCCCGCGTTTTTTTAACGCCTTATAAGCGGTTTCCACGCCGCTTAAGGTGGCTCCTGCGTTTTCAAACGCATTGTGGATATAGCTGTCCTCCCAGGCTGTGTACGGATACATATAAGAGGACACCTCCAGGCATCCGGTTGCGTTGCCGATGACCGCGTGGTCGCCCTCGTGAAGCGCACGCAGCACAGCGCGAACGCCGATCGTAGCGCCGCAGCCCGCGCACATACGATGTCCCGGCGCAAGCCGCTCCGGGCGGTTCATCATTTCTTTTAAATCATACATATTGCGCGCCTCCTATTTCCGTAATCCTATGTACTGGTACTGTTCGATTTCCGTTCCGTTTGCGTCGGCGGATTCCAGCTCATGGAAAATATCATAAACCTCATTTACTGTAAAATCACGTCCGCCCAGCCCGTAAATATAATTAATTGCTTCAATCCTGATTTTATGTCGAAAGAGAGCGGCGGTAACTTCGCTTCCCAATGGCCCGCCATTGCCGTTATAGCTTTCACAGCGATCCATGATCGCGACTGCCTTACAATGCTTTAACGCATCCGCCAGCTCCTTTGCCGGAAACGGACGAAAAACTCTAAGCTTGATCACGCCGACCTTTTTCCCTTCTGCCCGCAGGTCGTCAACCGCCTGCTTTGCGGTACCCGCCGCGGAACCGATCAAAAGCATGATAAAATCCGCGTCTTTCGTCTTATATTCCTCAAAAAGCCCGTAGCTGCGGCCGGAAATTTTTTCAAAACGCTTTGCCACCTCTAAGATCACGTCTTTTGCGTTTTCCAATGCAAGCTCCTGGTTTTTCTTTGCTTCCATGACATAATTTGTAACGGAATACGGCCCCACGGCGATCGGTTTTCCAGGGTTCAGCAGGTATTCCTTAGGCTGGTATACGCCTACAAAATCTGTTACGTCTTTATCCTCTAACAATTCTATATTTTCCACCGCGTGGCTTGTAATAAAACCATCCTGGCAGACCATGACCGGAAGATGCACGTTTGCGTGTTCCGCGATCGGATATGCCTGGATAAAGTTATCGTAGGCTTCCTGGTTATTTTCCGCATAAATTTGAATCCAACCGGTATCACGGGCGCCCATGCCGTCGGAGTGGTCGCAGTTGATGTTGATCGGCCCGGATAAAGTGCGGTTTACAAGAGTCAATACTAACGGCATCCGATTTGACGCCGCCAAAAGCAGCTCCTCCCACATCAACGCAAGACCTGCGGAGGAAGTTGCGGTCAAGCTTCTGGCCCCTGCCGCCTGCGCGCCGATCGCCGCGCTCATAGCGGAATGCTCGCTTTCTACCGGGATAAATTCCGTCTCGATCTCACCGTTTGCAATATAAGTGGAAACCATCTGCGGGATTTCGGTGGAAGGGGTGATCGGAAAAGCCGGCATTACGTCCGGGTTGACCTGGCGGATTGCGAACGCCACGGCTTCATTTCCTGACATACGGTCTTTGATTGCCATTATAATCCCTCCTTCATTTCAATCGCGTGAAACGGGCAGACATTTGCGCAGATCCCGCACCCCTTACAGTGCCCATAATCAAACTCCCCGCGCTTACCGTCCTTAACCGGAATGCTGGAATCCGGGCACACCGGGGCGCACAGCAGGCATTGTTTGCATAGATCCGCATGGAATACTGGCGTGTTTGTCCGCCATTCCCCGGTATTAAAATATTTGGAAGTCCCTCCCGCAAACATCATCAGGCCCTCGGTCAGATCCTGATGCCTGGTCTGTTCGTGGATGTTATGTATATCAATTCTCATTTTGAATCAGTCATCTCCATGTAATATTACTTTATTAAATTTATATTGTATTTTAGAAATGTTTTATGCGCTTTTTTTCACGTCTTTTTTCTCAAAAACATCGAATGTCATAGACAGCGCTTTCATATTGCCTTCGATCACTTCCGGCTTTTTGGCGAATTTATGACGGTAAGAAGCCCACATTTCATTCATAAACGCTTCACGTTCCATTACGCCGCTGACAGCCACGGCTGCGGCAAGCATCGGGGAGTTCGGGAAATTCTTTCCTAAAGCGTCTACAGAAATATGCCTTGCGTCCACCGTGTAGACATTGCCCCTGTAGCCGTTTAGCAATGGCAGGATTTCTTTTGTTGATTTCGAAGTATTTATAATGATCGCGCCCGATTCTTTCAACCCTGCGGTTACATCCACCGAGTGCAGCAATGTCTCATCCACAACGATAACGAGGTCAGGAGTATAAATGTTGGAATGTACGCGAATCGGAGTTTTGCTGATCCGGTTATACGCGGTGATCGGCGCGCCCATACGCTCCGGGCCGTATTCCGGGAAGCCCTGCACATACTGCCCTGTTTTAAAGGCCACATCCGCCAGCAATAACGCCGCCGTTTTCGCGCCCTGCCCGCCTCTGCCATGCCATCTGATCTCAAGTCCATTGTTCATTTTTATCCGCTCCTTTATTGGTGAATTGTTATCTTTTATTTTTTCAACGTTTTTTATTATAATAAGTTCGGGGGAGATTGTAAAGTGAAAATGTGAGATGTTTTCACTTTAAAGATGAATGGGATTCACGATAAAAGGAAGGCGCGGTTTGTTTGGTTGCTTCGGATTTTTAGAATAAAACGGAGATTTTGTATTGCGCTTGTACATGTTTATCCATTATAATTTATTTATAGCATATGCCGATGACGAGCGTAAAGGATAGCGCGATTATAACTGCCGTAGAGCCGTAAATAGTTAAGGGATAATGGCTATCCAGTAACATTCATTGAAAAGGGAGGTGCAAATTATCTATGGGCATTTTTTTAATGAAACCGAAAGTTGATTTTGCTTTCAAAGAAATTATGGCAGATGAAAAAGTGCGCATTGGGTTTTTATCTGCTGTTCTAAAGTTAAATCCAGATGATATAAAAGAAACACAGATACTTAACACAGCTTTACGAAGAGAACATGAAAACGACAAGCAGGGGATTCTCGATGTCCGGCTTCTGATGAATGATGATGCGGAAATTGATATAGAAATTCATCTTTCACAATTAAAAGTATGGGCGGAACGTTCTTTGTTCTATTTGTCGAAGATTTACACGGGACAGATCTCTCCTGGGCAGAGTTATGATGTATTTAAAAAGTGTATCAATATAAGCATACTGGATTTTGAGCTTTTTCCAAATGAAACAGAGTTTTATTCGTGTTTTCATATCCGCGAGGATACGCGTGGCTTTGTCTATACAGACAGAATGGAGTTTCACCTGATCGAACTGCCAAAACTGCCAAAAGAGCTTGGAGAAAGCAGCAATGACATCGAGCTATGGGCAAAATTTATCAATTCGGAGCAAAAGGAGGATTTCGATATGCTTGCACAAAAAAACCAATATATAGAAAACGCATATGAACGTTTACAGATAATCAGCCAGGACAGAGAAAAACGGCTTGAATATGAAGCGCGGGAGAAAGCGATCATGGATCACAATCAAATGATGTTAGAAGCTGAAGAACGTGGAAGAGAGAGCATTAACAGATTACATGCATTTTTGATACAAGAAAAGCGCTATGAAGATTTAGAACGTTCTACAAGGGATAAGGAATTTCAAAAACAGCTACTAAGTCAGTATGATTTTTGAAGCGGTAATTTCCTGATAGCGTTGCTTGCCTATATTGATAGACAAATAAGCGAAGATAAATAAACCTACCTACCTTGTACTTGGCAAGCTAGGTAGGTTTGAACTTTCTATGGCAATCTTTCCATAGCAACTTTTTATAGTAACCTTCTGCGTCACAACCCATTCGCCGCCTACCGCGAACCCTCCCGATAAACCAGTTCATTCTCCGTCGTCCGAAAGACCGTATTCGAAGACCCCATCTGGCATACCTTTATGATATCGCCTTCCTCTAAATCCTGCGCATATTCCGCTGGGAGGATCAGATGACGGCTGGAAACGAAAGTCGTGGACATCCGTTCGTCATTGACAAAAATACTGCTCCAGTTTGTAAAATTCGTGCCGTAGAGTGAAACGCTCCCATCTGGATTTTCCAGATAGCTGTTTACATAAGTCTTTTCCACGCCCATCTCTAAATCAGAGGCAGGGTATTTATCCTCTCCGTTGTAGCAGTAACGCTTGCCGTAAAGGATATCGTATTGCAGGTTTTCCATTCCATCCTGATAGCTTTTGCTGTCCGCGTTGTATCCGTTGGCCTGATGGTAGGTAAACATCGTGCCTTCGCGGATGCCCGCCTGTTCTGTCGTATAGGCAAGCAGCTGGTAAGCGGTCAGGTCTGCGTCCTTTTGCTCGATGCCGAAATTATTCCAGGTCGTATATGGCGTTTTAAAAATATCTCCGGTCGCCATATTTTCATCCGATAAGCCAAGGGTAGGCAGGTGGTCGCCAAACATAACGACCATAGTTTTTTCATCCCGTTTGGAAAGCATGTGAACTAGATCGCCGATAAACTTATCGACTTCATGGAGCATGTTCACATAATATTCCCATTGGTTGTTTTCCTCTGGCGTTGCGGCGCCGGACACTTTAATCTCCGGGTTTGAAATGATCTTTTCCTTTGGATAGCTGCCATGACCCTGTACCGTGATCGTATATACAAAATCAGACTGGTTTGGCGTGGAATCCAAAGCCTTTCTTGTTTCGTCGATTAAAATATCGTCCGTCGGCCAGGAATTTAACGGCGTATATTCCTGGATATCCATAAGCTCTTTGCTCGTAAAGGTGTCAAATCCAAATTGGGAAAACACGCCCGCGCGGCCGTAAAAATTGCCGCCGTTGTTGTGGACGACATGCGTCCCGTATCCGATCTGGGATAAATCGGAGGCGATGCTCTCACAGTCGGTCTTTTTTAAGATCGTTTTATAAGGATATTCGCCGGTGCCAAAAAAGCGAAGCCCCATGCCGGTTAAAACTTCAAATTCCGAATTTGCGGTGCCAGCCCCCACGACCGGAACCGTCAGATGGCCGGATGTGTGCTTGTCGCTTAACGCGTGGAAATTCGGGATCGGGTCTTTTGAAAACTTCAAAAAATTAATTTCCGTAGGGTCTACAAAGGATTCCAGCAAAATGCAGATAATATTTGGATTCTGCTTCGCAGGCGAGGAATCGGATACGACCTTGCCGGAATCTGCCACATGGAAAGAGGATTTTTCCAGTTTGCTTTTTGCGGTCTGCCTTGTGATTTCCCGTATCGTAGGTTCGCTGTAATTAGACGGACGGCTCATTCCACGGTCAATGACGCTGGAAGAAAATCCATACACAAACCCATAATCCGAATATCCTTGGGCGATATTGGAAAAATAGGAAGCCATCCAGTTTTCATTTTGCGCATAAACCGTAATGCCGCAAAGCGCCGCGCACATCAGCGCGCAAAGCGCGATCCCCCGCGCCTTGTAAGCGTGGCCCTGGTATTTTGGCCCTTTAATGGCAAGCGCGATAAGCCCTACCGCCAAAAGGCCAAGTAAAACAACAACGCAGATCGCCTGGGTCTTTGTAAAATACTGCGAATTTGTCATTGCAAATAAATCGGAAATGCATTTAAAATCCGTAAAGCCAAAAGGCGTTACGCGCTGGGACAATACGCAGCCGTTTACAATGCCAAGCAGCAGCCACACGCAGCTTATGACGATGCGCAAAAGCGTCCGGCGGCGGAATAAATACACAAAGCTTAGCGAAGCGAATATGATAAAGGCGTTAAAGAAAAACGCAAATGTATGCCCCCCCACAAAGGACAGCGCCCCAAGAAGGCTGCGCCGGGAACAGGCTTCGATCACAAATACCATGGCGCATGCAAGCAACGCATGAAACAACAAGGAATAGCGATTGAAAAAATCGGCCTGGCGGCTGAAATCCCGTTTCGGTTTTTTGTTTATCGGTAAAATATGTTTGAATCGTTCCTTCATAAATGAGAACCTCCCCTGCCTCGATTGTTTCAGTTAACTTTATTCTGGCTGACAATAAAATATATCCTTACAGAAAAAAAATCAAGAGGTAAAAATCATAAAAAATTCTAAAGATTTTTTTAAATTCGGGAAAAGTTGAATAAATGTGTTATAATATCAGGGCTGGAGACGATAGAAAATAGAAGAAGGTGGCAGAAAGCGCAGAACATACCAGGGCAGCGCGCGGCACCTTTTGCCATGCCATGCATATACTGTAAGTAACGAAAAGCAGGAGGCATATGCGTGGATTATAAGCAGGAGCAGTATTTGCGTATGCAGCAGTACCAATATGCGCCAAGGATGCCGTTTTATATGAGCTACCCCGTCCAGAATATCTATATGACGGAAATGGAATATGAGCGGGACATGGAGCGCATGAAGGAGCTATACCCGCAGGAAGCGAAGCAGATACAAAAGCTTGTGGAAGATGAATGCGACCAGATGGAATACGAAGGCAGCATGATGTTTGACGAATACCCGGACCGGGTCATGCTGAAAGTGATCTGCGAGCGTATTTATGAAAACGCCACAAAGCAGGATGCGGAGGACGCAAAAAAAGCTTTGGATTTGGGTAAAAATTTGGATAAAAATCTGAACAAAGCGGAAGAAATGAAAGAATTACAGGATGCGGCGGATGAAAATGAAATAGAAATAAAAAAAGCGGCAAAAAATGACTTGGAAAAGCAGGATTTCTGGGGCCCTGGCAGGCCGCCAGGCCCTCCGGGACCGCCCCCGCCTCCGCCAGGCCCTCCGGGACCTCCGCCCCCACCGCCTGGCTGGGCGCCTGGGCCGCCTCGCAATCCGGGGTTAAATACTTTAATAGAAGTAATGCTTTATAATGAAATGTATAAAAGGCGCTGTCGGCACAACCGCTGCCGGCGCTGGTGGTAAAGCGGAATAAAATTAAATCAGGTTAAAATAAGATCTGGGGAAACCGTTACAGCAAGGCGAAAGCCGGCCTGTAACGCGTTTCTCGGATTTAAGGTTTAATATTTAAGATTTATATTATAAAAAAAAGGATCAATGTTTTTAATACGAAAGGGAAAAGACAGATGAAAAAAGGACTGATAAAAGCATTGTCGCTGGCAGTCGTATTCCTTGCGGCTTTGGCGGTATTTGGCGGGACGATGAACCAAAGCCAGGTGGATTATACGACGGAAATGGAGCAGGCGAAGCTCCCGGTCATCGTATTGTATGAAAATAACGAGCAGATCAATGAGCTGCACGGGTACCGTACGCCGATGAAAGCCACTGGAATGCGTGATACGATCACCCCTTTATCCAGCAATAAGGAAATCCCTTTGATGGTGCGCGCTTATGGATGCAAAATAGACGATATCGCTTATGAAATACGAAGCATCGACGGCGAGCGGCTTGTGTCGGACGGCAGCATCGCGCCGTTTGAAGAAAGGGACGGGCAGATACGGACAAGCGTGCCGGTGCAAAGCCTGCTGGAGCAGCCAAAGGAATATATACTGACGCTTTTGTTAAAGCAAAAGGACGAAACATATTATTATTATACAAGGATCGCCGACGGGCAGGACTGCTATGTGGCGCAGAGCGTGCAGTTTGCAAAAAAGATCAATGAACTGACGTTTGCAAAAGACACGGACGCATTGTCGGATTACTGGGAGCCAAACGAAACGGGGGATAATTCCACCCTGCATAAGGTGAACATCCATTCCAGCGCCAACCAGGCGACCTGGGCGGGCTTTGCGTGCAGCAGGCTAAGCGCGCCGATCCCTTCCGTAAAAGAAATGAACAGCTCCTATAATGTGGTCGTGCTGGATTATCCGGTTACGGCAAGTGGGAAAAATGGAGAGATCGAATACTATAACGTGCAGGAATATTACCGCATCCGCTATACGGACGAGCGGATGTACCTGCTGGACTTTGAGCGCACGATGAACCAGATTTTTCAAGGGGAAAATGATTTTTTGTATGACAATTATCTACAGCTTGGCATCCGAAGCACAGACGTGGAGTACAAGCTGAACGAGACGCAAAAGGTCGCCTGCTTTGTGCAGGAGGGCGACCTGTACAGCTATAACCAGGCCACAAACAGGCTTGTGGAAGTGTTCAGCTTCCGGGGGCATGAGGGCATCGAGGCGCGGGAAAACTATATGCAGCATGACATACGGATCTTGGATGTGGACGAGGCGGGCAGCATTGATTATATCGTATATGGATATATGAACCGCGGCGCCCACGAAGGGCAGGTGGGCGCAAGCTTCCTCCATTACGACAGCCTGACAAACACGAACGCGGAAAAGGCGTTTCTCGCGTTTGACAAGTCGTTTGAAATATTAAAAGCCGAGTTTGGAAAGCTTTTATACGAAAGCGTAAACGGCGGCATGTATTTATTTTATAACGGGTCGGCGTGCCATATCGACTTGGAGACTGCCAAGGTGGAGGAGGTCGCTAACCGCTTGCAGGACGGGCAGTATGCGGTTTCTGACAGTATGCGGTATTTTGCGTGGGTGTCGGATCAAAAGGCGAAAGAGATCACCGTTATGGACTTTGAGGATGGGAGCGCGGAAAAAATCCGCGCCGGGAAAGGGAAAACGCTGCATGTTTTGGGATTTTTGCAGGAAGATCTCGTTTATGGCATATCGGCTGAAAAAAACAGGGCGTTTTCCGGCGCCGCATCGTCCAAAAAGCCGATGCACGCCCTTCGCATTGTCAACGCTTCCAATATGGAAGTGTTAAAAGAATACCGCAAAAAAGGGTATTATATCGACCGCGTGGAATTTAGCAGCGGCGTATTGACGATCCACCGGCTGGCGGCAAGCGGGGACGGATATACGAAGGCTTCCTCGGATTCCATTGTAAACCGCAACCGCGAGGAGGAAAGCGACTGTGTGCATACGACCGTTACGGAAAAAAAGCAGACGCAGGTGCAGCTTGCGCTGTCGCAGCCGGAAGCGGACGCGGCGCCTGCGCTTGTGGCGGCGAAATTGATGATAAATCCAGATCAAAAAGAGATCGAGATAAAAACCCAGGAGGAGCACGAAGCTTACTTCGCCTATGCGGCAGGAAAGATTATAGCGGTAACGACGGACGCGGGAAGCGCGGTGCGCGCCGCCGATGAAAGAATGGGCATTGTCATAGATGAAAAGCAAAATTATATCTGGCGACGCTCCAGGCCGGCGGTCAAGCTGTTAGAGTCTCTTACGCCTTCCGTAGCGGACGGGGCAGGCTCAAGCGGAGCAAAATGCATCAGCGCGATGTTAAAAAGCCAGAACTTAGAAGTGAATGTGACAGAGCTGTTGGCGAAAGGGGAAACGCCCCAGGAAATATTAGAGTCGCTCCTGCCAGGAAAATCAGCCATCGGCGTGGAGGATGGGACGCTTTCCCAGATGCTTTACTATGTCGGCCTTGGAAACCCGGTTTTAGCCGTAAAAAGCGACGGGCAGGCGGTATTGCTGGCGGGGTATGACGCGCTAAACGTATGGCTTTACGAGCCGCAGACCGGAATGATGGAAAAAAAGACGATCGAAGACGCGGTGGAAATGTTTGAGCAGGCCGGGGGGAGTTTTCTGGCGTTTTACTAATTCATAAAAAAGTCAGAAAAAACACATACAATTATTTGACAAACGTACAATTTATGTTATATAATATAAGAAATCTCAATCTAAGTGATGAGGCAACGCCCAGGCGTTGTCTTTTTTCATTCTTGATTCGTTAAAAGAAAAGGAGTTAGTTATGGACGCATTTTCACAAATCTTAAAAACGGTGGACGACTTTGTATGGGGCCCCGTGATGCTCGCGCTTTTGGTTGGGACCGGGATCTTTTTGACGATCCGCGTGGGCTTTCGGACCTGGCGCAACCTGCCGTTTGCGATAAAAAGCACGCTAAGCAAAGAAGCGAGGACGACAGACCGCGGCAGCGGGGACGTGTCGCCGTTTGCGGCGCTTACGACGGCGCTTGCGGCGACGATCGGAACGGGAAATATCGTAGGGGTGGCTACGGCGATGGTGGACGGCGGCCCAGGAGCGCTTGTCTGGATGTGGATCTCCGCCTGCTTTGGGCTGACGTCCAAATTCAGCGAGTGTATGCTTGCGATAAAATACCGCGAAGTCAACGAAAAAGGCGAAATGTCCGGAGGGCCGATGTATACGATGAAAAAGGCGCTTCGGAATAAAAAAGCGGGAGCCGTGCTGGGCTGGTTTTTTGCGCTGTTTGCAGTCATCGCTTCCTTTGGGATCGGAAACCTGACGCAGGCAAATTCCATCTCCGACGCTCTGCACTCCACATTTGAGGTTCCGGTATGGGCAAGCGGGATATTGATCACGCTGTTTGCGCTTGCGATCATCGTAGGCGGCATAAAATCCATTTCAAAAGTGTCCTCGGTCGTCGTGCCGGCGATGGCGATCTTTTATGTGATCGGCGGCGTGATCGTCATCATTGGAAATATCCAAAATGTTCCGGCAGGGGTTGTTTCCATATTTAAAATGGCGTTTTCGGTAAAAGCGGTCGCGGGCGGCGTAAGCGGGACGATCGTCGCGTCCATGATGCGCGCGATGCGTTATGGATTCGCCAGAGGCGTATTTTCCAATGAAGCGGGCATGGGCTCCGCGGCGATCACCGCGGCTTCCGCGACAACAGACAGCCCGGTGCGCCAGGCGTATATCAATATGACAGGCACCTTTTGGGACACGATCGTGGTATGCACGGTCACAGGGCTTTGCATCGCATCCTCCGGCGTGCTTGGCATGACGGATGAGGCGGGAAAGCTGGTCGTAGGCGCGCCGCTTACGATAGAAGCGTTTAAAACGGTACTTGGCCCGGCTGGCGGGTGGATGGTGACGATAGGCATTACGCTGTTTGCGTTTTCTACAATATTAGGCTGGGAATACCATGGGGAAAAAGCATTGGAATATTTGCTCGGTACATATAAATATAATATGGTATACCGCGTGTTTTTTTCCTGCATCGCGTTTGTCGGCGCAACGACGACGTTACAGATCGCCTGGGATTTTTCCGATATCGCGAATGCGCTGATGGCGATTCCGAACCTGATATGTATGCTTTTGCTTAGCGGGGAGATCGCAAAGGAGGTAAAAGGGTTTCAGCCGGTCATAGACCGGGAAAGAAAGTTGCATAAAAAAAGGTAATGTTTTTTTCACCCTTCGTGAGTTTTTAACAGAAAACCAAAAACCACTTGCAAATGCCGGCGTGATGGACTATAGTAGGTAGGGACTTGTATATTCAAAGTGATTCTAAGGAAGTGGAAGGGATATGAGTAAAAAAGAAATTATCGTTTCGAATGTTTCAAAGGGACATCAAAATCCAATTGCTGAGCTCGTTCAGGTTGCTTGCCAATTTGATAGTAATATTACACTTGTAAAGGACGATTGTAAGATTAACGCCAAAAGCATTATGGGGATCATGGCGTTTAATCCATCCAAGGGGATGAATGTCCGTATCGTTACAGAGGGCAATGATGAAAAAGAAGCGTTGTTGGCAATGGAGAAGTTTTTAGTGTGCGAATAGATTTTAGGAGGTTTAAAAGATGAGCGCAAAAAGCACAGAAAAAGAAGCAGCAAGCAAGGCTGCAAAAACAGCAGATCAGGAAGTGACAGCGCAGGAAGCGGCAAGTAAGCCGGTAGAAGCAGAAGCAAAGACAACAGGGCAGAAGACGGGAAAAGCGGTAAAGGCGGCAAAAGAAGAAAAGACAGCGGAAAAAACGACGAAAAGACAGACGACAAAGAAGACCGCCGCGAAAAAGACAGAGAGGCAGGAGCCAAAGACAGATGTCTTCATTGAATACCAGGGCCGTAAAATCTTAGAATCAGAAGTGATAGACAAGGTAAAAGCGGCATTTGTAAAAAGCGGACATAGGGCGGCTTTCATTAAATCCATGCAGATCTACATCAAACCGGAGGAAGCAAAGGCATATTACGTAATCAATGACAACAAATATAGTGGAGACGTGGATTTATATTAATTTCAAAAAATACAAAAAAATCAGCATAAAAAGAAAAAAGGTAGCCGGACAGTGTCCGGCTATTTTGATGCTGTCTTTTATTTTTGCTTTGGCGAAATCTTGCCCGCGCGGTATTTTTTCACAAGCCGCTTGATGCGTTTGTAAGGGTCTAAAAGCTCGCTGATCGAAGCGTCGTGGTTTAACGTGTCCACAATATAGGCAATGTATTTGCTCATATCGCAGTTGATGTAATATGGCTTGCTAAGAAGCTCTGGCGTTTGGTAAATGAGGTTTGTGGTAATGACGTTTGTGATCGTCCCTTCGCTTACCGCCTTGTCGAATTTCTCCAGCCCGTCAGTAAACAGGCCAAAGGTCGAAATGACAAAGATGCGTTTTGCGTTCCGTTTCTTTAATTCCGTAGCCACATCGATCATGCTGTCTCCAGACGAGATCATGTCGTCAATGATCATCACGTCCTTATTTTCCACAGAAGAGCCTAAATATTCGTGGGCGATGATCGGGTTTCGCCCGTTTACGATCCGGCTGTAGTCGCGGCGCTTGTAAAACATCCCGATATTAATGCCGAGTATGCTTGCAAGGTAAACGGCGCGCTCTGTAGCGCCCTCGTCCGGGCTTATGATCATCATATGGTCAGAGTCAAAAGACAAATCCGGCACATTTGTGCAAAGCCCTTTGATAAACTGGTAAGAAGGCTGTATCGTTTCAAAGCCGGACAGCGGGATCGCGTTTTGCACCCGCGGGTCGTGCGCGTCGAAAGTGATGATGTTGTCAACCCCCATGGCGGTCAGTTCCTGCAAAGCCATCGCGCAGTCCATAGATTCCCGTCCGGAACGCCTGTGTTGGCGGCTTTCATATAAGAAAGGCATAATGACGGTGATGCGTCTGGCTTTCCCGCCCGCCGCCGCGATGATGCGTTTTAAGTCCGCGAAATGGTCGTCCGGCGACTTGTGGTTGGAGTGGCCGCATACGGTGTAGGTTTCACTGTAATTTGTAACATCCACCATAATGTACAGGTCGTAGCCGCGGATGGATTCCATTAAAAAGCCCTTGGCTTCGCCAGTCCCAAAGCGTGGCGTTTGCGCGTTGATAATGTAAGTGTCCCGTTCAAACCCACGGAACGCGATCGTTTTTTTGTGCTCGGTCTGCCGTTCATGGCGCCAGTGCACCAGGTATTGATTCACTTTTTCCCCTAATGCGGCGCAATTTGACATTGGAACCAGTCCAAGTACCCCTACAGGAATGTTATCAAACATGTAATCATCGTTCGGCATAATTTCGTCCTCCGTTTGAAAGTCTCGTAACAGCGCGATCGCCATTACCGTTAGTTAGTGTCCGTTAAGCCTTTGTCTTTTGAAGCCGGATGTCGCCGCCAAAAAGCTTGATCATCTTATAGCCGCTGACCAGCCGCGAAAAAATCCTTTCGGTATAGGCTTCGTTTAGTTTGTTAAAATCAAGGTTCGTGGAGATCACCGTTGATTTTTTGCGCATCAGCCGTTCATTCAGGCAGACAAAAAGCTGGGACACCGTAAAGCTGTTTGGAAATTCTGTCCCCAGATCGTCAATGATCAGCAGGTCGCAGTCAAAAATATTTTGCAGCGACGCGCTGGCATCCTCATCTTTTTCAAACCGCTGCTTCGCTAAGATTTCAAAAAACTGGAAAGCCGTAAAATAAATGACGGAATGCCCGGCGTCCAGCAGTTCTTTCGCGATGCAGTTGGATAAAAAGGTCTTGCCTGTGCCGATCTCGCCATATAGCAGCAGGTTTTGAAACGCAACGTCAAAATTCGCTAAAAAAGACAACACCTCCTTTACCGCTTTTTTTGCGTTTTCCCTTGGAGTAAGCCCGGTTATCGGGTCTTTTTCTTTATTTGAATAATATTTATAAGTATATTGGCTAAAGTTTTCCGTTTGCAGGACGTCTTTGATGTTGGACTGGGTATACACCAGGTCGATGGCCGCCTGCTTCCTGCAATGGCAAAGCTTTGCGCCGATGTATCCGGTGTCTTTGCAGTCCGCGCATGTATACACGGGCTTTAAGCAGTCCTTATCAAACCCGGCGTTTGTGACGATGGACTCCCATTCGCCGCGGTAACGGGAGATCTCGCCCTTTAACCGCCCTGGCGCGTCTAAATCCCCTTCCAGCAGCTGCCTGCCGCAGCGGGCGCTGGCGGACGCGATCAAAGAATCCAGTTCCCGAAGGCGCGGATAGGCGTTATAAAGCTTGTTCTTTCGCCTTTCTACGATGTGCCGGTTTTGAAGCTGCCTGGCATCGTACTGGCGCTGGATCTCGTCGTATTGTGAATTAGATAATGGCATTGTGCGCGTTCTCCTCTACCTTGTCAAAAGCTCCTGCTCCAGCTTGTCATAGTCATACGTACGCTGCGTGAAGTTGTGGAAAGCGTTTGCGGCGCCTGCCTTTGGCGCGCGCGCCTGTTTTGCGGCGGTAAATTTTTTCTGGTTCGCTTCTTTAAACTGCGCGTCTAAAAGACGAATGTCGTTTATCGTGCGCACGTTTTGCGCTTTCCAGCCTTGCAGGATTTTATTCGTGTAGCCAAAGCTTGCCTTATGTACGCTCGCCATGGTTTTTTGGCAGGCGGCGACGATCAGTTCATTGGAAAAGCCCATACGAACCCATTCCCGCACGGACTCGGTTTCCACGTCGGTTAAGGTGCGCCCGCAGATGCCGTAGGCGCGCATGATCGCATGGACAAGCTCGCTGTTTCTAAAAATGGCTTCCTTTGCTTCCGTTAATGTCTGGATGCCCTGTTTTGACCATTCCAGCGCGATCTTGTTCATATATTTAATGCTGGGGCGGTTTTTGGCGACGCAGTATTCTAACAGGTAGTCGATCAAATCCTGGGAAAATCCAAGATTGTCCAACCAGTATAAGATCGCGCGGGATTCCTCACAGCTTAGCTGGTGTCCGAGGTATCGTTCCGCGACAAACATTAATTCCTGCACCGTCTCATCCTCGCTAAACTGCGCAAGCTGCTCCTTTGAAACGCTAGGCTCCGTCTGGGATAAGGGAACGGTCGCCTTTGTGGGAGCGGTGCGTTCCACATTCACAAAAGAATGCACCTGTGCGCGCGGTGCGCTTGCTGGAGCGTCTGCCACCGCTTTTAGGCAGATGCCGCAAAGCGACCCGTCTTTATATTCCAGCTTTAAAAGGTTTGCTTTTTCCCAGTATTTTAAGGCGCGCTTCACATCACGCTCTGTATTGTCGAACTTGTCCGCAATGTCAGATATGGTAAGCGGCTGCTTGGGACAGCTCATACAGCGCAGGAGGTACAGATAGATTTTGACAAATTCTCCATCCGCGTGCGTCATATATTTGTCGATAAAAGTATTTGGTACATAGGTGGCGTCAAAGCTGCCGTCTTGTTTTAATATGATATCAGCCATATGATTTTTCCTCTCTTATGGGCTGATTATAGCACAGGATTTTCCAGTTGAGAAGTCTGTTTTTTTCAAAGAAATCCACATTTCACTGTGGAAACTATGCACAATGAGATGTGGATAATGTGGATAACTATTGGATAACTAGGAAAAAAGAAAGAAAACTATCCGCAAAGGTACATTTCTCCGACCGAAACCACGTTCCCGGCGCCCATAGTTATCAACAGGTCGCCGTGGACAGTTTTTTCTTGTAAAAATTTCACAATTTTTTCAAATGACGGAAAGTAGTGGCACTCCTTATTACGCTCTGTAAGCTTTTGCATCAGGTCTTTTGAGCTGATCTCATGAAGGTCTGTTTCCCGCGCCGCGAAAATGTCGGCTAACACCACGATGTCGGCGCCCATAAGCGCGTCGGCAAAGTCGTTCAAAAAGTTTTTTGTCCTGGAAAAGGTATGGGGCTGGAACACGCAGACGATCCGGCTGTGCGGGTACTTTTGCGCCGCGGATAAGGCGGCTTTGATCTCCGTCGGATGGTGCGCGTAGTCGTCAATGACCGTCACGCCGTCCTTTTCCCCCTTTTTTTGAAAACGGCGCTCCGCCCCGGTAAACGTATGCAGCCCGGATGAGATCGCATCCGCAGAAAGCCCCATTTCCAGCGAAAGGGCGGCCGCGGCAAGCGCGTTGCTGACATTATGCCGTCCCGGAACGGACAGGCTTATGGAAAAAAGCTTCTTTTTATGGGAATACAGGTCAAAGCTGGCGCAGCCTGTTTCATTATAAGAGATGTTTTGCGCGTAAAAATCGTTGGAATCGTCAAAGCCGTATGTAACAGCCCTGCGCCCAAGCTCTTTTTTGAAATCGAAAACGTTGTCGATTTCCCCGTTTAAAATGACAGCCCCGTCTTTTTTTGTCTGGGAGGCGAATTGTAAAAAGGATTCCCGGATCTGTCGGGTGCCGCCTTTGAAAAAATCAAGATGCTCCGCTTCTATATTTAATATAACGCTGTATTTTGGATATAAATGCAAAAAGCTGTTTGTATATTCACATGCCTCCGTCACAAAATATTCAGACTGCCCGATGCGGATATTGCCGTTTATAGATGGCAAAACTCCGCCCACGGATACGGTAGGGTCGGTCTGCGCCGCGAGCAGTATCTGCGTGTGCATGGAAGTCGTCGTGGTTTTGCCATGGGTGCCGGCAATCGCGATGGAGCTTTCGAAGCCCTCCATGATTTGTCCAAGCAGCTGCGCCCTTGTGATCGTTTCGACGCCTAAAGAAATTGCGGCCGCAAGCTCCGGGTTGTCGTCGTGGACAGCCGCGGTATAAATTACAAGTTTTGTTTTTGGGTCAATGTTTTCGGCGCGCTGGCTGTAAGAAATTGCCGCGCCGTCCCGCGCCAGCTGTTTCGTTAAGGCGGATTCCTTAAGGTCGGAGCCGGATACCGGAAAACCTTTTGTTAAAAGGATCCTTGCAAGCCCGCTCATGCTGATGCCGCCGATGCCGATAAAATGGACTGGGACTGGTTTTTCAAAATTGATTTTATACATATTTACACCTGCACAATCTTTGATATTAATAAAGCCTAATAATATTATAAACATATCTGTCTGTTTTGCAATTTATTTCTGACGTTTTCACCATTCTGTAGAAAAAAAGCTGGGAATATCCGGTTAATTTGTCTGATGTGACAAAATATTCTTGCAAATAAGAAAAATATTGTGAAAAATAATGTACATTTTCAATCGGTTATGTTATACTACTCATATATAAAACAGAGTACTAGAACGAGGGGTGAACAAGATGGTTTGTAAAGAAATGATAGCCATGCTGTTGGCCGGTGGACAGGGGAGCCGCCTTGGGGTACTAACGTCCAAAGTGGCAAAGCCTGCGGTAGCATTTGGCGGAAAGTATCGGATTATTGATTTCCCGCTTAGCAACTGTATTAATTCTGGTATAGATACCGTAGGCGTGTTAACGCAGTATCAGCCGCTTCGATTAAATTCACACATTGGTATTGGCATACCATGGGACTTAGATCGGAACAATGGAGGAGTTACGGTATTGCCGCCATATGAAAAAAGCGAGGAAAGCGAATGGTACACGGGTACGGCGAATGCGATCTTCCAGAATCTGAACTATATGGAAAATTACAATCCGCAATATGTGCTGATCTTATCCGGGGACCATATTTATAAGATGGACTACGAAGAGATGCTGGATTTTCATAAGGCGAATCAGGCGGACGTCACGATCGCCGCGATGCCGGTTCCGATCGAGGAAGCGGGGAGGTTTGGCGTAGTGATCACAGACGAGCATAAGAAGATCATAGATTTTGAGGAAAAGCCCGAGCATCCAAGGAGCAACTTAGCGTCCATGGGGATTTATATTTTCAGCTGGAAAGTGCTAAAGGACGCGCTTTTGGCGCTTAAGGGCCAGTCCAACTGCGACTTTGGCAAGCACATTATCCCATACCTGCACGGCAAAGGATTTCGGATGTCCGCGTATGAGTACAATGGCTATTGGAAAGACGTAGGGACGCTTGGCTCTTACTGGGAAGCCAACATGGAACTGATTGACCTGATACCAGAATTTAATTTATATGAAAAGTACTGGAAAATTTATACAAAGTGTGATATGATAGAACCTCAGTACATCTCCCCTGAAGCGATCGTGGAAAAAAGCCTGATCGGAGAGGGCAGCGATATATACGGAGAAGTGTACAGCTCTATTGTAGGATGCGGCGTAACGATCGGGAAAGGCTCTATCGTGCGCAATTCCATTATCATGAAGGATGTCCAGATTGGGACAGGCGTTTTGGTGGACAAAGGCATTATTGCGGAAAGCACGGTCGTAGGCGACCATGCCCAGATCGGCGTTGGGGAATATGCGCAAAACAGCTACAATCCAAAGGTCTACGCATTTGACCTTGCGACCATCGGAGAAGGTTCCGTAATACCGCCAAATGTCAGGATCGGACGCAATACGGCGATCCTTGGCGAGACGGTTTGGGAGGATTATCCGGACGGCCTGCTTGCAAGCGGCAATTCTATTATAAAGGCAGGTGAGATGGAATGAAAGCATTGGGGTTGATTTTAGCCGGCGGCAACAATAACCGCATGAGGGAGCTGTCCAGAAAGCGGGCGATCTCCGCGATGCCGATTGGCGGGAGCTTCCGTTGTATCGATTTTGCCTTGAGCAATATGGCAAATTCACAGATACAGACAGTCGCCGTACTGACGCAGTATAATGCGCGTTCCTTAAATGAGCACCTAAGCTCTTCGAAATGGTGGGATTTTGGCAGGAAGCAGGGTGGCCTGTATGTGTTTACGCCTACGGTTACAGCCGACAACAGCTGGTGGTACCGTGGGACGGCGGACGCGATGTATCAAAACATCGATTTCCTAAAGCGCTGCCATGAGCCGTATGTCATTATTACAAGCGGGGATTGTGTATACAAAATAGATTATAATAAGATCCTGGATTACCATATCGAAAAAAAGGCGGACGTAACGATCGTCGTAAAGGATATGGAGCCATCTGAAGATGTCAGCCGTTACGGGCTGGTTAAAATGAATGAGGATTCCAGGATCGTGGAATTTGAGGAAAAGCCGATGGTGGCAAATTCCCTTACGGTTTCCACGGGGATTTACATTATCCGCAGGAGGCTTTTGATCGACCTGTTAGAGCATTGCGCCCAGGAAGGCAGGAATGATTTTGTAACAGACATACTGATCCGGTACAAAAACTTAAAACGCATGTATGGATATAAGCTGGAAGGGTATTGGAGCAATATTTCGACAGCCGAGTCCTATTACCGGACAAACATGGATTTCTTAAAACCGGAGGTGCGCAGGTTCTTTTTCAGGGATTATCCGCATATTTATTCAAAGGTGGACGACCTTCCGCCGGCGAAATACAATATGGGGTCAGAGGTGCGCAACAGCTTGGTTTCAAGCGGATGCATCATCAACAGCAAGGTGGAAAATTCAGTCTTGTTTAAGGAAGTGTTTGTAGGCAAGAACTGTGTGATCAAAAATTCGATCATTTTAAACGAGGTCTATATCGGGGACAATACGCATATTGAAAATTGTATTGTGGAAAGCCGCGGGACACTGAAAGCGAATACTTATTATTGTGGCGATACCGATGTGAAAATAGTAGTAGAAGACAATAATGAAAGGTATAGCATTTAGTGTAAAATACCTTAATAATCAAAAGCAGGAGAAAGGGGCGAAAGATAATGAAGATAACTGATGTCCGAGTCCGAAAAGTTGAAAAAGAAGGGAAGATGAGAGCGGTAGTCTCCATCACAATTGATGAGGTGTTTGTCGTACATGATATCAAGGTGATTGAAGGGGTGAAAGGCTTATTCATTGCAATGCCGAGCAGAAAGGCTTCTGATGGTGAGTTTCGCGATATCGCTCATCCAATCAATTCGGAAACAAGGGATATGATCCAAAATATCATTTTGGAAGCGTATCAAAACGACACAGGCGAAGCGGACGTGGAAGAAGCGGGCGGCGAATAGCTGGCGCGAAGCGGAAGTTTGGCAAAATTGATATTATGACGGCTCGTTACTGGAAGCGTAAGCGGAAGGTAACGCTCGTTCTGGTTATAGTCTAATGTACAGTTGATACGGCTTGCGTATATGTCTCGCCAGCCGTATGAAAAAAGTCTTAAAATGTATCTGTTAATAGGCTGTCATGGCGCATGCTGCATGACAGCTTTTCTAGTTTTTGCCTGGTTTTGCCAGGCTGTTCGGATTTTTCCGGTTTTTTTCAAATGCGCCCACCGCCGGGTCAACCATAGGTATTGTGCGCCGCCATTCTTTCGTAGATTCCTCCTTTGCGACTTCGCTCCGGTTTTGGGATAAAAAGCGCGCAAGCTCATAACAGCTGATCCAGATTTCGTTATTCCCGTCTTTTTGGGATTCGTCAAATATCAGCTGCATACCAAAGTGCAGGTGGATGATGTCGATATTGTTTACATTTTCCTTATCGCTGTATCCGGTATGGCCCATATAGCCAATCACGTCTCCGGCGGTGACGACGCTGCCACATTTTAAGGACTTGCAGTACGGGAAATCCTGACGAAGGTGGGCATAATAATAATAGCGTTTTTTATCAAAGCTGCGGATGCCGATGCGCCAGCCGCCGTAACGGTTCCAGCCAAGGCATTCCACGTAACCGGATTCCACCGCGATGATCGGCGTGCCGATCTGCCCCATCATATCGTGGCCCAGGTGCTGCCTGCGAAAGCCAAAAGACCTGGATGCGCCAAAGTCGTCGTAATCCGAATAAGGGAAGCCTTTTGCGATCGGGGAAAATGCCTTTAAGCCATAGAATTTTTTCCCGTCGCTTTCGTATTCTCCCAGCATGCCGCCTAATACGGCGTGGTAAGCCTGGTTGTAGTAGCCGTAGTATTTTGTTTTGGCAAGCTCTTCCATAGTCGCTTCCTTATTTAAGATGGGCTGCGCGAGAGCGTCCATATCGGATTTTTTATAGTTTTTAAAATCCCCGCCGTATTTTACGCCGAGCGCCGCAAGCAGGCAGATCCAGTCAAGCTTTATGCCCGCTTCATGCGCTTTGACGTCATACTGGCACGCGTCGCTCATAGCGGCGCTTGTCACTTTAAAATCGACCCATTTGATATAATCAGATTCCTTAAAACCGGATTCCATAAAGTCTGCGCTTGCATTTGCCGGGCTGTCTGAATAGGGGGCGGCGCCGGAAGGTTTTAAGCTTTGATAAAAAAGCGCGGCGGGGGTTCCAAGAAGGAGGACAAGGAAAACACAAACGGCGCGCCTGGAAAAAAACTGCTTGGAAAAAAACTGCTTGGAAAAAAACTGTTTGGATAAAAACTGTTTGGATAAAAATCGTTTCATTGGCTCAACCATACAAAAAGCGATCGCATACTTGGAATATGTATATGAAATTGATTTTAAAAGATGACAAATGCGGAAAAATAATGTAAACTAGGGTAAGGATAAACGGAATATAAGAATGGAGCAAGACAGATGATATTGATAGCGGGATTGGGCAACCCCGGCCCAAAGTATGATAAAACAAGGCATAACGTTGGATTTGACACGATAGGCGCTCTGGCTAAGAAACACGGGATTTCCCTGTCAGAGTCAAAATTTCGCGCGCTTGTCGGGAGCGGCTTTCTATCAGGTCAAAAGGTTTTGCTTGTAAAGCCTATGACCTATATGAACCTTAGCGGGGAAGCGATAGGGGAGCTTATCCGCTTTTATAAATTAGATCCGGCCTTTGAGTTTTTGGCGGTCTATGACGATATCAGTTTAGAGCCTGGAAATTTGAGGATTCGAAAAAAAGGCAGCGCGGGAGGGCATAACGGGATCAAAAGCATCATCGAAGATCTTGGAACCCAGGAATTTTTCCGCATAAAGATCGGGGTCGGAGCAAAGCCGCCGCACTGGGATCTTGCGGACTATGTGCTTAGCCGGTTTTCGGATGAGGAGCGTGAGCTGATAGAGCAGGCGATATCAGACGCGGTGGGGGCGGCAGAGGCGATCGTGTCTGGAGACATTGAAGGGGCGATGAACCGTTATAATCAGAAAAAAAACAGGAAAGAGTAAAAGGGGACAGGAGTCATATGGATGCATTTATAGAGCCGCTTTTGGCACAGCTGGAATTTCGGGAACTGAAAGAAAGGCTGCATGATGAGGCGAGAATAGGCGTATGGGAGCTGGCTGGCTGTATTGATTCCCAGAAGATGCATATGGCATACTGGCTGGGCGATCAAAAGGACAGCCGGCTGATCGTTACGTTTACGGAGCAGCGGGCAAGGGAATTTTGCGAGGAATACCGTTTTTTTGATAAGTCTGTCCGCTATTTTCCTTCGAAGGATATTTTATTTTACCAGTCGGATATCAGGGGCAATGAGCTGGAAAGAGAACGGGTGGAGACGCTAAAGCTGCTTTCGGACGGGCAGGGCTGCACAGTCGTTACGACCTTTGACGCGCTTATGAACCGCATGGCGCCGCCGGACGGGTTTTTGTCCGTGATCCGAACTTTGGAGGCGGGCGCGCGTTTGGATATGGCGCAGATACAAAAGGACTTGGCGTTCATGGGATATGAAAGAAATTACCAGGTGGAGGCGCCGGGGCAGTTTGCTGTGCGCGGAGGGATTTTGGACGTTTATGTGCTGACGGAGGATAACCCGTACCGGATCGAGCTTTGGGGAGATGAGATCGATTCTATCAGAAGTTTTGACGCGTTAAGCCAGCGGTCGATCGAAAACCTGGATAAGATCAAGATCTATCCGACAAACGAGTTTGTACTGACAAAGGAGCAAAAAGAGAAAGGCATTCGGCGTATCCAGGAGGAAGCAAGGCAGACCGTGGAAAAGCTGCGAAGGAGGATGAAAACCGAGGAAGCCGCAAGGCTAAAGGAGTCTACAGAGGCTTTTATAGAAGAAGTGATGCAGCTTGGCGTGAATGCCAATATGGATGTTTTTTTAAATTATTTTATTGAAGATACGGTTTCTTTTTTTGATTACTTTGACCTGTCGCATACGCTTGTGATTTTAGACGAGCCAAACCATATCGTGCAGCATGGAGAGGCCGTGGAAAAAGAGTTTATTGAAAGCATGGAGCAACGGCTGGAAAAGGGCTATATCCTTCCGGGACAGATGGAAACGCTTTACCGCGCAAAGGAGATACTCGCCCGCCTTGAGAGCCTGCATACCGTAGCGTTTGCGACATTGGAAATGAAAGTGCAGGATCTGCGCATAAAAAAAGTCTATTCGGTGCAAACGCGTACGGTAAATCCATACAACAACAGCTTTGAACTGTTGATCAAGGATTTGCAGCAGTATAAAAAGAAAAATTATAAGGTGATTTTATTATCTGGATCTAATACGAGGGCAAAAAGGCTGGCGGAGGATTTAGCGGGTGAAGGGCTGAACGCGTTTTATACCCAGGATTATGACCATATTGTAAAGCCCCAGGAAGTCATGGTTTTATATGGCAAGGTAAAAAAGGGCTATGAGTACCCGTATTTAAAATTTGTCGTCATTTCCGAAAGCGATATTTTTGGCACGGAAAAAAAGAAAAAGAAAAGACGGCGGGTTTATGAAGGGGAAAAGATCGCCAGTTTTTCGGATTTAAATGTCGGGGACTATGTCGTGCATGAAAACCATGGGCTTGGCATTTACCGCGGCATGGATAAAATCGAAGTGGAGGGCGTTACAAAAGATTATATTAAGATTGAATATGACAAGGGCGGCACGCTGTATATACTTGCGACTCAGCTTGATATGATCCAAAAATACGCCGGCTCCGACGCGGGAAAGCCAAAGCTAAATACGCTTGGCAGCCCGGAATGGAAAAAGACAAAGACGAAAGTGCGCACGGCGGTCAAGGAGATCGCGGGAGAGCTTGTGCAGCTTTATGCCGCAAGGGAAAACCATAAAGGGTATGTATACGGCCCGGATACCGTATGGCAGAGAGAATTTGAAGAATTGTTCCCGTTTGAGGAAACGGAAGATCAAACGCTTGCCATTGAAGCGACCAAACGGGATATGGAAAGCCCGAAGATCATGGACCGGCTCATTTGCGGGGACGTGGGATACGGAAAGACGGAAATCGCGATCCGCGCGGCGTTTAAGGCGGTGCAGGAGAGCAAGCAGGTCGTATACCTGGCTCCGACGACGATTTTGGCGCAGCAGGTATACAATAATTTTGTGCAGCGGATGCAGGATTTTCCGGTCACGGTGGATCTGCTGTGCCGTTTTCGCACGTCCGCGCAACAGAAAAAAACGATAGAAAATGTGAAAAAAGGGCTGGTGGACATCGTAGTCGGGACGCACCGGGTGTTGTCAAAGGACGTTTCCTACAAGGATCTGGGCCTTTTGGTCATTGACGAGGAGCAGCGCTTTGGCGTGACCCATAAAGAAAAGATCAAAAAGCTGAAAACGACGGTGGACGTGTTAACGTTAACGGCGACCCCGATCCCAAGAACGCTGCATATGAGCCTGATCGGAATTCGGGATATGAGCGTTTTGGAAGAGCCGCCGGTAGACCGGGTGCCGATCCAGACCTATGTGATGGAATACAACGAGGAAATGATTCGGGAGGCCATTGTGCGGGAGCTTGCCCGGGGCGGGCAGGTTTATTTTGTGTTTAACCGCGTCAACCAGATTGAGGATGTGGCGCTAAAGGTGCAGACCCTTGTGCCGGACGCAAGCGTCGCGTTTGCCCACGGGCAGATGAAAGAGCGGGAGCTGGAAAATATCATGTACCAGTTTATCAATGGAGAGATTGACGTGCTGGTATCGACGACGATTATTGAAACAGGATTAGATATTTCGAATGTCAATACGATCATCATACAGGACGCGGATAATATGGGGCTGTCCCAGCTGTACCAGCTGCGGGGAAGGGTCGGGCGCTCCAACCGGACGGCCTATGCGTTTTTGCTGTATAAGCGGGATAAGATGCTAAAGGAAGTCGCGGAAAAGCGGCTTGCGGCGATAAAGGAATTTACGGAGCTGGGCAGCGGCTTTAAGATCGCAATGCGCGACCTTGAGATCCGCGGCGCGGGAAACCTGCTTGGCGCCCAGCAAAGCGGGCATATGGAAGCCGTCGGGTATGACCTGTACTGTAAGATGTTAAACGAAGCGGTCAAGCAGGCGAAAGGAATCCAGCCGGAGGAAGAGTTTGAGACATCGATCGACCTGGATGTGAACGCGTATATCCCGTTATCTTATATCCAGGATGAATTTCAAAAGCTGGATATTTACAAACGGGTGGCGGGCATCCAGACGCAGGAGGAAGCGGATGAGATGACAGAGGAGCTGATCGACCGCTTTGGCGACCCGCCAAAATCCGTGCAGAACCTGCTTTGCATCGCGCAGCTTAAAGCCAGGGCGCATCGCGCTTATATAAAGGAGATTACACAAAAAGACAAAACGCTTCGCCTGATCCTGTACGAGCGGGCGCTTTTGGACGCCGCAAAGATCCCGGAGATCGTAAGGCAGCAGGAAGGAAAGCTTACGTTTACGCCAAATGCGAAAAATCCGGTGTTTGTATATAATATGAAGCAAAACAGCCGCGAGAAGAAAGCGGACGCGTTAGCGCTGTCCACGCGGCTTGTAGACGCGATGGAGGGGCTGCTGTTATAAGCGGCCCCCATGGCGGGTGCATAAAAAACTTGCGGTTCATGCATATTTGCACTATAATGTGATAAAAATAAGGAGGCAATGATTCATGAAATTGAAAAAAATAGTATGTGTGCTGCTTTCAGCGGTTCTGCTGCCGGCTTTTGCGACAGCTGGCTGTGGAAAGCAGGTAAACGCGCAGGCGGTCGCGGCAACTCTCGATGGAAAAGAGATCTCGATGGGGACTGCCAATTTTATGGCGCAATATCAGGCGGTTTTAATGGATTCTTCCCTGCTGGCTTATTATGGGGAGGATATGTGGGATAAGGATTCCGGGGACGGGACGACGATGACGGACTCGGTGAAAAAAAGCGTGATGGAGGATTTGCAGGAATATTACCTTTTGGACGCCCACGCGACAGATTATGAAGTGGCGCTGACCGACGAGGAAAAGCAGGCGATCACGGCTGCGGCGACGCAGTTTTTAACGGATAACAGCGAGGCCGCCGCAAAAGTCATGGGCGCGACGCAGCAGACTGTAGAGGAAATGCTGCGCCTGCGTAAGATCCAGACGAAGATGCGCGCGGCGATCGAAGCGGGCATTGACACAAACGTCAGCGAGAAGGAGTGTGCGCAAAAGACATTCAGTTATGTAATGTTTGATAAAAGCCCAAGCGCGGACACCCAGACGGATGACGATACATTAACGGACGATAGTGACGAGGATAAGACACAGGACGCGGAGGAAGCGGCAAAGCAAAAAGCGCAGGCGTTTTTAGACGCGGTGGCAAACGATCTGTCCGTCGCGGCGGAAAAAGAAGGCTATACGGTTAATACCTGCTCTTATGGGGAAGGGGACTTAAAAAAGGATGAAAACACCACAAGCATGGACCAGGCGGTGTTAAAGGCGGCGGACGAGCTAAAGGAAGGACAGTTTTTAAACACCCTTGCGGAATCTGACGTAGCTTATTATGTCATCCATATGGATTCCACAGACGATAAGGAAGCGGCAAAGACGAAAAAAGAGTCGATCTTATCCAAAAGGCGCACAGAAAAATACAATGAAGTAATAGAAGGATACAAAGAAAAGTGCAAGTGGGAAATTAACGAGAAAGAATGGGACAAGGTTCATTTCGACGAGCTCTATACCGTAAAACAGGCGCAGACTACGACAGATGACGCGTCAGGCGCAGGAGATACAACAACTGGAAATGAATCTGGAACGCAGGACACGACAGCGGGGGCAGAGGATACAACAACTGGAACGCAGGACACGACAGCGGGGGCAGAGGATACAACAACTGGAACGCAGGACACGACAGCCGGAACGGAAAATACAACAGCGGGAGATGAAGCTGGAACGGAAAATACTGCGGCGGAATAAGACATGAAAACGATTTTATCTTTTTTAAGCGATTATAAGAAAGAGAGTATTTTGGCTCCGGCGTTTAAAATGCTGGAGGCGGCGTTTGAGCTGGCGGTGCCGCTTGTGATGGCGGCGGTCATCGATGTGGGCATCGCAAACGGAGATAAGGCGTACGTGATCCGCATGTGCATGGTTCTTATCGCGCTTGGCGTGATCGGGCTTGCCTGCTCTTTGACGGCGCAGTTTTTTGCGGCAAAGGCTGCGGTAGGCATGGCTACAAAGCTTAGGCATACGATGTTTTCCCATATCCAAAAGCTGTCCTTTTCTAAGATGGATCAGATTGGAGCTTCCACGCTCGTGACGCGCATGACAAGCGACATTAACCAGGTGCAGGCGGGCATAAACCTGTTTTTACGTCTGTTTTTGCGCTCGCCGTTTATCGTGTTTGGCGCGATGGTTATGGCGTTTACCGTGGATGTAAAGGCGGCGCTTATTTTTGTCGTGGCGATACCGCTTTTATCCCATGTGGTATTTGGCGTGATGTGCGTAAGCATCCCGCTTTATAAAAAGGTGCAGGGCGCGCTGGATGGCATTATGGCGCTTGTCAGGGAAAACTTAACGGGCGTTCGGGTCATCCGGGCGTTTCATATGGAAAAAGAGGAGATCCGAAATTTTGATGAAAAAAACCAGACGCTAAACCGCGGGCAGCAGTATGTCGGGCGGATTTCCGCGCTGACAAACCCCCTTACCTATATCATTATCAATCTGGCGACGCTTGCGCTGGTCTGGACCGGGGCGGTGCGCGTGGACACGGGCTACATTACCCAGGGGGAAGTGGTCGCGCTTGTAAATTATATGTCCCAGATCTTAGTGGAGCTTATCAAGCTTGCCAATCTAATCGTAAGCGTGACCAAAGCCATTGCCTGCGGCAAGCGCGTGTCGGACATCCTTGAAGTGGAAGAGGGGATGGAGGAATATGGTGAATTTTCAAAAGAACAGCAAAATAGAAAATTAAATTCAGAATTAAATTCGGATTTATATTCTGTGGAATTTTCGGATGTCAGCATGTCCTACCATAAGTCCGGGGAAAGCGCGATCAGCGATATAAATCTGAAGATAAAAAAGGGGCAGACCGTCGGCATCATAGGAGGCACAGGCTCCGGGAAAAGCACGCTGGTTCATTTGATCCCAAGGTTTTATGACGTTACAAAAGGAAGCGTAAAGGTAAACGGAGTCGACGTGCGCAGCTATCAGACGCAAGACGAGATCGATTCCCTTCGAAGCAAGATCGGCATTGTCATGCAAAAAGCGGTATTGTTCCAGGGGACGATACGGGATAATTTAAAATGGGGCAACGGGGATGCAAATGACGCGCAGCTTTTGGCGGCTGCTGCGTCCGCCCAGGCAAAGGACGTTATTTTATCAAAAGAGCTTGGCTTGGACGAGCCGGTGGAGCAGGGCGGAAGAAACTTTTCCGGCGGACAGCGCCAGCGGCTTACGATCGCTAGGGCGCTGGTCAGAAAGCCGGAAATTTTGATCTTGGACGACAGCGCCAGCGCGCTTGACTATGCGACGGACGCGAAGCTTCGAAAATCCCTGCGGGAGCTGGATTATGACCCGACGGTGATCATCGTGTCGCAAAGGACTTCTTCCGTGCAGTCGGCGGACTTTATTGTCGTGTTAGACGACGGAAAGGCGGCGGGCGTTGGAACGCATGAGGAATTGCTAGAAACCTGCGGCGTTTATCAGGAGATCTACGCATCCCAGTTTCGAAAGGGGGAAGCGCCATGAAAGGGGCATATGAAAATGGCTCCCCGAAAAAGGGGATGCAGACCTTAAAAAAGATCCTTGTCTATATACGTAAGTACTGGATTTTAGTATTGCTGTCCTTATTATTTGCGGCGGTCAGCGTGTTTGCGTCGCTGTATTTTCCGATTTTGATCGGCGATGCGGTAGATCTGATCCTGGCAAAAGGGGCGGTTGATTTTGCGGGCATTCGGATGATTTTAAAAAGGGCCGCGATCTTGATCGCTGTAACGGCTCTCGCCCAATGGCTGATGAATGTGATCAATAACCAGATCACCTACCAGGTCGTGCGGGATATCCGCCATAAGGCGTTTCGAAAGCTGGAAATCTTGCCGCTAAAATATTTAGACGCGCATTCTACGGGAGAGATCGCAAGCCGCTTGATCACGGATGTAGACCAGTTCGCGGACGGGTTATTAATGGGTTTTACGCAATTGTTTACGGGCGTTTTAACAATTATCGGCACGCTTGGCTTTATGCTTTCGGTAAATGTGGCGATCACGGCGGTCGTAGTCGTGGTCACTCCGGTGTCTTTATTTGTAGCGGCGTTTATCGCGAAAAATACGTATCAGATGTTCCAGCGCCAGTCCAAAAGCCGTGGGATGCAGACGGCTTTGGTCGATGAAATGGTGGGAAACCAAAAGGTCGTGCAGGCGTTTGGACAGGGGAAAAACGTATTAGAGCGGTTTGACGATATCAACGCGGACCTTGAAAAATATTCCCTTCGGGCGATCTTTTTTTCCTCTATCACAAATCCGTCCACCCGGTTTGTCAACAGCCTGGTATATACCGGGGTAGGCATTTTTGGCGCAATGGCCGCGATCGGCGGACGGTTGAGCGTCGGGCAGCTTTCCTGTTTTTTAAGCTATGCCAACCAGTATACAAAGCCTTTTAACGAAATATCCGGCGTGATCACAGAATTGCAAAACGCGCTTGCCTGCGCGGCCAGGGTGTTTGAATTTATCGAGGAAAAGCCGCAGGAACCGGATAAGGCGGACGCGCGGACGCTTACGGATGCGGACGGTAGCGTTACGCTTTCGCATGTAAGCTTTTCTTACACCGAAAATAAAAAATTAATTGAGGATTTTGATTTAAAGGTGCGTCCGGGGCAGCGGGTTGCGATCGTAGGGCCGACCGGATGCGGGAAAACCACGCTGATCAATCTTTTGATGCGTTTTTATGACGTTGACGCAGGGGCGATTTTTGTAAGCGGCACGGATATCCGGGATATCAAAAGGGAGAGTTTAAGAGCGTCCTATGGCATGGTGTTGCAAGAAACCTGGCTGCGAAGCGGCACGGTGCGGGAAAATATCTGTATGGGAAAGCCGGACGCGTCCCGTGAGGAAATGGAACAGGCGGCAAAGGCGGCCCATGCCCATAGCTTTATTAAAAGACTGCCGGATGGCTACGATACGCAGATTACGGAGGACGGCGGAAACCTGTCGCAGGGGCAAAAGCAGCTTTTGTGCATCGCGCGCGTCATGCTTAGCCTGCCGCCAATGCTGATCTTAGACGAAGCGACCTCTTCAATCGATACGCGTACGGAAATGAAGATCCAAAATGCCTTTGCCGTAATGATGCGGGGCAGGACAAGTTTTATTGTGGCGCACAGGCTTTCGACGATCGAAGGCGCGGACGTGATCTTAGTCATGAAGGACGGGCAGATCATCGAACAGGGCGCGCATTCACAATTGCTTGCCAAAAAAGGCTTTTACGCGACGCTTTATAACAGCCAGTTTGCAAAATAACGCTAGAGCGTGTTTGAAAATTCATTCCAGCCATCTGCACTCCCCACTTCGCGGAGGATTTGCTCTAAATTTAGTTCACATAGCCCACTATGCCTCCTAAATTTGGGACAAATCCTCCACAAAGTGTGAAGCACATCTGGCAGAAAGCAATTTTCAAATACGCTCTAGAAAACAGGAACCATTAATCATTTGTAGAATAACATAAATTAGCAGATTCATTCGCGCTCGTTCCGTGTTCTTTACAGATGTTTGCAATATACTTATAATAAAATATTGGCAATATGAACAGTTCATTCCAAAAAGTTTTTTGATAAAGTATGGAATCTGCCATAATTGTCCAGTAAGGCTTGACAAATAAGAAAACGCTCTACTATAATTACGTGTTAGCGGAATGTTTTTTATGAAATTTTTTTCCGTTTTTGATATTTTATGAAAGACTTTTGAAAAATATGGATGGAAAATTTGATATTGGCAGATGACGGGATTTCAAAGCATTGATAGATAGAGGTGTGATATGGAACAGTATTATGTGATTAAAGGCGGTATACCGCTGATTGGTGAAGTTGAGATTGGAGGGGCCAAGAACGCAGCGCTTGCGATTCTGGCAGCCGCCATTATGACGGATGAAACTGTTACAATTGAAAATCTTCCGGATGTACGGGATATCAATGTGCTTTTAGACGCTATGCAGGGGATTGGCGCAAAAATTGACCGGCTGGATGAGCACACGGTAAAGATCAACGGCTCGCTTATACAGGAGCTTCGCGTGGAATATGAGTGCATTAAGCGTATCCGCGCGTCATATTATCTGCTTGGCGCGCTGCTTGGGAAATACAACCATGCGGAGGTGGCGCTGCCGGGGGGCTGCGATATTGGAAGCCGTCCGATCGATCTGCATTTAAAGGGCTTTCGCGCGCTTGGGGCGGACGTTACCATAAAACACGGGCTGATCGTGGCGCAGGCGGAGCGTCTTTTTGGAACGCATATTTATCTGGATAAGGTTTCTGTTGGCGCCACGATCAACATTATGATGGCGGCCGCGATGGCGGAAGGAAAAACGATCATTGAAAATGCAGCCAAGGAGCCGCATGTCGTGGATGTGGCAAACTTTTTAAACAGCATGGGCGCAAACATCCGTGGCGCGGGAACCGACGTGATCCGTATTTTTGGCGTGCAAAAACTCCATGCAACCGAATATTCCATCATACCAGATCAGATAGAAGCCGGCACCTTTATGTTTGCCGCCGCAGCCACAAAGGGAGATGTGACTGTAAAAAATGTGATCCCAAAGCATTTGGAAGCCACTTCCGCAAAGCTGGTTGAGGTTGGCTGCCAGGTGCATGAGATGGACGACGCGGTCAGGGTCATATCCCCGGGGCCGATGCGCCATACGCAGGTTACGACGCTGGCGTATCCGGGCTTTCCTACGGATATGCAGCCCCAGATGTCCGTGCTGCTTGGGATCGCCCAGGGCACGAGCACGGTGACGGAGAGCATTTTTGAAAACCGCTTCCGTTATGTCGATGAGCTGGCAAGGATGGGAGCCAATATTAAAGTGGAAAGCAGCATCGCGATCATAAACGGCGTGCCAAACTATATGGGCGCAAGGGTCAGCGCGCCGGATCTGCGGGCGGGCGCGGCGCTTGTGATCGCGGGTCTTGCGGCGGAAGGGGTTACGGTCGTGGACAATATCCATTATGTAGAGCGGGGCTATGAGCAGTTTGAAAAGAAGCTTTGCGGCATTGGCGCCCAGATCGAAAAGGTAAGCTCAGAAAAGGAAATTCAAAAGTTTAAATTAAAAGTGGGATGAATAAGCGGATGAAACTATTAAAAAGAGAGGGCTTTGCTCCTGCCCGCCGTGCGGCGTGCAGGCAAGGTTCTCTCTTTTTGATGGTTTGTAAATAGAAAAACAGCAAAATTTAAATGCAAAAAAATAAATTTCGGCTAAATAATTGCTGATATATATAGATCGGACGTAGCCAGATCAAGGCAGTCCCCGTTGTCCAGCTGCACCAACGGCTTGGACAGGCGGTTTTGGTTTAACAGCACGATGTTCGCGGCGCGACCATCGCTTAGCAACACATGGTTGTTTTGATAAGTCGACGCAATATGCTGTAAAAATGTAAGAATAAATTTTGGTTTATATTTTTGCAGTCCGTCTTTTTCAAATTCTGCAATTACCTGGAATGGACAAAGCGGGGCGCGGTAGGCTCTTGCGGCGGTCATTGCGTCGTAAACGTCCGCGATCGCGATCAAATGCGCGCAATCGTCAATTTCATCTGTCGTATAATGGTTCGGGTATCCGGAGCCGTCGCAGCGCTCGTGGTGCATCAGGGCGGCGTATTTGATATGCGCGTCGATCGGAAGAGGGTTTAAAATGTCAAAGCTAAGCTGGGAATGTGAGCACATTAAGGCAAATTCTTCATCGGTCAGCTTTTCTTGCTTATTTAAAACCTCGGACGGTATCTTTGTTTTTCCAATGTCGTGCAAAAGCCCGGCAAGGGTTAGCGTATCCAGCTCTTCGACAGGGTATTTTAGCCATTTGCCGATCATGCGCGAGATCAGGGCGACATTGACACAGTGCGCGTAGACGCTGTCGTCGGAGGAACGGGTATTATGCAGCATATCGAAAAAATCGACGGTGGTCTGCCCGGGCTTTATCATGTCGTTGACCTGCGTCATTAGATCTGCCGGGGCTTCGTAACTGCCGGATAATAATAGATCGTAGTATTGTTTTAACTCATTCATGCATTTTGCGAAATCCACCTGGAAATGCATAAATTCCGGGCTTTCTTTTACAGCCTGTGAATATGTTTTGCTCATGGGTTACCACTCCTAACTGATTGCAGAAAATACTGCCGTTTAAAAATGTAAGTTGTCTCCAACATTAATTATGAAATTTTTAGGGTAAAATGTCAATATTTAGCATTGACTTTTCTGATAAAATATTGTATTGTTTGTAGCAGTTAGATTTGAAAATTCGAAAATTGCATACGATACTTCTCTTATTCAGAGTGATGGAGATACAAAGGATCTGTGAAGTCACGGCAACCCCCCAGAAAGGAAGGTGCCAACCTGAGCGAGTGATCGAACAATAAGAGGATTTGATGATTTAATGGTTTCTATCTTGGAGTCAGGTCCGCTTATCAGCGAACCTGTTTTTTTATGCACACGGGCGCCCAAGTGAAATTTGTCAGCAAAGCTGACGGGCGCCCGGCGCGCGAGTAGGGAAAGAAAGATCTTTCCCTACTCGATGCAAATGGGCATAAGATTATTTCAGAATTTCAAATTCAGAAAGGAACAGTATGGAAAAATTATTATTTACCTCGGAATCCGTTACAGAAGGGCATCCGGATAAGGTGTGCGACGCGGTGTCCGACGCGATATTAGACGCATGCATGGCACAGGACCCAATGAGCCGTGTGGCCTGCGAGACCGCAAGCTGCACCGGGTTTATATTAGTGACCGGTGAGATCACGACAAAAGCGCAGCTGGATATCCCTGCGATCGTGCGTAAGACGGTGAATGAAATTGGCTATAATGATGCAAGGACTGGGTTTGACGGCAATACGTGCGCGGTGTTTACGGCGATCGACAAGCAGTCCGCGGATATCGCGATGGGCGTGGATAAGGCGCTGGAAGCGCGGGAAAATAAAATGTCCGAAGAAGAGCTGGAAGCCATCGGCGCGGGAGACCAGGGCATGATGTTTGGCTATGCCACGGATGAAACGGAAGAATATATGCCGTATCCGATCAGCCTGGCGCACAAGCTGGCGTTGCAGCTTACGAATGTCCGTAAATCCGGGGCGCTTTCTTATTTAAGGCCGGACGGCAAGACCCAGGTGTCTGTGGAATACGATGAAGCGGGCGTGCCGAAACGGTTAGAGGCGGTTGTGTTATCCACCCAGCATGACGAGGACGTAACCCAGGAGCAGATCCATGCGGATATCAAAAAGCATGTATTTGACCCTGTGCTTCCGAAAGAAATGATCGATGAAAACACGAAATTTTTCATAAACCCGACAGGCCGGTTTGTGATTGGCGGGCCGCATGGAGACGCGGGTTTAACCGGGCGTAAGATCATTGTAGACACTTATGGCGGATATGCAAGGCACGGCGGCGGGGCGTTTTCCGGCAAAGACTGCACAAAGGTAGACCGCAGCGGGGCGTACGCCGCAAGGTATGTGGCGAAAAATATCGTAGCGGCGGGGCTTGCGAAAAAATGCGAGATCCAGCTTTCCTATGCGATCGGGGTCGCGCAGCCGACTTCTGTAATGGTACATACATTTGGAACGGGCAAGCTTTCCGATGAAAAGCTGGTGGACATTGTGCGGGAGAACTTTGACCTGCGTCCGGCCGGCATTATCAAGATGCTGGATTTAAGAAGGCCGATCTACCGTCCGACCGCGGCTTACGGGCATTTTGGCAGAAATGACCTTGATTTGCCTTGGGAAGCTTTAGATAAAGTGGAGCTGTTAAAAAAATATTTATAATGTATTTTTAGAAAAAGTTTATAAAATTTATGGCAATTTTAATTTGAAACGGCCGACTGCATGATATAATACTTATTAGTATTTTATTCGAATCATAAATCGTGTCTTTATTCATTCGGATAATAAACGTAGCTATTTATGGATTGCAGCCGGCTGTTTCTGCGGTTTTGGAAACGAAATGTCCAGGCGGCCTGTTTGGTTTGCGAACCAGGAAGGGGAACGGTATGAGATTACGGACGAGACTTGTAATATCTTTCCTGTTGATCGTGTTTGTGCCGATCTTGCTTGCGGCGCTTGCTTTTTTTATGATCCGGCTGATCCAGATGAAGCCGGTGTCTGACCAGACGCAGCTGGATATTGAGGTATTGGCTTTTTCGATGAATTTCACGCAGATGCGGGTGCTGATCGTGGATATGGCGTTTTGCATTGTCATGATCCTTGTGATCACGGGGCTTGCGATCACTGTATGGATCTACCGGGGCATCGTCACGCCGATTCGAAGGCTTGGGGAAGCCGCGCAAAATATCAAGGAAGGCAATCTGGATTTTACGATGGAAACCGGGGCGGACGATGAGATCGGCAGGCTTTGCTCCAGCTTTGAGGAAATGCGGGAGCGCTTGAAATACACGGCGGAAGAAAAGCTTGCGGCGGAAAAGGAAAACAGAGAGCTGATCAGCAACATTTCCCATGACTTAAAAACGCCGATCACGGCGATCAAAGGCTACGTGGAAGGGATCATGGACGGCGTCGCGGATACGCCTGAAAAAATGGAAAAATATATTCGCACGATCTACAGCAAGGCAAACGATATGGACAGGCTGATCAATGAGCTGACGCTTTATTCCCAGATCGACGCGAACCGAATTCCTTATAATTTTAACCGTATCCGGGCGGTGGATTATTTTAACGACTGCATTGAAGAAATCGGGCTTGGGCTGGAAGCCGAGCATATCGGGCTTTCTTATTATAATTACGCGGCGGACGACGTATTGCTCATTGCGGACCCGGAGCAGTTAAAGCGCGCGATAGACAATATTATCGGCAATTCCATTAAATATATGGATAAGGCGTACGGGCAGATCAATATCCGGGTAAAAGACGTAGGCGATTTTATCCAGGTGGAAATTGAGGACAATGGAAAAGGCATCGCGCAAAAGGATTTAGCTTATATCTTTGACCGGTTTTACCGGACGGACGCTTCCCGCAATTCCCAGACCGGAGGCAGCGGGATCGGGCTTTCCATCGTAAAAAAGATCATAGAAGACCACGGCGGAAAAATATGGGCGACGAGCAAGGAATCCATAGGCACAGCCATGTATTTTGTCCTAAGGAAATACCAGGAGGTTGCGAATGAATAAAATATTGATTATCGAGGACGAGATGTCTATCGCGGAGCTGGAAAAAGACTACCTGGAGCTTAGCGGTTTTGAGGTCGAGATCGAAACAAATGGGGACGCGGGGTTAAAAAAGGTGTTGGAGTCGGATTACAATATGGTGATCTTAGATCTGATGCTGCCTGGCATGGACGGGTTTGAGGTGTGCAGGCGGATACGGGAGCAAAAAAACCTGCCGATTTTAATGGTGTCAGCTAAAAAGGACGATATTGATAAAATCCGGGGCTTGGGGCTTGGAGCGGACGACTATGTGACAAAACCCTTTTCACCCAGCGAGCTGGTGGCGCGGGTCAAAGCGCATCTGGCGCGCTATGAGCGTTTGATCGGCTCTGGAATGCCGCAAAATGACATTGTAGAGATCCGCGGCATACGCATTGACAAAACGGCAAGGCGCGTCTGGATCAATGAAGAAGAAAAGCAGTTTACGACAAAGGAGTTTGACCTGCTGGCGTTTCTGGCGCAAAACCCGAACCATGTGTTTACAAAGGAGGAGCTGTTTAAGGAAATCTGGGATATGGAGTCGGTAGGGGATATCGCGACGGTCACGGTGCATATTAAAAAGATCCGGGAAAAAATAGAGCTTAATACCGCAAAACCCCAGTATATTGAAACGATCTGGGGCGTTGGGTACCGGTTTAAGGTTTAAGCCATAAGGGGAGAAAATCCCATTTTACCTAAAATGTAACAGCCGCCCCGATTCATAAATCTTTTCGTTCCACACATACTGCCTGTATGAGAAGGAATGATGATTATATAAAAAAGATAATTCGAATTGCGGCAGTCACATTTGCGGTCTATATCGCGATGAAATACGCCCTGCCGGTTGCGCTGCCTTTTTTACTGGGCGCGTTTCTTGCGGTGAGCTTAAATCCGCTTGTGGAAAAGCTGATGAAAAAAACAAGGGCGAAGCGCGGCCTTTTATCCATGCTGGCAGTAGGGGTCATTCTTACGGCGGCAGGCGCCGTCTGCTATTTTGTGGGAAGGTCTGTCTGTACGCAGCTTACGGCGCTGGCAAAAAACGCGGATGCCATTCAGGGCAGCATCCGTACGTTTGTGTGTGATTGCTGCGAGATGGCAAAGCAAAGCTTCGGAGTGGATCTGGGGCAGGCGGACGCGCTGTTTTTGAAAATGGAAAGCAAAGTCCGGGCCGGGGTTTCCAATACGGCGCTGCCATACCTTTTGAAAAATTCCGTTGGTTATGCGAAAGCGGTGTTTTCAGTTATGAGCATTGTGTTGATCTCGATCATATCCGGCCTGCTTATATTGACCGATTATCCAAAGATACGGGAAGCGGTATGCAATTCGCAGACGGGCGGCGCGGCGTTAAAGGTCTGGCGGCATGCAAAGTCAGCCGCGGGGACGTATTTAAAGGCGCAGATATTTATTTTGTTGGTCATCAGCCTGATCTGCGTCGCGGGGCTTTGCTTAACGGGAAATCCATATGCGGTCTTGGCGGGCATGGGGATCGGGCTGTGCGACGCGCTGCCTTTTATTGGCACGGGAACGATCTTTGTGCCATGGATGTTGATTGATATTTTAAATGGAAAGTATATTCTGGCGGCGGTTTATGGAGTGTTGTATGTGATATGCAGCTTTGTGCGCCAGATATTAGAGCCGCGGCTGATCGGGGAAAAGCTGGGCTGTCCGCCGATCGTGGTGCTGATGAGCATTTACGTCGGGATTCATGTATACGGCGCGGCGGGGGTTTTGCTGGGGCCGGTTTCGGTGTTTTTGATCTATGAGATCGTGGCCTGCCAGGAGTGATTTTATTAAAAACAGTGATTTTATAAAAATAGAGAAATAACTGGGGCATCCAGGCATATTTCTCTGTTTTTTGCGTTGGCACGGTGTATTGCGCGAATCTATGTGCGTTCCCCTTGACATCCACAAAATATGACGCTAGAATAAATCCATTAGTAGAAAGAAAAAGGAGATTAAAATGGCGAAGGAAAAAAAGCTTGTAGAATCCATTACAAGCATGGATGAAGATTTTGCACAATGGTATACAGACGTAGTGAAAAAAGCGGAGCTGATGGATTATTCTTCGATTAAAGGCTGCATGATCTTTAAGCCGGCAGGCTATGCGATATGGGAAAACATCCAGCAGGAATTAGACCGCCGCTTTAAAGAGACAGGCGTACAAAATGTGTATATGCCGATGTTTATATCAGAAGGGCTGTTAAATAAGGAGAAAGAGCATGTGGAAGGCTTTGCGCCGGAGGTCGCATGGGTGACCCACGGCGGGTTAAATTCGTTGCAGGAGCGGCTTTGCGTGCGTCCGACCTCTGAGACGCTGTTTTGCGATTTTTATAAAAATGACATCCATTCTTACCGCGATTTGCCAAAGGTATATAACCAGTGGTGCTCCGTTGTCAGATGGGAAAAGGAGACAAGGCCGTTTTTGCGCTCCAGAGAATTTTTATGGCAGGAAGGCCATACGGCTCACGCGACGGAGGAAGAAGCGCAGGAGCGTACCGAGCAGATGCTCCATGTATACGAGCGTTTTTGCGAGGACGTGCTTGCAATCCCGGTTATCTGCGGGCAAAAGACCGAAAAGGAAAAATTCGCGGGCGCAAAGGCGACCTATACGATCGAGGCTTTGATGCACGATGGAAAGGCGTTGCAGTCAGGGACGAGCCACAATTTCGGAGACGGATTTGCAAAAGCGTTTGGCATACAGTATACGGATAAAAACAATGAGCTGCAATATGTCCACCAGACTTCCTGGGGACTTAGCACCCGTTTGATCGGAGCGATCATTATGGTGCATGGGGACAATTCCGGCCTTGTGCTGCCGCCAAAGATCGCGCCGGTGCAGGCGATGGTCATTCCGATCCAGCAGCAAAAGGAAGGGGTGCTTGAAAAAGCGCAGGAGCTGCTTTCGACGTTAAAAGGCAGGTTCCGCGCCCAGATCGACCTTAGCGAGAAAAGCCCGGGATGGAAATTCGCGGAGCAGGAGATGCGCGGCATTCCGGTGCGCATTGAGCTTGGGCCAAAGGATATTGAAAAAGGCCAGTGCGTTTTGGTGCGCCGCGACACAAGGGAAAAATATCCGGTGTCATTCGAAGAGTTATGCGAGCGTTTGGAGGAGCTTTTAAGCCAGATACAAAAAGATATGTTTGAGCGCGCGAAAAGCTTTCGGGACTCCCATATGTCGGACGCGTACGATTACGCCCAATTTAAAGACGCGGTTGAAAATAAGCCGGGATTTATCCGCGGCATGTGGTGCGGCGAAAAAGCGTGCGAGGAAAAAATCAAAGAAGAAACCACAGCCACGTCACGCTGTATGCCATTTGCACAGGAACAGATTTCAGATGTATGCGTCTGCTGCGGCAAACCGGCAAAGAAGCTGGTATATTGGGGAAAGGCGTATTAATTTTAGTGAAATCAGAAAATAAGATACAAATTGAGATTGAAATGCCAAAAAAAGTGCGCCAGATTATCGACGCGTTAAATGCACAGGGCTTTGAAGCCTTTGCGGTAGGCGGCTGCGTCCGGGACAGCCTGCTTGGGAAAAAGCCAAAAGACTGGGACATTACGACTTCGGCAAAGCCCCAGCAGGTAAAGGCGCTGTTTGCCCATACGATCGATACCGGATTGCAGCATGGCACAGTCACGGTGATGCTGGGGCGGGAGGGCTTTGAGGTGACGACCTATCGGATCGACGGCGAATACACAGACTGCCGCCACCCAAAGGAGGTCACCTTTACGCCCAACCTGCGGGAGGATCTGATGCGCAGGGATTTTACGATGAATGCGATGGCGTATAACGCGAAGTTCGGGCTGATTGATTTATTTGGCGGGATGGAGGATTTAAAAAATGGCGTGATACGCTGCGTCGGCGATCCCGCCAGCCGTTTTTGCGAGGATGCGCTTCGGATGCTTCGGGCGGTGCGCTTTGCGGCGCAGCTGGATTTTGAGGTGGAGCGGGGAACAAAGGACGCGATTATGCGGCTTGCAAGCAGCCTAAATAAAATCAGCGCGGAGCGGATCGCGGCGGAGCTGGTGCAGCTGGTAGCGTCCGCTCATCCGGGGCGGCTTTTGGACGCGTATGCGTTTGGGATTACAAAGGTGATACTCCCGGAATTTGATTTAATGATGGAAACCGCGCAAAATAACCCGCATCACTGCTACAGCGTGGGGGAGCATACGATCCACGCGATGCGGCAGGTGGGGCAGGATAAAATACTGCGGCTTGCGATGCTGTTTCATGATATGGGAAAGCCCGAATGCAGAACCACCGATGAAAATGGGATCGATCATTTTCACGGGCATCCGGAAAAAGGAGAGCGGATCGCAAAGCAGGTCATGAGGCGGCTGAAACTGGATAACGATACGCTTCGGCGCGTTGGCGCGCTGGTGCGCTGGCATGACGATAACCCGCCTTTAAAAAAAGAAAAGGTGCGCAGGACGGTGCGAAAAGTTGGCGTAGCGCAGTATCCGGCGATCTTTATGGTCAAACGGGCGGATATTTTAGCGCAAAGCGAGTACAAAAGGAAAGAAAAGCTGGATTATGTAGATCAATACGAAAAATTATATCAGGATATTTTAAACCAAAAAGACTGCCTGGATATTAAGCAGCTTGCGATTACCGGAAGAGACGTTATGGCGCTTGGCGTCCCGCAGGGAAAGCAGGTTGGCGAAATGTTAAATCAGCTTTTGGAGCTTACGCTGGACGATCCGGCGAAAAATAACAGGAGGTATCTGCTGGAGCAGGTGAAAAAACGAAAATAACAGTCATAACAATGCGCCCCCGATCATACAATGTATGGACACGTCAAGGTGTGGAAATGGATTTCTATTATTATATTTTCAAATTTTAATCAGGATTTGAATTGTTATGGGGGTGCTATTTTGTATAATCGGACTGAAATTATTTTAGAGGCGTATCCATATGAATTTACGGACATACAAAAAGGCAGAGGCGCTTATATTTGCATAGATTCGGCTGGGGAGAAAAAAATACTCAAGGAATTTTCCGGCTCTGAGGCGAAAGCGGACTTGTTAGACTTATTCTTACAATATTTAAAAGGGCAGGGCATTGTGGCGGAGCAGATCGTACATACGAAGGAAGGACATGCGCTTTTTACAGACATAGACGAGGCGCGTTACTATATGCGCACCTGGAGGGACGGCAGGGAATGCGATGTCAGAAACAGGGACGACGTATTGTGCGCGGTGCGAAAGCTGGCGAAATTTCATTGCGTAAGCGCGGGGTTTACAGATCAGATGCCAGATCCCCTTTGTAAAACGGACGACAGCCTAAAGCTTCAATACGAAAGGCATATGAAAGAGCTTCGCAAGGTGCGAAATTACATAAAATCCAGAAAGAAGAAAAACGAATTTGAAGCGCGTTTTTTAAAAGAATACAGCTATTATTATGACCAGGCGAAGGAAGCCATAGGCGGGGGATTGGAAAACGGTTTCCAACAGCGAAAGGAGCGGTATTTTGGCGTATGCCATGGGGACTTTAACCAGCATAACCTGTTATTTACGCCCCAGGGGGCGGTTATCATTAACTATGAGCGGTTTTGCAAGGACGCTTATGTAAGCGACTGCGCGCATTTTTTCCGAAAGATCTTAGAAAAACACAACTGGAACGCGGGGATTGGCATGGACATGGTAAATGCGTATGACAAAGTGCGAAGGCTCGAGGGCTGGGAGATGGGCCAGCTGTATTTGCGCATGGCGTTTCCGGAAAAATTCTGGAAGGTGGCAAACCATTATTTTAATTCCAAAAAAAGCTGGGCGAATAACCGGGACAGTGAAAAGCTGGAAAAAATCTGCGCTCAGGAGCAGGAAAGAAGTGAATTTTTAAAGCTTTTAAAAAACTTTGTGAAGGAGTGACGCTCTTGCGCAGAATGCCCGGTTATGTTATAATGGCAAAGTACAACTAAAATCCGATAAAAAAGCAAGAAAAACCAGAATAGTCCGAAAAAAGAGAAACGAAAAAAAGGGAAAAGATTCTGGATAAAAATGAGAGATGATGGCATATGAGACACAAAAACAGACGAGTTCTCGCGCTGCTTCTTTCGCTTTGCGTTGTTTTTTGCAGCGCATGCGGGATAACGGGGCAAAAAAGTAGAAATAATGATAATAAAAATAATAAAGATAATAAAAAGAACGTTTCCGCTGTGCAGGGGACAGGAAGCCGCATGGCCCTGCCGGACGCGCAGGAGCTTGGAAGCGCGGACGGCGAACACCCAGACGGGGATAAGCAGGAGGAAAATAAGATTTACATCATCATGGAAAATGACCTGTATAACCGCCAGCTGACCCTGTGCGCGGTGGAAAGCGATACGAGCATTTGCTACGAATATACGGATGGCACGGAATTTTTTAATAAATACGGCGACTATGCGCCGGCAAAGGCATTTAGCGAAGGAAAGCTCGTGCAGATCAAGCGGCTAAACAGCAACGAGACGCTTGGGGCGGTAGCGTTTACCGACCAGACCTGGGATTTTGAGAAGGTTGCGAATTATTCCGTGGACAGGGCAAGGGAGCTTCTTGCGATCGCGGATGAAAATTACCGGTGCAGGCCCGAGACGAAGGTGTTTACCGATACCGGGCAGGCGGATGTTTACGCGGTCGGGGAAGGCGACGTGCTGGATATCTATGGGCAGGGCAAGGATATTTATTCGATCGTCGTTCGAAACGGCAACGGGACGCTGGCGTTAAAAAACACGAAATTGTTTGAAGGCGGATGGCTGAATCTTGGCACACAGGTTTATACAATTATTTTAAAAGATATGCAGATGGACATCCCGGAGGGCGTATATGATTTTTCCGTTGCCAATAACGGCTATGGAGACAGCGGGCAGATCCGTATTCAGAGAGGAAAGACCACGACCATTGACTTAGAGGACTACAAAGGGGAAGGCCCGAAAATGTGCAGGCTGAATTTCCACGTTGGGGTGGATGGCGCGTCGCTTGCGCTGGACGGGAAAAAAGTCGACGCAAAACAGCCGCTTGAGGTGGCATACGGCGTACATACTCTAAGCGTGTCCGCAGCAGGGTACGATACATGGACAAAACAGCTGGTCGCAAATTCGCCAAAGGCGGATATTGACATAAAATTAGATGGCGCAAAGGAAAGCGGCTCCGGCGAAAAAAAGGATTCGGATCAATCGGACGGCAAAAAGTCTGACAGTTCGAATAAAAGCAGTTCCAAAAAAACAAAGCCGGGCAGCAAGGCCGGCACGCTGGCAGGCTCCCTTGCAGGGTCACATGCGCCTTCCGCAAGCAGCGGATCTTCCGGCAGCGGCAGCCAAAGTAACAGCGCGAACAGCTCCCTTGCCAATGCCGCGTTAAGCTCGTCGCTTGCAAGCATTATCACGGGAGGAGATTCCAACGATTATCTGGATACACTTTCAAATTTAGTAGATTCGCTTGACCGTTTGAAAAAATCGTCTTCGAAAGATAAGGATGACGAGGATGAATAAGCGGTGATAAGGGATAAAGTATTATAATAAAAGGAGGAAGGAAACATGGAGTACAAAGCAATGTACCAGCAATGGCTGGACAACCCTTATTTCGATGAGGAGACAAAAAAAGAATTAAAGGCGATCGAGGGGAACGAAAAGGAGATTGAAGACCGTTTTTATATGGATCTTGAATTTGGCACGGCAGGGCTTCGCGGCGTGATCGGGGCCGGCACGAACCGCATGAACATTTATACGGTAAGAAAAGCGACCCAGGGCCTTGCAAATTATATCCTGTCGGTTAAGGGAGAGTCAAAGGGGGTTGCGATCGCTTATGATTCCAGACGCATGTCGCCGGAATTTGCGGACGAAGCCGCATTGTGCCTGGCGGCAAACGGGATCAAAGCATACGTGTTTGAAAGCTTAAGGCCAACGCCGGAATTATCCTATGCGGTTCGCAAGCTTTCCTGCATCGCGGGCATCAACATTACCGCAAGCCACAACCCGCCGGAATACAATGGCTATAAGGTATACTGGGAGGACGGCGCCCAGATCACGCCGCCTCATGACAGCGGGATCATGGATGAAGTGAAAAAGGTTACGGATTATGCCACAGTAAAGACGATGCCGCTTGAAGAGGCAAAGGAAAAAGGGCTTTATCAGACGATTGGCGCTGATATAGACGATCCGTACATCGAGGAATTAAAAGGGCTTGTGCTCCACCAGGACTGCATCGACGCGGTTAAGGACAAGCTTACGATCGTATATTCCCCGCTGCATGGCACAGGCAATATCCCGGTGCGCCGCGTGTTAAAGGAGCTTGGGTTTGAAAATGTGCATGTCGTTCCGGAACAGGAAAAGCCGGACGGGGAATTTCCGACCGTCAGCTATCCAAACCCGGAAGCTGCCGAGGCGTTCGAGCTTGGCTTAAAGCTGGCAAAAAAAGTAAATGCGGATTTAGTTCTTGCGACAGACCCGGATGCGGACAGGCTTGGGGTTTATGTAAAAGATTCCAAAACAGGGGAATACCATACGTTGACAGGCAATATGTCCGGGTGTCTGATCGGGGATTATGTGATTGGGCAGCGTAAAGCGATACAGGGTTCCCTTCCTAAGGATGGCGCGTTTATCCGCTCTATCGTTTCTACGAATATGGCGGACGCGATCGCGAAGCATTATGGGATTCAGTTGGTTGAAGTGCTGACCGGCTTTAAGTTTATCGGGCAAAAAATCCTGGAGTTTGAAAAGACGGGCAAGGGCACGTATTTATTTGGCATGGAGGAAAGCTATGGCTGTCTGACCGGCACTTACGCAAGAGATAAGGACGCGGTCGTAGCTTCGATGGCTCTTTGCGAAGCGGCGGCTTATTATATGACGAAGAACATGACGCTTTGGGACGCGATGCTTGAAATGTATGAAAAGTACGGATACTACAAAGACCATGTAGAGTCCATTACGTTAAAGGGCATTGAAGGGCTTGCGAAGATCCAGGAGATCATGAACACGCTGCGGGAGCATACGCCGGAAGAGATCGGCGGGTTAAAGGTATTGGCGGCAAGGGATTATAAGACCGACACCGTAAAGGATTTTGTAACCGGAAAGACGGGCGTGACAGGGCTTCCTTCGTCAAATGTGCTTTATTATGAGCTGACAGACGATGCGTGGGTATGCGTAAGGCCGTCTGGCACAGAGCCGAAGGTGAAGTTTTATATCGGCGTAAAAGGGTCTTCGATGGAGGACGCGGATAAAAAATCGGCGGAATTGGGCGCAAATGTGTTGGAAATGATAAACAAAATGCTGTAAATCTAATAAAAAGCTCCTTTGTGCTTGACAAACATTGGAAAAGTTAGTATAAATATATTCGTAAGTTGTCTGGAGAAAGCGTGTTCCACTTCTTATTATAATTATATTATTAATTGACCCTAGGAGGAATAAAAATGAACAAAGCAGAATTAGTTGCAGCGATGGCCGATAAAGCGGATATATCTAGAAAGGATGCGGAGGCAGCCCTGAAAGCGTTCACAGATGTGGTTGCTGAGGAATTAAAGAAAGGCGAAAAGATCCAGTTAGTTGGATTTGGCACGTTTGAAGTAACCGAAAGGGCAGCCAGGAATGGAAGGAATCCGCAGACTGGTGAAGAAATGACCATCCCGGCATCCAAGGCTCCGAAGTTCAAGGTAGGAAAAGCGTTAAAGGATATTGTGAACGGATAAATCATGATCGCAAAAGGTTGTGAAAAGTAACTTGCGAATGGGCCAAGCCGCGGAATGACAGCGTTTCGCCGCTTGGCTCCTAATATTTTATAAACGATAACTGGGAAACTGGAAACAAAAATCAAATCAGAAAGGTTTTATTTTTGCGTTATGAGGTTAGACAAATTTTTAAAAGTGTCCCGGCTGATCAAGCGGCGCACCGCAGCCAATGAAGCCTGCGACGCGGGGCGCGTTTCCGTCAACGGCAATCCGGCGAAAGCGTCTTTGCATGTAAAGATTGGCGACGTGATCGAGATCGCGTTTGGCACAAAGGCGGTCAAAGTGCGGGTGTTAGATATCCAGGATACGACGAAAAAAGAACAGGCAAAAGAATTATTTGAATACCTTTAAAAAACCGGTCATATATAAGTAAGACGGCTCATATACTTTATTTATATTGGAGGCCAGCTTTTTGCTGGACAAGAATGGAGGTAAAGCATATGGATGACCGGATGGACAAAAACCAGCAAAAAGCACACAAGATCATACTGTCAAACCGAAAGACGGCTGCGTTTACAGGGGTTTTGGATGTGCTTTCTTTTGATGTATCGGAAATATTGTTGGAAACCGAGCAGGGGATGCTTTTGATCAAAGGTAATGACCTGCACGTAAACCGATTGACGTTGGAAAAAGGCGAGGTGGATTTAGAAGGAAGGATTGACAGCTTGTCTTATTCTGACATCGGCGGAGCGAAAAAATCCAGTGAAAGTCTGTTGGGCAGGATCTTTCGATGAATACGGTCAGCCAGAGCATTTTAAAGGAATTGGATTTTTTCGCGGTATCCTTCCTGCTGGGCATCCTGCTAATGTTTGTATACGATATTTTACGCATATTCCGCCAGGTGGCCAGGCATGGAAGCGCATGGATGGCTCTTGAGGATTTAAGTTATTGGATTATGGTGGCGTTTGTGAGCTTTTCGATGCTGTATCTAAAAAATGACGGGCTGATACGCGGGTTTGCGATTGGGGGAATCGCGCTTGGCATGTTTTTGTACAATCAGCTGATCAGCCGCCATACCGTGCCGCATATCGTGCGGGTCTTAAAAAAGATCTTACATATGGCGGGCAGGCTTTGCCATTTTCTGCTTACGCCTTTTCGCAAATTAAAAAAGAAGGCCAAGACGGGAGCCTGCGCGGTTTCAACAAAAGAAAAAAAGCTTCGAAAATACGTAAAGAAGCGATTGAAAAAAATCATAAATGAGGTTAAAATAGGTTTATCGAAAAAATAGGGGGAGGCATGGAATGTATTATGGGAGCAAAGTTTCAAAACCATAAAGCGAATCGGTCAGGGAAGCTGTGCGTGACCATGATCGTTTTGGCGTTGGCGGGCATTATGTCTGTCCAGATCGTCAATCTATATAAAAAGGATAAAAGCTACGCCGCACAGGAGGAAAGCTTAAAGCAGCAAAAGAGGGAGCAGGTAGAGCGCCAGAAGGAATTGCAGGAATATGAAGCCTATACCCAGACCCAGGAATACGTTGAGGATACCGCAAAAAGCAAGCTTGGAATGGTTTATGAGGATGAGGTTATATTTAAGGAGCGCTAGCCTATGCGCTTGCCATAAGCTTTCGGAAAAAGGACCGGGCATAAGGATTGCCTGGTTTTCTTTATGCGCAGGCCCGCATATGGAAGTTTGCTGCTGACACAGCTGCGGGCCGCGCGGCGGGTAGGGAAGATGGCTCTTCCCTACTCGATTTTTTAGAATGCCTTAAGATGCATGTCCTCAAATACTTGAACGCCGTAGAATCGACTCAAAATCGGATTTGAATGGGAAAACGCGCGAATAAAAATCAAATGCTAAGACACCGTTTGACAAACAATTTCGGATTCTCTTTTTATACTCATGAGCGAACTTTGAAGCAGAGCAGAATAGGAGGATGGATTCGATGTTAAAAGGAATTGGCGCAAAACAGGCGGCATTATATTTTGTGGGGATTTTGGCGTGCAGGCTGTCATGGATGGGCTGCTATCCGCTGATACCCGCCTATTTTACGGCAGGCTGCCTGATGGACGGCGCCCATGGAATGTCGTTGTTGTGTCTGGCGATGGGGGCGGGCATTGTAATGTTTGTGCCGGTGGCGGCGGCGGTCAAATATTTTGTCACGCTTTCGGTTATTTTTTTAACGGTGCGGTTGTTTGAGTGGGTGGAAGGAAAATGCACGGTAAACTGCGCGGCGGCGTCAGCGTCCATTGCGGTTTTGATCATGTCCTTTGCGGGGAATTTAATTGGAGCGCGCTCTAAGGTAAGCTTTGTAAGCGGCGCGCTGGAAGCGGCGTTTGTGTTTTTCGCGTCGGTGATCGGGGCAAGGGTGATGAATGACTTTATGCAGCTTAGCTTTTTGAAGGAAGAGCAGGATTCCATGCAGGGGCGGTATTACGCAAGCCGGCTGGAAAACTATGCGGATTCCTTTAGCGGCTTATCAAAATTATTTTCAAAAATGGATACCGCCCATAAGGAGATTTCCATAGAACAGATGGGCAGGATGCAGCAGGAGCTAACGAGCAGCCTGTGCGTAAATTGCAGCCAGTGCGCGCTGTGCTGGGAAAAGGCGGAAAGCCCGATGGCTTCTTATCTTGCTTATATGCTGCAATCTTTACAGCGCATCGGAGAGCCTGACCGCCAGATCGTAGTGCAGATGCAGGAATACTGCCCTTATACCGACGCGGTGATACAGCAGGCGATGCAGATTTTTGATAAAGCAAGGCTAAATCTGGCATGGTACAACCGTTTGCTGGAAAACCGGGAGATCATCGCGCAGCAGTTGGACGCGATGGCATATATTATGGAGGACTGCGCGGGGCAGCTTACGGATATCACAAATGAAAAAAAGCCGTATATAACGGAGGTTAAGTTTCGTGCGAAGGAACGGGGGCTGGTCGTAAAAAACCCCCGTTTATATCAGGACAAAAAAAATCGGTGGGAGTTTACCTGCGACGTATACGCAAAAGTTGGCGGGTGCGTCAGCGCAAAGGAGTTAACGCGCGCGGTGTCGGCTGGATTGGAGCGGGAGATGCGTCAGCAAAAGGACGGGCGCAGCATGATCAGCCCCCAGGGGACGGCGGCGGCGTTTTTGGAGGACGCGTGCTTTCATGAGACTCACGCCGTAGCAAGAAGGGTGCAGGATGGCGGCGCGGTTTCCGGGGATAATTATTCTTTCCTGGAAATGGACGGCTCCCAGATGACGGTCATGCTTTCCGATGGGATGGGGACTGGCGATCGGGCGTGCAAGGAAAGCGCGCTCGTCTTAGAGCTTTTGGAAAAATTTTTAGAGGCCGGGTTTACGAAGGAAACGGCTTTGCAGATGATGAATTCCGCCATGGTCATCCGGGGGGAGGACGATTTATATTCTACCGTCGACATCTGCTCGATTGATTTATATACCGGGATGTGCGAGATTTATAAAATCGGCGCGGCGGCGACCTTTATCAAGCATCCGGGGCGTGTGGAGTGCATAGAGTCAAACACCCTGCCAGTCGGAGCCGCCTGCCATCTGGAAATGAAAAAGACCACAAGGCAGATGGATGACGGGGATTTTCTTGTTATGGTATCGGACGGCGTGTTAGAGTATCTACAGGCGAAAGACCCGATGGCGGATATGTGCGAGCTGTTGGGGATTATTGACTACAAGCATCCGGGACAGATCGCGGACGCTGTGTTAGAAGCGGTATTGGACCAGACCGGAGGCGCTGTGAAGGACGATATGACGATACTCGTTTGCGGGGTATGGAGAAAATAAAGACATATGGAAACGCGTGAAAAAGACAAAGATAAATATTTAAATGAAAATTTAGATAGAGCTTTAAATAAAAAATTGGATGGAAATATATATAGAAATATATATAAAAAAGAAAAAATACTAACCAAAATGCAAGAGGATATGAGAAAATGGCAGATGGCGGGAGCGGACAGCCATATCATCGCGGGCGTATCCGGCGGGGCCGATTCTATGTGCATGCTGCTGGCGCTTTTAGATCTGCAAAAACAGTTTGGCTACACCCTTAGCGTCGTCCATGCAGAGCATGGCATCCGGGGGGAGGACAGCTTGCGGGACGCGGCGTTTGTCCGAAAATTTTGTGAAAAAAAAGGGCTGGAATGCACAGTCTGCCATTTAAATGTCCCGGATTTTGCAAAAGAGCATGGTATGGGGACGGAAGAGGCCGCAAGGCAGCTTCGTTACGCGGCGTTTGCGGAGCAAAAAAAACGCTTCCAAAGTCCCGGCAGGCAGGTAAAGGTCGCGGTCGCCCATAACTTAAATGACAACGCGGAAACGATGTTGTTCCACCTTGCCCGCGGAAGCGGGATACGCGGGCTTTGCGGCATCCCTCCGGTGCGGGAGGATATTATAAGGCCGCTTCTTTCCGTCAGCAGGCAGGAGGTCGAAGCGTATCTGGCGCAGGCGGGGCAGGACTACTGCATAGACAAAACGAACCAATCGGCTGCATACAGCAGGAACCGGATACGGATGGAGGCTCTGCCATCGTTGGAAGGGGTAAACGGCCGCTGCATCTGGCATATGCAAAAAACCGCGAAAGAGCTTACGGAGCTTTCGGATTTTATAAGAAGCAGCGCGAAAAAAAGGCTGGAGGCTTGTTGTATAAATCTGCAAGACGGCGCAGGGGTTTTTGTTCAAAAAGAAGGGTTTGAGCAGGCCGAGGCCGCGCTGCAAAAAGAAATGCTCTACCAGCTTATGGTAAAGCTTGCCGGAAGCGGGAGGGATCTTACAAGCGTGCATATAAGTAAGCTTGCGGAGCTGTTTGACAGGCAAAACGGCAGGCGCATAAGCCTGCCTTATGGAATTACGGCGACGCGGGTCTATGGCGGGATAGAGCTTAAGCTTAAGATTCAAAATGAGCTTGACAAAACAGAAAAAGCGGACGCGGGCGGCATAGGCGAAAGCATACGGGAGCGGTTTTCTTTTCGCGTTTTTGAAAAAAATTTTCAAACAGAACCACAAATTTCCGAAAAAAAGTATACGAAATGGTTTGATTATGATAAGATAAAAAGCGGTTTATGTATCAGGAACAGGATGCCGGGCGATTATTTTGTTTTAAATGACGACGGGGCGCGTCAAAAGTTAAAAAACTATCTGGTAAATGAAAAGGTTCCGGCAAAGGAGCGGGAAAAGCTTCCGCTGCTGGCGGACGGGCAGCATATCATGTGGATCGTTGGGCATCGCATCAGCAGCTACTATAAAGTGGAGAAACATACCAAAAGAGTATTGGAAGTTACTTTTTACGGATGAAATGAAAAGGAGGTTGTGATTTGAAAAAAAATTATCGAGGGTTTGTCGTTTACGCCGTCTTTGTGCTGCTTGTGGTAGGCATATGGTATTTTTTAAGCGAAACGTCATTTACAACGGACACGTATACGTACCGCCAGTACCAAGAGGACTTGGCGGCCGGGGACGTTGCGTCTGTCATCATTGAGCAAAACGCGGAAACGCCTACCGGGACATTGGTGGTGACGCTGTCTGACGATCTGTCCGACCAGCGCGAGATTCATGTGTCGGACGTAAACGCGGAGCAGGAATATTTAAAAGAGCAGGGGTTTTATAATTACCTTTTGAAAAATATCCCGCAGGAAAGCTGGCTGTCTACCTGGCTTCCGTATCTGATCATATTTGGCGCGATGTTTATTTTGTTTATCATTATGATGAACATCAACCAGTCCGCCGGCGGGGGCGGAAGCCCGAAAATGATGAATTTTGGCAAAAGCCGCGCGAAGATGACGACGGATGAAAATAAAAAAGTGAATTTTTCGAAAGTCGCGGGGCTTCGGGAAGAAAAAGAGGAGCTGTTTGAGATTGTGGATTTTTTGCGCGCGCCTGGAAAATATACGAAATTAGGCGCTAGGATCCCAAAGGGCGTGCTTTTGGTCGGCCCTCCTGGAACGGGCAAGACTTTGCTTGCAAAGGCGGTGGCCGGGGAAGCGGGCGTGCCGTTTTTTAGCATTTCCGGCTCTGACTTTGTGGAGATGTTTGTAGGCGTTGGCGCGTCCCGCGTCCGGGATTTGTTTGAGGACGCGAAGAAAAACGCGCCTTGCATCGTGTTTATCGATGAAATAGACGCGGTGGCAAGAAGACGCGGCACAGGCATGGGCGGAGGCCACGATGAGCGTGAGCAGACCCTAAACCAGATGCTTGTGGAAATGGACGGATTTGGCGTAAACGAAGGGATCATCGTAATGGCCGCCACAAACCGCGTGGACATTTTAGACCCGGCGATCATGCGCCCGGGCCGGTTCGACCGTAAAATCCATGTGGGAAGGCCGGATATCGGAGGAAGGGAAGAGATCTTGGGCGTTCACGCGAAAAATAAGCCGTTAGGCGACGATGTGGATTTAAAGCAGATCGCCCAGACCACCGCCGGGTTTACCGGGGCGGATTTAGAAAACCTGTTAAACGAAGCGGCGATCCGCGCTGCAAAGGAAGACCGGGCGTATATCCGGCTGGATGACATTAAGGATTCCTTTGTAAAGGTGGGGATCGGCGCGGAGAAAAAAAGCCGCATTATCAGCGAAAAGGAAAAACGGATTACGGCGTTTCACGAAGCGGGCCATGCGATTTTATTCCATGTGCTTCCGGACGTAGGGCCTGTGTATTCCGTATCGATCATTCCAACCGGAGCCGGGGCGGCGGGCTATACGATGCCGCTTCCGGAAAAGGATGAAATGTTTAACACAAAGGGCAGGATGCTACAGGAGATCGTTGTGGACTTGGGCGGGCGCGTCGCGGAAGAGCTTGTCTTTGACGACATTACGACTGGCGCGTCTCAGGACATCAAACAGGCGACCTCTATGGCAAAGGCAATGGTCACAAAGTATGGCATGTCAGAAAATATCGGGCTGATCTGTTATGGGGACGACGATGACGAGGTGTTTATCGGAAGGGATTTAGCGCATACGAAAAGCTACGGCGAAAACGTGGCGACGATCATTGACCAGGAGGTCAAGCGCATTATTGACGAATGCTATGCTAGGGCAAAGGAGATCATCCGCCAGTACGACGCTGTGCTCCACAGCTGCGCGAAGCTTTTGATGGAAAAAGAAAAGATCAGCAGAGATGAGTTTGAGGCGCTGTTTTTGAGTGAATCTGTGCAATTTAGAAACGAAAAGCCGTTGCTGGAGGAAAGCCCTTCATCATAATCACCAAAATGATGTGGCAAATTTTGTGAAGTTTGTGCACACTTATTTGGGGGAAGGTGGTATTATAATTCATGTGAAAACCCCCCAATACATTATATAGTTTTTGCTATACCCCATAGTAAAAATACCTTCTCCTAAAAAAGACAGCGTAAGCTGTCTTTTTTACTTTGTGCGCAGGCGCGCATCTCGAAATTTCCAATCCAAACTGAAAAAAGGGTATAGATTATTTTCCCATTTTAGTCTATACTAGAATAAGGTTTTTAACGCATAAACATAAAGGGATGGGGTTACGCATATGGAGCAGAAATCAATCTATGAGTTAAATATGATACAGCGGTACATGATGCAGATGCGCCCGGTGCTGAACAGGCAGGGGTTGTTCAGCGACGGCACGCCGGATTACAGGCAGCCAGCAGAGCCGAAGGCGGGAGAGGATGTGACCATCCGGTTTCGTACAAAAAAAGATAACGCGGACGCGGTATATTTATGTACGAAGGACAAAAATTATTTTATGGAAAAAACAGAGTCCTGCGACGGCATGGATTATTATGCCTGTACGGTAACGATGACGAAGGAGTTGTTTTCGTACTGCTTTAAAGTCGCGGACGGTATGCTGACTTTATATTATGATAACTATGGCCCTTCCAGGGAGCTTCGCCCGGAATATTTTTTCCGCATTGTGCCAGGCTTTTCCACGCCGGATTGGTCAAAGGGCGCCGTGATGTATCAGATTTATGTGGATCGTTTTTATAACGGGGATCCTTCTAATGACGTAGAAACGGATGAATATTATTATATTAACGGAACGAGTAAAAAAGTAGAGCTGTGGGAAAAGGCGCCAAGCGATTTTAGCGTGGCGGAATTTTACGGAGGCGACTTAGAAGGCGTGCGTCAGAAGCTGGATTATCTGCAAAAGCTCGGCGTAGAGGTCATTTATTTTAACCCGCTGTTTGTATCGCCGTCCAATCACAAATACGATATACAAGACTATGACTATATTGACCCGCATGTCGGTAAGATCATAGAAGACGGAGGCGAGCTGCTTGGGCCAAAGGATACGGATAACCGTAACGCCGAGCGTTATATTAAGCGTGTGACGGATAAGCGGAATTTAAGGGCGAGCAACCAGTTTTTTGCAAAGCTTGTGCAGGAAATCCATAACCGGGGCATGAAGGTGATCTTAGACGGCGTATTTAACCATTGCGGCTCTTTCCATAAATGGATGGACCGTGAGCAGATCTATTCGTCCCAAAAGGGCTACCAGACCGGGGCGTATTTATCAAAAGACAGCCCTTATAAAGATTATTTCCAGTTTTCAGAAGAAGGGGAATGGCCGCAGAATACGGCGTACGAAGGCTGGTGGGGGCATGATACGCTGCCAAAGCTAAATTATGAAGGCTCAAAGGAGCTTTATCAAAGCATAATAGAAATCGGAAAAAAATGGGTGTCGCAGCCGTATAATGTAGACGGCTGGAGATTGGACGTTGCGGCGGATTTGGGGCATGGGCTGGATTTTAACCATCAGTTTTGGAGGGATTTTCGTGACGCGGTAAAGGAAGCGAATCCAAATGCCCTGATCTTGGCGGAGCACTATGGCGACCCGACAAGCTGGCTTATGGGCGACCAGTGGGATACGGTTATGAACTACGACGCTTTTATGGAGCCTGTGACTTGGTTTTTGACGGGCATGGATAAGCACAGCGAGCGTTTTGAAAGCGAGGCGCTTGGCAATGCGTCGGATTTTGAAAATGAGATGCGCCGCTGCATGAATCATTTTTTAACGCCGTCCTTACATTGCTCGATGAACCAGCTTTCCAATCATGACCATTCCAGATTTTTAACGAGGACAAATCATAAAGCCGGGCGCGCGCGCACTTTGGGAGTACGCGCGGCTTGTGAGGGGATTAATAAGGGGGTGTTTCGAGAAGCCGTCGTGCTGCAAATGACATGGCCAGGCGCGCCGACGCTTTACTACGGCGACGAGGCGGGCGTATGCGGGTTTACCGACCCGGACAATCGAAGGACTTATCCGTGGGGAAAAGAAGACCATGAGCTGATCGCGTTCCACCGGGATATCATAAGCATCCATAAAAAGCATCCGGCGTTTCGGTATGGATCGGTGAAATTTTTATTGGGCGAGCATAACCTGCTTTGTTATGCGCGCTTTACAAGGGCAGAGCAGATGATCGTTTTGATCAATAACGGCGATACGCATAAAAATGTGGATCTGTACGTATGGACAGCCGGCATACCGCAAAGGGCGCAGCTAAAGCAGCTGATGTTTACGAATGAAACCGGCTATTCGGCGCTTCCTGTATTTTACCAGGTGGAGGAAGGGCGGCTGAAAATGACTTTGCCAAAGTTTTCGTCTGTGATCTTAATGCGTCAGGATGAAAAAGATAAGTAAAAGCGGGAGGGATAGCTGTGGGTGTTCAGGATAAATTCGGTGGAAATGTGATGGAATGTCTGCTGTTTTTGCTACAAAGCCCCCGGATTATGGGGGAGAGCTTAGATCGATTGTTAAGCCGCTATGCGTCGACGGAGGAATACGAGCAGGACATGCGGGCGGCGGAGAGTTTAAAGCAGTTTATAGATGAGATGCCGGGCGGTTTTTTGATCTATCATGCGGATGGGGACGAGGAGATCATTTACGCCAACGAAGCCATGTGCCGCATTTGGGAATGCGGTTCGCTGGAAGAATTTGAAACGCTTTGTGGAAATTCATTTAAAGGCATCGTGCATCCGGATGAATTAGAGGAAGTGGAAAAAAGCATCAACGAGCAGATCAAAGACTCGGAATACTGCCTTGACCATGTGGAATACCGGGCGATCACCAAAAACGGCCAGATCCGCTGGATTGACGATTACGGGCATTTTGTGCGCAGCGAAATTGCCGGGGACGTATTTTATGTATTTATCGGCGACACGACGGAAAAAAAGCTCCAGCAGATCAAGATGATGGAGCTGATGCGCCAGGAAAACGACCTGCGGGAAGAAAAGCTGCGCCGCATCATCGGCGAATATGACGAGGAATTAAAGCTGGTCAACCAGGAATATTTGCGGGGCTTGGAGACGATAAAAGGGTTAAGCATTGACTATGAATCCATTTTTTATGTGGATTTAGATAAAGACCAGATCAAGGCGTATCGAGTCAGCAACCGTTTTATCCGGGAATTTCCAAAAGACAACCCGGTGCAGAAGTTTACTGGTTTTGATAAGGTCTATATCCATGATTGGGTGCATCCAGATGACAGAGAGTCGCTGCGCGAGATCACCCAGCCCCAGTTTTTCAGGCAAAAGCTGTCTAAGGACAGCTCCTTTCATATTAATTTTCGCATTATACAAGACGGGAAGATCCGGTATATGCAGATGCGCATGGTCAATGTAGGCAGCGCGGAGCATATTTCGCAGATCGTATTGGGATATCGAAACGTTGATGCGGAAATTGTGCAGGAAATGGAGCAAAAGCAGACTCTGGAGGAAACGCTTCGGATCGCGAATAAGGCAATCCGGGCGAAGGATTTATTTTTATCGAATATGTCCCATGACATCCGCACGCCGATGAACGCGATCGTCGGGCTTACGGATTTAGTGCAAAAGCACCTGCACGACGGGGAAAAGACAAAGGAATATCTAAAGCAGATTGAAACGGCAAGCGGGCAGCTGCGCTGTCTATTGAACGATGTTTTGGAAATATCGAATTTGGAGTCCGGGGAGAGCATCGTGGAGGAGACAAAGTGCAGCCTGATGGAGATCGCGCATCAGGTGCAGATGGATGTGCTTCGGAAAGCGGCGGTAAAAAACATTACGGTATCTTTGGATGTGTTTAATCTTGCCCATGACAACGTATACGTAGACAGGCCAAAGCTGACGCAGGTTTTGCTGCGGCTGGTGGACAATGCGGTGAAATTCACCCATCAAAATGGAAATGTCACGGTAACGGTGGAAGAGCAGGAGGCATTGCAGGAGGGCTATGCGGATTATGTGTTTCGCGTGGAGGATAACGGCATTGGCATCGGCAAAGAATTTTTAAACCAGATTTTTACGCCGTTTGAACGGGAAAAAAACACAACCTTAAGCGGGATGTACGGCACAGGGCTGGGGCTTGCGATCACAAGGCGCTTTGTAGAGATGATGGGCGGCAAAGTGGATGTGTCAAGCGTTCCGGGAAAGGGGAGCGTTTTTTCCGTACGGATCTCTCTTCGCATCGACGAGGAAGGGCCGCAGCAGGTCAGCGAGATGCAGCTACAGCCGGAAAGCGAGAGCGCGGAGCAAAAAAGGATTTTGATCGTAGACGACAATGAGATCAATCTGGAAATTGAATACGAGGTGTTAAAGGACGTTGGGTATCTTGTGGAAACCGCCCAGGACGGCAGCATCGCGGTGGAAAAGGTAAAGCAGTCGTCGCTAGGCTATTATAACCTGATCTTAATGGATATCCAGATGCCGATCATGGACGGCTACAGCGCGACGAAAGCGATCCGACAGATTGAAGACCCGGCGCTTGCGGGAATCCCGATCATCGCGGTTTCCGCCAACGCCTTTGAAGAGGATAAAAGGATGGCGATTGAAAGCGGGATGAACGCGCATCTTGCAAAGCCGCTGGATACGCCGCGTTTATATAAATTAATCCGGAAGTTTTTAAAAGAAGCGCTGCATTTAAGCGGCTTGGAGTCTGGGAAATCTTAATATACATAAAAAGAGCTTCGATCATAAAAGAGCTTCGATGCGCCCGTAAGCGTCTATCGAAGCTCTTTTTATGCGCACGGGCGCCCAAGTGAAATTTGCCGCGCCAGGATTACGGGCGAAGCCCCATCCCGCCTTCTAACGTAAGCGTTTCCCCTGTCAGGTATTTAAAGTCCGGGGAGGCTAACTGTACGCATACGCGTCCGATTTCCAGCTCGGAATCTCCATAATGGCCCGCAGGCGGCATTTTTACATTTTCCTTAAACGCGTCTGGGTATGCTTTTTCAAATTGTTCAAGCTGCGCCGTCCATGCCAGAGGGCAGATGATATTGACGTTGATCCCGTCCTTTGCCCATTCGGTAGCGGCTACGCGCGTAAGCCCGCGGATGCCTTCTTTTGCCGCGGCGTAAGCGCACTGTCCAAAGTTGCCAAACAGCCCTGCGCCGGATGCGAAATTGATCACGGAGCCTTTGGAATCCTTTAAATATGGATAACATGCCTTCATATAATAAAACGCGGCGTATAACCCGGAATAAACGGCTAAGTCAAACTGCTCTGTCGTGTGGTCCGCCAATGTCACGCCGGAAGCGGACGCCTGCGCGTTGTTAATCAAAACGTCGATGCCCCCAAACGTGTCGACGGTCTGTTTTATGACGTTGCCCACGACGCTTTCATTGTCCGCGCCGGCGTTTACATCCGCCTGTACGGTCAATACCTGGATTTTATGCAGGCGCTCCAGCTCCTCTTTTGCGTCCTCCAGTTTTTTCACGTTCCTTCCTGTGATGACCAAATTTGCGCCTTCCTTCGCGAAAGCTGTGGCGATCCCATATCCGATCGAGCCGCATCTGCCGTCGCTTAACACAGCCCGTCCCGCGCCTGTGATGATCGCGGTCTTTCCTTTTAAAAATCCCATAAAAATACGCTCCTTCCTGTTTTTCATAATGGTATTATTTTAATATAATTGTTTGGAATAAGCAAGGTTATTTGAATTTTATTTGTGCCTTTTGCAACAAAATCCCTTTTTTTGGACACTTTATATTAGAACAGTTAACAGTTCAAAAAATTGCATTTTGAAACATGGGCGGCTCAGGAGGAAAGTTCGGATGAAAAACAATCTTGCATTAGTGCAAAAGGCAAAAAACGGGGATACCGAGGCATTTGCAAGCTTATATGCGCAGGTTTACGAGGATCTGTACCGTTTTGCGCTCTATACATTAAAAAATCCTGCGGACGCGCAGGACGCAGTCAGCGATACCGTGATGGACGCTTTTTCGTCGATCGGAAAGCTTAGGGCAAACGAAGCGTTTAAAAGCTGGATTTTTCGAATCCTGTCAAATAAATGCAAACAAAAGCAAAAGGAATATACGCGTATGCCCGCGCAGCTGGAGGAAGGGCGTGCGGATTGGGAAGCGCGGCCCGCGGCGGGAGGCGTGGAGGAAAGCGCGCAGATTCGGATGCTTTTTATGGAGCTGCCCAGGGAGGACCGTATGATCATTGCAATGCATCTGTTTGGCGGGTTTACGGGAAAGGAGATCGCAGACCAGCTACATATGAATGAAAATACGGTGCGCTCTAGGGAGAGCCGGGCGTTAAAGAAAATGAGGGATCAGTGGGAACAATAAAAAGAAGGAGGGGGTCGGCATGAGGAAGCAGGATCAGTTTCAAAAAATAAATCAAAAAACAGAACAAAAAACAGAGCAGGAAACGTTAAATAAAATCTATGCATCCGCGCGGCGCATTGAGATTCCAGAGCAGCTAACGCCCGAGGCGGTAAAAGCCAGGCTGGACGCGGAAAAACAAAAAAATGCAAAAACGCAAAAAACCAAAAGGAGCTATTACCGCAATCTTGCGGCTGCTGCATGTTTGTGCATTTGCATTGGGGGCGCGTCCGTCTCTTATTTCTATAGCAGGCAGAGCCAGCCGCAGATAAAGCTGCAAGAAAAGTCGGATCATCTGCAAAATAAAGAGCTTGATTCAAATAAAGAGCCTGATTCAAATAAAGAGCTTGCTTTAAATGAAGAAAGCGCGAAAAAATCCGAATTGAATGGCGCAGCGAAAAGCGCCGATGAAGCCTCGCAGGGCCAGGAAAAATCAGATGAGCGCAAAGTAACAAAGCTTGGCAGCTCTTACCGCCTTGCTTCGGATTATGGAGATGTGTACGACGCGGTAAAAAAAGCGCAGGCGTATTCGTTTGAAAAAGATCAGATGCGAGAGGAAACCACAGGGGTAACGGAAGACGCGAGCGCGGGTGATGCCGCAAGCAACATGAAGGCCGAATTTGACTCGTTGGATAACGTAAAAGAGGCTGCTAAGGATTTTTCAACGACAAATCTGCAAGTGGAGGGTGTTGACGAAAGCGACAAGGTAAAAACGGACGGTAAATATGTGTATGCCGTACAGGAGGAGCGGATACGGATTTTGGACGCACAGTCAAAGGCGCTAAAGCTTGTAGCTACGCTTAAGCCGGATCTGGAAGAAAGCCTGGATTCAATTTGCGAGATATACGTAGCGGATAATGTGCTGACCGTGGTTTTACAGGCGGATCAGACAGAGATTAAAAATGAGGAGGATAAAAACGGCGATTCGGATGCAAAAGAGGACGCGGCGTTAAAAGAAGAGCAAAAGCAAATGTATAAAGACGCGCTTTGTTATGATATGCTTTATCTGAATTACGATCTTGTTACAAAAGCGCTGACCTATGATATTTCAGACCCGAAGCATCCGGTATTGCTTGCTTCTATGGAACAGGACGGGATTTATCAGTCCTCTCGTAAGATCGGAAACCATTTGTATCTGTTTACGAGCAAGCAGATGTTTTTAGAAAACGGAGCAGAAAGAGTGGATCTGACAAAGGGCAGCAGGGCGGCGGAATGGATTCCAAAGGTGAATAAAGAGGCGGTAAAAGCGGACTGCATTTACATTCCAAAAGAAGGAAACGAGGGGGTTGTAATGGCGTGCGTTGACCTTGCAAATGACTGCGCCGTATTAGATACGAAGATGCTTGTCAGCCAGGGCGCCCAGCTTTATGTAACGAAAGATTCCGCATTTTTTTACCATACGGAGTATTCCGCAAATACGGAAAAAACAAGGATAGCGCGCTTTGCGCTGGAGTCTGACGGCACGATCCGCGCAAAAGCGGCTGCCGCTGTAAAAGGGTGCGTCACGGATACCTTTGCGCTTTCACAAAGCGACGGTTATCTGCGCGTGCTTACATCCCTTACAGTCAGGGAGCCTTGGGAAAACCGCGTATACGTAATTGACATCGAGGATATGAAAGTGGCAGGTTCTCTTACGGGCATTGCGCCGGGAGAGATGATCTATGCGGCGCGGTTTGTCGGAAAGACCGGTTATTTTGTAACGTATCGAAACACCGACCCGCTGTTTACCGTGGATTTTTCAAAGCCGAAAAAACCAAGACTGATCGGCGAGCTTTCCGTAACAGGCTTTTCGGAATACCTGCATTTTTGGAGCGATACCAAACTGCTTGGCATCGGGTACGAGACAAACCCGCAAAATGGCGAGATGATCGGAGTAAAGCTGTCTATGTTTGATATTTCCGATCCAAAGAAGGTAACCGAGCTTGCAAAGACCGTATTGCAGGGCGTGGACGACAGCGAAGCGATGTACGATTATAAGAGCGTGCTGATCGACCGTAAAAAAAATCTGATCGCATTTACGACCCAGACGTATCAGGAGAGCTGCCATGATGTATACCATGTATTTTCTTATAAAAACGGCGCGTTTGCCCGCAGGCTGGAGCGTCCGATCGGCAGCAAGGGATGCGGCGATTACACCCGAAGCCTCTACATTGGAGAAAAGCTTTATCTGGTGGGAAGCCGCAAGGCGCTTACATTTTCACTGGAAGAGCAGATAAAGGAGCTTGGGAAGCTTACGTATTAAACTTTTAGATTTTGTAAAAAAAACAGCCCGACAGGGCTGTTTTTTATGCGGGTCGCGCGGCGAGTAGGGGAAGTAAACTTTCCTGCTTGATTCGCTTTGTCTTAAAAATCATAAAAAGATTATAATAAGATCATAATAAGATCATAGAAAGGTCAAGCTCAAAATCGTTCCAGATCCCGGCGTTTATTTTATCTGAAAAAGAGTATTCCTCAACGGTATCCCGTTCAAAATCGTAAACGGTAATACGATTTTTTCCAATGTCAGCAATCCAATATTCCCGTACGCCCGCGGCGCTATATAACAATAGCTTTTTAAAGTAATCTCTCTGTCTGCTTGATGGGGAGACAACCTCAATGATCCAATCAGGAGCGCCGTTGCAGCCCTCGTCGGTAAGCTTTTGTTTATCGCAGATAACCGAAATGTCAGGTTCTACATAGGTTTCCTTATCAGAATGCAAAAAAACGGCAAAAGGCGCCGGGTATACTTCACATTCACCGTGATGATCCCGGATATAGCGTTCAATGAAAAAAGTGAAATCTTTTACAAGCTTTTGGTGCATCCTGCCGGGTGAGGACATCATATATAACTGACCGTCGATCAATTCCGCCCGTTGTCCCTCTGGCAGATCATAGATGTCATAAATTGTATAAGGTTTTGTTTTTTCGATTGCTGAATCCATTTTTCCTCCTTCTGGCCGTATTTTCCATTCAAATTTACCCGAAAAATCATATTTTTATATATTAGTATTATACCAGCCTTTTAGCCTTTTTCAAGCCATTCATCCGTGAACAGTCGATGCAAAGCCCTGTGCGAAACTGTAACAGAACGGCTGTTCCTATTCGTTTTAAGTATCGAAAAGAATAGAATATAAGTATTTGCGATTAAGTCACAGAGAGGGTATAATTGAATTGGTTACGGAAAAAAGAAGTCAAAAAATTTACTTGGCGAAAGAGAAATCAGATAAAATTTAGACGAAAATATAGATGAAAATATAGATGAAACAAACATAGATAATAGCGATAATAGTATACAAAAAAACGAAGAACATCGGATAAAACACAGATGAAATAAAAAACAAAAAGGAAAGAAACGGAGGAAAACAAAAATGAGGATAATAGAAAATAAAACCTTTGATATGGAGCGCGCGCTCTATGGAAGTAACGATATTTTAGTTCGAAACTGCGCGTTTGACGGGCCGGCGGATGGAGAGAGCGCGATGAAGGAAGGGGCGAATATCCGGGCGGAGAGCTGCTATTTTAACCTGCGTTATCCATTTTGGCATGACAGCGGGCTTGTGATCACAGATTCGGAAATGACAGAACTTTGCAGGGCGGCCCTTTGGTATTCTGACCGTGTGCAGATTAAAAGCACAAAGCTACATGGCATTAAGGCGCTTAGGGAGTGCACCGAGGTTTTGATCCAAAATTGCGACATTGATTCACCGGAATTTGGCTGGTCTGTGCGAGGAATCCATATGGAGGATACCGCGGCTGCCAGCGAGTATTTTATGATGCGCGCCGAAAATTTAACGTTTTTTTCCGTAAGCCTGAACGGGAAATATTCCTTTCAGTATATTAAAAATGCGCGATTTGAAAACTGTGTTTTTGAAACGAAGGACGCTTTTTGGCATGGGGAAAACATTACGGTCAAAAACAGCGTGGTAAAGGGCGAATACCTGGCGTGGTATTCGAATAATCTTACGCTTATAAATTGTAAGATCATCGGCACGCAGCCGTTTTGCTACTGTAAAAACTTAAAGCTGGTGGACTGCGAAATGATCGATACGGATCTGGCGTTTGAAAAATCGCAAGTGGACGCGGTTATTACGACAAAGGTTGACAGCATAAAAAACCCAATGTCTGGAAAAATACAGGCTTTAGATGTCGGGGAGCTGATTTTTGATGAAGCGGGATCGGAATGTGAAATTTTAATAGGCGGAATAAAACAGGATGGAAAAACCATGCGCCGCCCGGCATAAGGCTGTTTTTCGCCATCTATCTTCTTGACGAAACCGGAATTTCGTGTTACGATAAGCCACACAAAAGCATGTATGATGAAAAGTCCGAATGCTTGGATATCGGTAAAACGAAAGCTAGATGGAGATTTCGAATGAATGAAAAAACGTCTGAAAAACCAGCTTAGTTATTTATTTTTTATTTTGCTTGCGGCGCTTGCTTTTTATACCGTCTTTCATGACAATGACTTTGGGCTTACGCTGGCTTTTATTAAAAAGCTAAATCCCTTGTATTTGCTCGTTTCGTTTGTCGTCGCGCTTGTGTTTACGATGATGGAAGGGGCGCTGATCTATTATCTGCTAAAGCCGCTGCAAGGAAGGGCGGATTTTGCAAAATGCATCCGGTATTCCTTTGTGGGATTTTTTTATTCCGGGATCACGCCTTCCGCATCTGGCGGACAGCCGATGCAGCTGTACCATATGAAACGGGATGGGAATGACTTGTCGGCAAGCACAGTGGTTTTGATGACGGTGGCTCTTATATATAAGCTTGTGCTTGTCCTTATGGGCATCGCGATGGTTTTATTTTATTTTCCGGTATTAAAGGAATATTTAGGGCGTTACCGGAATTTATTTTATTTGGGAATGGCGCTAAATACCGCGTTGGTTGTCGTGCTTTTGGTCGTTATGGTATTTCCGGATTTTGCCAGGGCGCTGTTGCTTGCCTTAGAGCGTGCGCTTGTAAAAATAAAGGTTTTCAAGCCGTCTAAGGATAGGGTGAATACGATTTTACGGTTTATCAAAAGCTACCAGGATGCGGTTTACTTTTTGCTGCATCATAAAGGGCAGATTGCGGTAGCTTTATTTGGGGCGTTTGTGCAGCGTTGTCTGGTGTTTATCCTGCCGTATATTGTATACCGGGGATTTGGGCTTTTTGGCACGGACGCGCTTACGATCCTTTTGTTACAGATGGCGATTTATCTGGCTGTCGATATGCTCCCGCTGCCAGGCGCCCAGGGGATTACGGAGCTGATGTACCGGTCGGTGTTTCGGGATATTTTCACGGTGGAACTGGTTGTGCCGTCCATGTGCGTGACAAGGGGGATCAGCTTTTATTTTTTGCTTTTTTTCAGTATGGCGGTATGCGTCATCCACCATATCAGATATCGGCTGCACAGATTGTAAATGCATGAATAAGGTATAAAAAGATATGAAAAAAGGCATGAATGACATATGTCTTTTGAAAATGGGGGCAAGATTATGACCGTTTTGAATAAAAATAAAACAGATAAAACGGATTTTGACCAGGTGGTCTGCGATATCACCCAAAACTATATTTCAGACGAAGTGTTTGTGACGAAGGAAAACCGCAGGCTTCCAGGCAGGAGCAATATCATTGTGCTGATCAAGCGGCTGCGCTCGCTGATGTTTCCGGGTTATTTTGAAGAAAAAAATTTTGAATATACAGACGCAAAATATTTTGTCGGCAATACGTTAAACAGCATCCGAAGGGAGTTAGAGCAGCAGGTGGAGATCGCGCTTTTGTATTCCAACGAAGGGCAGACCCAGCTGGAGGCTGCAAAACAGGCGAAGGAGATCTCCCATTATTTTATTGGTTCTTTGGCGCATATCCAAAATATGCTCTTAAAAGACGTGCAGGCGGGCTTTGACGGGGACCCGGCGGCAAAAAGCAGGCAGGAAGTCATATCTTCCTATCCGGGGGTGTTTGCGATATTTGTATACCGCATCGCCCATGAGCTGTATGTGAAAAAGGTTCCGTTTATCCCGCGCATTATGAGCGAATACGCCCATAGCCGTACGGGAATTGACATCAACCCGGGAGCGGTCATCGGGGAATATTTCTTTATTGACCATGGAACTGGGGTCGTGATCGGAGAAACGACAAAAATTGGAAATAATGTAAAACTGTACCAGGGCGTGACGCTTGGCGCGCTTTCTACGAGAAAAGGGCAGCTTTTGGCAGAGGTAAAGCGTCATCCGACGATTGAAAATAACGTTACGATTTATTCCGGCGCGACGATTTTAGGCGGGGAAACAGTCATTGGCGCAAATTCCATTATTGGCGGAAATACGTTTATTACCGAGTCCGTCCCAGCCTATACCAAGGTGTCGCTCAAGGCTCCGGAAATGACATTCCAGGCAGACCCGCCAAAGGGCGATGGAAAAGAGGAATGGGTATGGGATTGGGTGATCTGACCGTGTGATCTGATTCAAAGAAAGCGCGATTCGGCGCGCGGCATTTATAAGATTGGTTTAAATCAGATTATGAATCAGATTGCGGAATCAGACTTTGAAAGATAAAAGCTTTGTCAACGCTTTTTGCTTTTTTCCTTTGGGTCTTTGACCACGATACGACAGCTTGCTTTCGCGCCGTCTTCCCGGGCGTAAATATATGCCCGCCCTTTTTGATGCGTCGTGATGCGTCCGTATTGGTTGACCGTTGCGACGTTCATGTTGCTGGTCGTCCATTCAGGCTGATTTCCGGAGGAGACGACAGCGGTCAGCAAGTGCGTGCTTCCCTCGTTTAATTCGAGGGTTGAAGACGACAGCCGGATCGTAGGCTGCTTTACGGTAACCTTGCATTTTGCGGTAACGCCGTCTGCTTTTGCGGTAACGTATGCCGTGCCATGCTTGATGGCGGTAATGGTCCCGTTTTCATCCACTTCCACGACGCTGCTGCGGCTGGATTTCCAGACCGGCATATGCCCGGTTGAGACATCTGCCGTCAGCGTCTTTGTTTCCTGGCGAAACAGGGTAATGCTTGCCGGCCGGATTGTTACGGTGGTCGGCCTTACGGTTATTGCGCAGGATGCTTCGCCGCCTTTGATTTTTGCCGTGATCTTACAGGTCCCGGCTTTTTTTGCAGTTATCACGCCGTAGGTGTTTACGGAGGCGACAGAGGATCTGCTGCTGCGAAAGGTCGGCAGTTTTCCGGTGGAGGCGACTGCGATTAGCTGAAATTCATCGCCCACAGACATCGTATGGGAATATTTTGTCAAAACGACGATTGGGAAAAGCTTTGCTTTTGCGTCAACCGTCATCCGGGTAAGCGGAGTAAACAACAGCGCGACCGCTAATAAAAAGACAGAAAAAAAAGAATAAATAGATTTGCGTTTCATAAAAGAACCCTCCTTTGAAGTGATGAAATGAAGTAACTGTTGATTTTTACAAGATTAAATAAAGGATTTCACTGGGAATTGCAACAGAAAATACAGATGCACAGTGAGAGCCGTTTGGCAAAATGTGTGACATGCCGACACACCGAATCGATAAAATAAAGATATCATGGATTGGCGGAATTGTAAATCGTCATTATTCCACAAAAAAATATGGCGCTAAGAGTTGTATTTTTTAGTAAAATAACCTATAATGTCCTGACAGGATGCTTATTTAAACAGAATGCTATTTAGAAAGAATGCTGTTTAGACAGAATGACTACAGGGCACAGATAATCGAACATAAAGTTACAACATATATAAATAAGAAAAAGGAGTGTGGACGATATGAAAGAATTTTTAAAAGGCATCCGCCTTGCGGTTTATTTAACGTCGGTGATCACGATTGCGTCCGGCGTGATGCTGATCGCATGGCCGTTAGAAGTAACGGGGCTTATTTGCCGGATTTTTGGGGTTTTGTTAGTTGTTATGGGGGCGGTGCAGTTATTTGGCTATTTTATGGAAGGCTCCGGGATGCTGTCGGTGGCGGCGGGGTTATTGTTTGTGTTGCTTGGGGCATGGATTTTTACCCATCCGGGATCGGTGGCGCAGCTGGTGCCGATCGGGATTGGCGTAGTCATGATCATGCACAGCTTAAAGGATTTCCAGATGGCTTCGGAAGTAAAACGGAGCGGGAATGGAAACTGGCAGCTGTTGTTTTTGCTGGCGCTTTTGAATTTCGCGCTGGGGGTGGTCTGCATCTGTGATTCCTTTGGAGTGCTTACGATCGCGGTGCGCGTCCTCGGGATCGCGCTTGTATATGATGGGATTTCCGATATCGTCATTGTGCATCATACGACAAAAGCCATCAGGAAAGCGGCGGCGCAGCTGGAACCAATTGACGTGGAGTCCCGCGATTTGTAGCAGGGCGGTTAGTTTTGCATTCAGATCGCGTGAAACCGGTAAACGGGTTTACAAGGGATGGCATTTTCAGAACGGGGGCGGCATATTTATGCGTCAGATGGAATTTAAAATGGAACGTACCGGGCTTTTGAAGGAAGGCGATGTTTTGCCGGTTACAGAAGGAAAGCTGCCAAATTCTTATTATTACACGCTGGGGGACGCGTTTGCGATGTCGGCAAATTATCCTTTCCGAGAAAGGCTTGTATCCAGAAAAGGAAAGGTTACCGATGTAAAGCAGACCCCGAAGGGCTTTTTTGTAACGGTGGAATTTGACGAATGATGGAATGGGGTATTTCAGTTTTAGGAGGAAAAATATGGCGGCATATATGGATAATGGGATATTGGATATTTTAAATGTGCAGTACCGGTTGGAAAACGGGTTTCGCGTAAAGGGGAAAAATTTAGTCCCGCTGGCATTTATTTACCGTGTGGATGAGCCGGATTTTGGATGCGAGGGCAGGCCGGAAGGCAAGGTTATGTATGACAAGGTGTATGCGCTGACATTAAAGGGGCAAAAGGTCTGGATCATAGGGGAAAAAGACCTGGAGGAAAGCGGCATATATGACAATACATGGGTGTGCAGGGAAGAACAGACCCATCAGCTTATTTGCTGGCGGGAAGGGACGGAGGAGATGATGCCGGTATCGGAGGATTTATGGAATAATAAGCTGGAGGATCGATAATGCATGGCGGCACAAGGAAAGAGGGAAGTTCATCAAATACTTGCGCAAAGCTTTAAGGAGCTGGCTTGCCGGCGCCCGATTGAAAAGATTACGATTAAAGAGATCACAGACCGCTCGGGCGTGATACGCCCGACGTTTTACAACCATTTCCAGGACAAATATGAGCTTTTGGAGTGGATCATAGACCATGACCTGATCGAGCCGATCAAGCCGTTTATACGAAGCGGCATGACGGTGCAGGCGATGACGTTTTTATTTATCAACATCGAAAAAGAAAAGGAATTTTATACAAAAGCAAGCAGGCTGGAAGGACAAAATTCCTTTATCGCCATTGCCCAGGACTGCATCCAGCGGCTTTTGGTGGAGGTGTTTGAGGAGCGCAGCAGGCGCAGGCAGCCAAAGTACGAGTGGCTGACCCCACAACGTCTCGCCCAGTTTTACGGGCAGTCTATGGTGTTTGTAGTCATCCAGTGGATACAAAGCGGCATGACCATACCCGCCCAGGAGCTTGCGGAGCTGTATGAATATATGCTTAGCCATTCCCTGGAGGATTCATTAAAGGATTTATGATATAGGTAAAATTATAAATGGATATATAGAGAGTTATAAATTCATAAAATAAATTTACAAAAAAAATACAAATAGTAAGAAATGTATATTTCATTTTACAAAATCGAAATTTTGTCAGCCTGAAATTTACATATCCAAAGGATTGAATATTTTCATATTCAATCTTTTTTTTTATACTATCCCTCGTAAGAAATAATAAAACGCAGCAAAGAAAGAGTGAGGGAAAACATGAAAAAATTTGGAAAAGGAGTCGTAAGGTTTCGGATACCGATTTTGATCATCAGCCTGCTTTTGCTGGTTCCGTCGGTATTTGGATATGTAAAAACCAGGATCAATTATGATATCCTTTCTTATCTGCCAAAGGATATTGAGACGATGAAGGGGCAGGATATCCTGCTGGATGAATTTGGAACCGGAGCGTTTTCCGTGGCGGTTGTAGAAGGCATGGACAACAAAGGGGTGGCCAGTTTAAAGAAGCAGATCGAAGAAGTGGAGCACGTAAAGGCAGTCCTCTGGTATGATTCCCTAGCGGATATTACGGTGCCGACGGAAATTTTACCGGATGATGTGGAAAAAGCGTTTGAAGATAAAGAAAAAAATGCAACGATGATGCTCGTTTTGCTGGATACGTCCATGTCGGCGGATGAAACGTTAGAAGCCGTAGAGCAGATCCGCGGCCTGACCGATAAGCAATGCCTGCTAAGCGGCATGTCTGCGGTGGTTACGGATATTAAAAAAATATGCAACAGCGAAGCCATCATGTACGTAGTTATAGCGGCAGGGCTTTCCACGATCGTATTGGCGCTTACGATGGATTCGTTTTTAATCCCGCTGTTTTTCCTGTTAAGTATTGGGATGGCGATTATTTATAACCTTGGAACCAACTTTGTAGCCGGGGAGATTTCCTTTATCACACAGGCTCTGGCGGCGGTTTTGCAGCTTGCGGTCACGATGGATTATTCCATATTCCTCTGGCACAGCTACCAGGATTATCAGGGACGTTTCCCTGGGGATAAAAACCGGGCCATGGCACATGCGATCAACAATACCTTTACATCCGTGGTGGGCAGCTCCATTACGACGGTCGCGGGCTTTCTTGCAATGTGCTTTATGACCTTTACTCTGGGGCTTGACCTTGGGATCGTGATGGCAAAGGGCGTTGTGTTGGGCGTGATCGGATGCGTCACCATACTTCCGGCTATGATACTTGTATTTGACGGCGCGATTGAAAAAACAAAGCATCGCCCGATCATACCGGATCTGGGCAGGATCGGCGGGTTTGTTACAAAAAGGTATGTGATTTTTATCGCGCTGTTTTTGCTCATACTGGGGCCTGCTTTGTATGGCTATACACATAACAAAGTATATTATGACCTGGCTGGCACATTGCCGGAAGATTTAGAAAGCGTAATGGCGAACAATGAGCTGGAAGAAGTTTTTGAAACCGGGGCCACACATATCGTGATCGCGGACAGCGGGCTTGGGCGCAAGCAGACCCGCAGTATGATCCAGGAGCTTGAACAGATAAAGGGCGTAAAGCTGGCCCTTGGGCTGGATTCGGTATTAGGGCCGACGTTTCCAGTGGAAATGGCTCCGGATTCTATAAAAGAAGTGTTGGATAATGGGAAAAACCAGTTGATCTTTCTTATATCGGAATATAAGACGGCGTCCGATGAAGTCAATGCACAGTGCGACGAGATTAAGGGGCTGATCAAAAAATACGACAAATCGGCGATGCTGATCGGGGAAGCGCCTTGCACCCAGGATTTGATCCAGATTACCGATAAGGATTTTAAAACCGTAAGCGCGGTATCGATCGTATTGATCTTTTTGATCATTGCCATTGTTTTAAAATCCATATCCCTTCCGGTTATTCTGGTCGCGGTAATTGAGTTTGCCATATTTATCAATATGGGCATCCCGTCCTATACTGGGACTGTGCTGCCGTTTATCGCGTCGATCGTAATCGGGACGATTCAGCTTGGCGCTACGGTAGATTATGCGATTTTAATGACAAATAAATATAAATATGCCAGGAACCATGGCTCCGAAAAACGGGATGCGGTAGCTGCCGCGTTAAACGGCTCTTTGCAGTCCGTATTTATCAGCGCGCTTAGCTTTTTCGCGGCCACCTTTGGCGTAGGGCTGTATTCCAGCATCGATATGATAAGCTCCTTATGCGTACTGCTGGCAAGGGGCGCCATCATCAGCCTGCTTGTGGTTGCGTTTATTTTACCGGCGATGTTTATGGTATTTGATAAACTGATCTGCAAGACCAGCGCGGGGTTTTTAAATAGGGAAAAAAAGGTGAAAGCGGAGTCGGCGGTTTTATAAATATTTTATCTGAAAGGATCTGTATATTTTAAGATAAAATGTGGATATTTCAAAATTTAAATAATAAAAGATTTATATATGGAGGGCGTTTTTAATGAAATTTCAGGAATTAAAACAATATTTTCAAAATAAATATACGATGCGCGTGATAGCGGGAATTTTATGTGTGGCTTTAGCTGGCGGCGGGATCGGTCTTAGCCAGATACAGGCCGGAAAAGTCGAGGCGCAGGTAAGCGCGGCACAGTCAGCCGTGAAAAAGGATAAAGGCGGAAAAGTCGAAAAAGCGCAGGGTTTGAAAAAAGAGAATAAAAAAGAAGAAAAAGAAGATATTTCTTCCAAACTGCTTTCCGTATTTCAAAAGGATAAAGAGAAAACGCAAAGCAAAGACGGAAAGGAAGAAACGGTCTATCTGATTACCGACGCAAACGGGAATGTAACCAAGACCATTGTAAGCGGCTGGTTAAAAAACGGCTCCAAAAGCAAAGAAATCCAGGACGTGTCTGATTTAACTGAAATTGAAAACGTAAAAGGAGACGAGACGTTTACACAGGATGGAAAAAATATTACCTGGCAGGCAAACGGGGAAGATATTTATTACCAGGGCACGACGGATAAGGAAACGCCAATTACCCAGAGCGTGACCTATTATTTGGACGGAAAGGAAATTTCCCCGCAGGAGTTGGCCGGGAAAAGCGGCAATGTGACCATCCGTTTTGACTATGAAAACCATGCAAAGACGACTGCAAAAATCAACGGGAAAAAAGAGCGGATCTATGTGCCGTTTACCGTGGTGTCCGGTCTTGTGTTTGACGACAGCTTTCGCAATGTAACGGTGAACCATGGCAAGGTGTTATCCGACGGCAGTAAAAATGTAGTGGTTGGCATTGCGATGCCGGGCTTAAAAGAAAATCTGAATACAAGCGATGGCAAATTTGATAAGGATTTTGAATTTCCAGAATATGTTGAGGTGAATGCGGATGTAGAGGATTTCTCGCTGGAAATGACGGCTACCGTTGCCATGACAGGGCTGTTGTCGGATATGGACATATCAGGAGAGCTGGATTTCAGCGAGCTGGACGAAACGATTGACGATTTAAACGAAGCGATGGGCCAGTTAAAGGACGGCGGCAGCAAGTTAGAGGACGGAACCGTAACGCTGCATGACAGTATGGGCGAATTTACAGATGGAACTGGCACGCTGCGTGACAGTATGGGCGAATTTACGAACGGGGCTGGCACGCTGAAAGACGGCATAAACGCTTATACCGACGGGGCCACACAGCTTGCGGATGGCATTCGGACGCTAAGCGGCGAATCCGGCACGCTGGAATCCGGGGTTCATACGTTAAACTCCAGCGCAAAGACAATCCACGACGGCGTACAAAAGCTGGATCAGGCTTTGAATGCGCCAATGACGGATAAAGAGAAAGCGGCCGCAAAGCAGCAGGTAGACGCTACCGTAGACGCGCAGTTTCAGGAAGGCTCGGACACTTATAATATGATCTATAACGCGGCGGTGCAAAATTTTAATACTACAATGACAAGCGACGCTACGGTGCAGTCCGTCCAGTCCGGCATCCAGCTCGGGATGCAGTCCAAGGGGCTGACGTCTGAGGGCGTTGTGGCGGCATTGGCGGAGTATTATGCCGCAAATGGGTTTACGGACGCGTCCGGCAAGTCTTATTCCCCGGAGGTTTGTAAAAGCCTTGTGCCTGGCACGGAGACTACTTACGCGGCGTATTTTGCAAACGCGCTTTTAAACGGCGGTTTATCATCCGCACTGGCAGGAGCGCTTACAAACGGCATCGCAAGCCAGGGCGCTCCGGCAGTCGGCGCGTCGGTTACAGGCGCATGTAAGGCGGCTGCAAAGCAGGCAGGGGAAGCGGCGGCAGTCCAGGGCGCGCAGTCCGCGAAAAAGCAGGCGGCGGCAGCTATCGAAGCAAAAGATGCGAAAAGCGGCTATAGCCTTGTAAGCGGCACGGCGGCGTTAAGCGCCGGCGCCCAGCAGTTGGCGGACAGTATGCCGGCGCTAAAAAGCGGCATTGGAAAGCTACAGGCAGGCGCGGATGAGCTGGTCAGCAACAACGCCGCGTTAAAGGACGGGGTGTCTAAACTGGGCGATGGCGCGGAAAAGATTCATGATGGCGTAACAAAGCTGGATAACGGCGCGGCAAAGATCAGCGACGGCGTAACAAAGCTAAACGACGGGGCGCACGAGCTGTCTGACGGGTTAAATGAGTTTGATGAAAAAGCAATTTCCAAGCTGACGGACGCGTACAACGGGGATGTGAAAGCTTTGACAGAGCGTATCCAGGCAATTATCCGGGCCGGGGAGGATTACGGCACATTCAGCGGCGCAAAGGAAGGCGTGAAAACCACGTCAAAGCTTATTTTCCGTACCGATGCGGTGAAACCTGCGGAGGATGCAGAGTAAAAGAGGGAAGGTGTTCCCATGAATCTGGTTGAACTATTGGCCGTTACGGCCGGGATATCGTTGGATATGTTTGCGGCGGTGGAATGCGAAGGCGCGCAGCTTGCAAAGATCAATAAGCGGCATCTGCTTTGTGCATGTGCCGCCGCGGCTTTCTGCCAGGCCGCGGCCATATATGCGGGGCATCTGGGCGCGCGGCTTTTAAACTACTATGATATGCGGGAAAGCCTTTCCTTTACAGCGCGGTTTGTTTCCGCTTCCATTTTCCTGTTTATGGGCATCCGGCTGCTTTTAAAAGCCTTTAAAAACGAGGCGGTGCAGGAGCGTTTGTCACCAGGCATGGGATGGGGCAGGTTTTGGCATATGGCGGCGGCGATGGCGCTGTATACCGGGCTGGCTGGCGTGGCGCTGGGGTTTTTGCAGGCCGGGATTGTAAAAGCGGCGGTATTGATGGCAGGGATGTCCGCGGCGGCGGTGGCGGTTGGCATGTATACCGGATACCGGCTGGGGTATGAGCAAAAGACGAAGGCGTATGCGGCCGGGGGGATTTTGCTGGTGGTCAGCGGGGTGGATGTGGTGATGCGGGTTTTGGGCTGACAGGCAAAGTACGTTGGAAAAACAGTTGAAATTCACATTGAATTTGATATAATGTAAATATCGATAAGGAAATGGAGGAAATTTCATATGGGTATGACAAATAAACAATTCCAGGGATTTCTACGGCTTGCTTTAGCCCAGATCAACAGGGCGTTAATTGAAACGCCAGAAAATAAAGAATTACAGGAACTAAAAGAGATTTTTCAGTCCATGCTTGAAGATGAGTAAAATGGCATAACATGGTAACGATTTTAAGGCAATCGTTTTCAAAAACGGTTGCTTTAATTAATTTTAACGGCTCCTTTTGTTGCGTTCATTGCCTTTTATCCGTTCTGATCTCTTCGCCGCTTTTTAAAAAGTAAAAGCGGATTTCCTCCGTGCTTTTTGCGATCTGCGCCCCGATCTCTAACATCCTCCGGTTTAACCTGTGATACATCCTTTTTTCGCCCCAGTCGATTCCATCCAGATATTCGCGCTCCCTTGCCGTTAACATAGAAAGCGCCTGCGCGGCCTTTTTATCCGTTTTCATGATTGTCATGCCAAAGGGACAGGAAATATAGGAATTTTTTTCTCCATTGCGTTTGATTTGCTCTGCGAGGAAAGCAAAAAGAGCTTCCTGCGTCATATCGCCCAGCCAAAGAGTCCGCATGTCCCTGGCATTATCTGGAAGCTGATTTAGTAAAATGCCGGATTCCTTTAAATATCTTGTGACGGTATGGCGCACCTTTTCAAAAGGGGTAGGATAATCTAACTCCTTCATAATCTGCGCAGTCGTATATCCAACGTCGACCAGATGGCGGATTGCCCTGCCGCTTGCGGCATCGTGCATGAAATCAGACAGCGCGTCTTGAAAATAGTCATTGTTTTGATTTTTGAAATGTTCCATATTTTATTTCCGACTTCTTTTTGTATTTTTATTTTTTATGTGTAGTCAAATCTTATCTGACGTTTTTATGCCAATTGTAAGCCAGCCAACTCTTTTACGACTTCGATCGGCAGGTCAGCGTCTTCTGCAATTTCTTCCATGGTCTGTTTTCCCCTTGCGATCAAACGCCGGGCAAAAGCTTTTTTCTCTTCGATTCGCGCTTCTTCGGCTCTTTTTTCCGCTAAATCTTCAAAAATCTGACACATAATCTCCTGCCCTCCTTTTGTTTCCTTGAAATAGTTCACTTGTTTAGCCAGCGCGGGATAAAACATATCTTTCGCTTTTAAGCGCCTAAAGTCATGCATTAGCCTGCCGATATTTCCGTCAAATGCCAAAGTCATCAGATTGTCATCTAAAAGACACAATTTCTTTATTGCTTCCAGAGTTTCTTTTCTTTTTAATTCCATTTGTCCTCTTTCACCCACCCGATCAACCGACTTTTCTATCCATATCCTACCACAAACATGCCCTCATTTCAATCTTTAAGCGCTTTTACCAAAAAAACCCACCAATCCTGCCAATAATTTGATTATGAGTGAAATTGACAAAATTGGAGAAAATTTTTATTATATACACGAGAGCCATTGATTTTGCGGTAGATTCCCGCGATTTGGAGCAAAGGGGAGTTTTGGATGACAAAGCGGACAAAACAGATTTTAGAGCGTTTGGATGAACAGTATGGGACGCAGGCGATCTGCTATTTAAATCATGAAAATGACTGGCAGCTTTTGATCGCGGTGATCTTAAGCGCACAGTGCACAGACGCAAGAGTCAATATCGTGACGAAGGATTTATTTCAAAAGTATGACACATTAGAAAAATTTGCGGCGGCAGACCTTGCACAGCTGGAGCAGGATATCCATTCGATTGGATTTTATCATAGCAAGGCAAAAAACATCATATCCTGCTGTAAGGACTTAATCCTTAAATTTGGCGGCGAGGTGCCTTCGTCCATAGAGGATTTAACGAGCCTTGCGGGGGTAGGGCGTAAGACCGCTAATGTGATCCGGGGCAATATTTACCATGAGCCATGCATTGTAGTGGATACGCATGTGAAGCGGATCTCAAACCGGCTTGGATTTACAAAGGAAACAGACCCAGCAAAGGTAGAGCAGGACTTAATGAAAGTCCTGCCCAAAGACCACTGGATTTTATATAATATGCAGATCATTACGTTTGGTCGAAACATCTGTTTCGCCAGAAACCCGAAATGCAGCGAGTGCTTCCTCCAGGACCTATGCCAGAAATCAGGATGAAATCCGTTCTAGTATAGAATCCTTTAACAGCAGATCGGAAGCCCTGACCGTATCGGCTAATTCGTCTGCTTTAGCCGCCTCACCGCTTTCTTCGTACAGCTGGTGGAGTAAAATATAATTTTTGCTGATATCCGTGCGGCAGGCGATGCCAAATTCTAAGACGGTGACCGCCTCCTGCTTATAGCCAAGCTCTGCCAGGCGGCTGCCGTAATTGGATAAAAGCCTTGCAAGCGTTGTGAAATTTGCGTCATATTCCGATAGGATCGGCAGGTTTGCGGCGCCGTATTCCAGCTTTAAGTCCGTATTGGAAATGCCGTTTAAGTTTAAGATCTTCTGGCCGCTTAAGGCTTTTAGCGATCTTTCGTAATCGGATAAGTCGGCGTCGTCAAATTTGCCGATCGGAAAAGCGTCCAGCGGGATCTGGATATACTTAAGGCCGCTGATGTCTTTTTTACGGGACAGGTTCGCGCGCTGTTCTTTTTCCCAGAAAGCTTCCTGCTTTTCCTCGAAGGAACGGGAGGAGCGGTTTCGGAATAAGGAAAAGATAGAGAGCAGGATCAGTATAAATGGAAGGCAAAGTAATGGCATAGTTTTCAATCCTTTCTTTAAATCAAATAAATTAAAAACACGAAATCAAACATTTTTTGAAAAAATATGTAAAAAATTTCGCGGCAACATTAGAATAAATTGTAAAAGAAACGTAATTAATTGGTAGTTATGAAAATAAAAATATAACGGTTGTTTCATTCACATCACATTCACATCGGCAAAAGCGCCGGGAAAGAGGTTGTTATGTCAAAGAGCAATAAACAAAAAACGTCGATCTACACATCCAAAAAGAAACGCATGATGGCATCCGTCATTTGCATTGTGCTTGTAGTCGCAATGGTCGTGACGCTGCTTTTGGCGGCTGTCGTGTAAATGCGCTATCGTGTATAATATACAGAAAATCAGGGTTTGTGTCAAATATATTTGTAATAATTCAGCTTGAAAATAGATTATGGAATGAGATAAAATAGTAACGGTTTGGTAAAACAAACGGTTACATATTGAAATACCAGATTCATTTTATTTTAATCAAGAGAAAGGATAGGGGAAAGTGGACAAAAAGCAGCTCAAAAAATGTGTCCTTGGCTCTGTCGCGGCGGCGGCGCTGATGGTCGCGGGGGTTACGGCAAGCCAGATTTTTGCCGATGCCAAGCAGGAGGACGCAATTTTAGAAAATATTTATATCGGAGACATCGCCGTTGGAGGAATGAAAGCGGAAGAAGCAAACGAGGCGGTGGCAGATTATGTGGATGGGCTTTTAGACCAGGATTTTCATTTGAATGTGAATGAAAAAAGCCTTACCGCGTCCGGGCGCGAGCTGGGGCTTGCGTGGGAAAACACCGGGATCGTAGAAGAAGCGCTTATGATCGGAAAAAGCGGCAGCCTCATTTCCAGATACAAAGACAAAAAAGATTTAGAGCACGAGCCAAAAAAACTGGAGCTTTCTTTCCAGGCGGATCAGGCCCAGGTGGAAGCGTTTTTGTCAAAAAATAAGGGCAAGTTTAACCAAAAGGCGAAGGATGGCGGCCTGGTGCGGGAAAACGGCGCGTTTCGCATTACAAAGGGCAGGGACGGCATCGAGGTCAATGAAGCGGAGTCGGCAAAGCTTATTGCGGAATTTATTGAAAAGGAATGGAAGGCCGGCAGCGAGCCAAAAATAAGCTTAAGCGCGGATGTGGTGCAGCCGCGTGGCTCCGAGGAGCAGCTGTCGAAAGTAAAAGACGTTCTTGCGACCTTTTCTACGGATTACAGCGCATCTGCCGCAGGGCGCGTGAAAAATGTGGAAACCGGATGCAATAAGATTAACGGGACAGTGCTTTATCCGGGGGATGAATTTTCTGTGTACAAAGTCGTGGCTCCGTTTGACGAGGAGCATGGATACGCGCTTGCAGGCTCCTTTGAAAACGGCACGGTAGTGGAAACCTACGGCGGAGGGATCTGCCAGGTGTCTACGACTTTATATAATGCCGTGATCCGCGCGGAATTGCAGGTGAAGGAACGGTTTGAGCATTCGATGATCGTAACCTATGTGGAGCCTTCCATGGACGCCGCTATTGCGGGCACGGTGAAGGACTTGAAGTTTATAAATACGACAAAAGCCCCGGTATATATTGAAGGAACTTGCGCAGGCGGCATCCTTACGTTTACGTTATATGGGGAAGAAACAAGGGACGCGGGCCGTGAGGTTGTATTTGAAAGCGAGGTTGTCAGCGAATCCGCGCCTCAGACGGTATTGCAGGGTTCTGCGGACTATAACGTAGGCTATGTGTCCGTGCAGCAGTCCTCCCATGAGGGGAAAACGGCGAAGCTTTGGAAAGTCGTAAAACAGGATGGAAAAGAAGTAAGCCGCGAGGAATTTAATAACAGCACGTATTATGCGTCGCCAAAGATCATTACGGTTGGAACCCGCACAAACAGCGACGAGGCAAGGGCTTTGATACAGCAGGCCATCGCGTCGCAAAGCGAGAGCGGCATATATACCGCCGCGGCGAATGCGGCGGCAGTCGCGGCAAGGCCGCAGGCGCCAGAAGAGCCGGAGGACCCGGAAAACCCGGAAGATCCAGAAAACCCGGAAAATCCAGAGGATCCAAAAGATCCAGATAAAACAGACAAACCGGATAAACCGGATAAACCAGACAAAACAGAGAAACCGGCAGATGCGGGGAAGCCGGATAAAAAAGACGAAGGCAAAGCGGATGCGGGGAAAACAGACGCGGGAAAGACTGACAATGGAAAAACGGACGCGGGCAAAAAGGACAGCGAAGCGTCAACCGGCGCAAAAGCCGAGAAAAAAGACAGCGGTAAGGACGCAGGGAAGGAATAGGAATGAAGATTGGGAAGGCGCCGGAGCAGGTGTTGAAGCGTTCGGTATTGCAGCAGATCAAAAACAGACGGGCGGAGGTGCGGCTTGGCGCCTCCGTCGGTGAGGATTGCGCGGCGGTTTCATTGGCCGAAGACGAGATGTTTGTGATATCCACAGACCCGATCACTGGCACGGCAAAGGATATCGGGCAGCTGGCGGTGCAGGTTACGATCAATGACCTTGCGAGCGCGGGAGCGGCGCCGATTGGCGTGATGTTGACGATCCTTTTGCCGGAGCGCGTCAGCGAAAATAAGTTAAAAGAAATGATGCAGCAGGCGGAAGCGGCGTGCGCAAAAGCGGATATGCAGATCATGGGCGGGCATACGGAGATCACAAAAGCCGTCACCCAGCCGATTATTTCAGTCGTTGGCGTTGGAAAAGCCAAAAAAGGAGAGCTGATATCCACTGGCGGAGCCAGGGCGGGAATGGATCTTGTGATCACAAAATGGATCGGCATTGAAGGCACGTCGATTATCGCAAAAGAAAAAGAAGAGCAGTTGCGCAGCCGTTTTGCCCAGTCCTTTATTGACGAGGCGAAAGGGTTTGACGCGTATTTATCCGTATTGGCGGAAGCATCCATTGCGGTAAGGTGCGGCGCGGCTGCCATGCATGACGTGACAGAAGGCGGCATTTTTGGCGCGTTGTGGGAAATGGCGGAAGCGTCTGGCGTAGGGCTTTTTGTAGATTTGAAAAAAATCCCGGTCAGGCAGGAGACGATTGAAATCTGTGAGTTTTTTGAGTTAAACCCATACGAGCTGATCTCCAGTGGGAGTATGCTGATCGCCGTTCCAAACGGTGGACAGCTTGTGTATGAGCTGGAAAAAGAGGGCATCCATGCGGTTGTGGTCGGAAAAGCGACAGAAGGGAACGACCGGATCGTTTATTCGTCAGAAGAACAAAGATTTTTAGAGCCGCCAAAGGCGGATGAATTATATAAGGTTGTATGATTTAAGCTTTCAAGGGATTTGGAAGGGGAATGGGATAATGCGGGAAAAGATTTTGACATTTATCGAAAAAAACAGTCGGATTGATTTAAAGGAATTGGCGGTCATGCTCGGAGTGGATGAGTCGGTGGTCGTCCAGGAATTGCATAGTATGGAAGAAGAGCACATTATCTGCGGCTATCACACGTTGATCAACTGGGAGCAGACCGGCGTGGAAAAGGTTACGGCGATGATCGAGGTGCGCGTTACGCCACAGCGTGAAATGGGTTTTGACAAGGTGGCGGAGCGGATTTATAATTATCCGGAGGTAAACGCGGTGTTTTTAATTTCCGGCGGGTTTGACCTTATGGTGACGCTGGAAGGAAAGACGCTTCGGGAGGTGTCCCAGTTTGTAACGGATAAGCTGTCGACGCTGGATTCGGTGCTGAGCACAAAGACGAATTTTATTTTGAAAAAATACAAAGACCACGGGACGGTTATGGCGAGCGCGCCAAAAGATGAAAGGATAATGATGACACCATGAGAAATCCATTGTCAAAGCAAATTGTAACGATCGAGCCATCTGGTATCCGAAAATTTTTTGATATCGCCAATGAAATGCAGGATGTAATTTCTCTGGGCGTTGGGGAGCCGGATTTTGACACGCCGTGGCATGTCCGGGACGAGGGAATCTATTCTCTGGAAAAAGGAAGGACTTTTTACACCTCTAATTCCGGCCTGATGTCTTTAAGGCTGGAAATCGCGAAATATTTAAAACGAAGATTTGATTTAGAATACGATCCGATAAATGAGATCATCATTACCGTAGGCGGCAGCGAAGCCATTGACATTGCGATGCGCGCGATGCTTGACCCAGGCGACGAGGTCTTGATCCCGCAGCCAAGCTATGTGTCCTATGAGCCTTGCTGTGTTTTAGCCGGGGGCAAGCCTGTAATCATTGAACTACAGGCAAAAAATGATTTCCGCCTGACCAAAGAGGAGCTTGAAGCGGCGATCACGCCAAAGACGAAGATCTTAGTCCTCCCGTATCCAAATAACCCGACTGGCGCGGTTATGGAGCGTTCGGATTTAGAGGCCGTGGCGCAGGTTGTGACAGAGCATGACCTTTTTGTGCTAAGCGATGAGATCTATGCGGAGCTGACCTATGTGGAAGGAAAAGAGCATGTGTCGATCGCGTCCCTGCCTGGCATGAAGGAGCGGACGATCGTGATAAACGGCTTTTCCAAATCCCATGCGATGACAGGCTGGCGGCTTGGCTATGCCTGCGGGCCAAAGGCGATCATAGAGCAGATGCTAAAGATCCATCAGTACGCGATCATGTGCGCCCCGACAAACAGCCAGTACGCAGCCGTTGACGCGTTAAAAAACGGGGACGGGGACGTTGCTTTGATGCGCGAGCAGTACAACGCAAGGCGCCGCTATATGCTGCATCGGTTTTCGGAAATGGGGCTGCAATGCTTTGAGCCGTACGGGGCGTTTTACGTTTTCCCATGCATCCAGGAATTTGGCATGTCCTCGGATGAATTTGCCACAAAGCTTTTGTATGCTAAAAAGGTGGCGGTCGTGCCTGGGACGGCGTTTGGAAGCAGCGGGGAAGGGTTTATCCGCATTTCCTACGCTTATTCTTTGGATAATTTAAAGAAAGCGTTGGCGCGTGTGGAGGAATATGTCAAGGAGCTTCGGATTTTAAAAGGAAAGGGCGATTGATGGAGAAATTTAACATCCTGCTGCATCAGCCGGAAATCCCGCAAAATACAGGAAATATCGGAAGAACCTGCGTCGCGGCGGGGGCCGCGCTTCATCTGATCGAGCCTTTGGGGTTCCGGCTGGATGAAAAATCATTAAAACGGGCGGGAATGGATTACTGGAGCAAGCTGGAGGTTACGACTTATATAGAATATGAAGAGTTTCTTTTAAGACATCCAGACGCGGAAGTTTATTATGTGACGACAAAAGCAAAGCAGGTATACAGCGATGTTTGTTATAAGCCGGGCTGCTTTTTTATGTTTGGAAAAGAAAGCGGCGGGATACCGGAGGAAATCTTAAAAGCGCATCCCAAAAACTGTGTCCGTATTCCGATGCTTCCCGGAGCGCGTTCGCTTAATTTATCCAATTCCGTTGCGATTATATTATATGAAGCGCTCCGCCAGCAGCGGTTTGCCGATATGCAGCTTTCGGGCGAGCTTCATAAGCTGCGGTGGGAAACGGAATAAATAAAAACTGCGGGGGATGATAAAATGGGGATCATAAAAGCTCTTGGACTGGTTCATGAATATTTCCGGCGGGACGAGGAAGGAAACGTGGAGTCCGTTCAAACCGCGTTAGACCAGGTTGACCTGGAGGTTCAAGAAGGCGAGTTTGTGGCGATCATCGGGCATAATGGCTCTGGAAAGTCAACCCTTGCAAAGCATTTTAACGCGCTGCTTTCTCCGACGGAAGGAACTTTGTGGGTGGACGGCAAAGACGCGACAGAAAGCCGAAATGTTTGGGACGTGCGAAGCAGCGCGGGGCTGGTGTTTCAGGACCCGGATAACCAGATCGTTTCGAATATCGTGGAAGAGGATGTCGGCTTTGGGCCGGAAAACCTATGCGTTTCGACGGATGAGATCTGGACAAGGGTGATTGACAGCCTGCGGTCGGTTGGCATGTTAAAATATCAAAAAAGCGATTTAAATAAGCTGTCCGGCGGGCAAAAACAGCGGGTGGCGATCGCCGGGGCGCTTGCGATGCTGCCAAAATGCATCGTATTGGATGAACCGACGGCAATGTTAGACCCGGCGGGACGCGCACAGGTTATGGAGACGGTGCGTATGCTGAATAAAGAAAAAGGCATTACGGTCATTTGGATCACTCATGATATGGAAGAGGCGGTCAACGCGGACCGCGTATTTGTGATGGAAAAAGGAAAGATCGTGATGCAGGGCGCGCCGCGTCAGGTTTTTTCCCGGGTGGAGCAGTTAAAGCGCTACAAGCTGGATGTGCCGCCGATGGCGATGCTTGCTTATGAGTTAAAAAAAGAAGGGCTGGATCTTACGGATGGCATTTTAACAAGACAGGAATTGCTAAATTCCCTGAAAAACCTGTGTTAGGGCAAAAAGAAAAGAGAGCTTCAATGTCTGTGATATTCGATAAAGTGGACTATGTATACAGCCAGGGGACGGTTTATGAATCCCAGGCGTTAAAAAACATTAATTTAAAAGTGGCGGACGGGGAGATGATCGGGCTTGCGGGGCATACCGGCTCCGGGAAATCGACGTTGGCGCAGCTGTTTAATGGATTGTTAAAGCCTGCAAGCGGCGGCATTTATTACAATGGAGCGGATATCCATGATTCCGATTATGACAGGAAAGCGCTGCGCAGCAAGGTTGGGCTGGTATTCCAGCGTCCGGAAAACCAGCTGTTTGAAAAAACGATCTTTGACGATGTCTGCTTTGGCCCGATCAACCAGGGACTTTCCAAAAACGAAGCTGGCCTTAGGGCGTTTGAAGCGTTGAAAATGGTCGGTATGCCGGAGGAATTGTTTTACCAGCCGCCGTTTACGTTATCCGGCGGTCAGAAACGGTGCGTGGCGATCGCCGGGGTATTGGCGATGAAGCCGGAAATGCTGATCTTGGACGAGCCGGCCGCTGGTTTAGATCCAGGAAGCAAAACGCAGCTGTTTCAGCTTCTCTTGCGGATGAATCAGGAGCAGAAGCTTACAGTGATCCTGATATCACACAGCATGGAGGATCTCGCCCGGTATGTAGACCGTATGATCGTGTTAAACGAGGGGCGGATTTTATATGACGATACCGTAAAAAATGTGTTTGCCGAGTATCGGAAACTAGAGCAGATTGGCTTATCCGCGCCCCAGGTTACGTATCTGATGCATGAAATGAGGGATGCCGGACTTCCAATAAGCGATACGCCAGTGACCCTGGAGGAAGCGAAGGCGGAGATTTTAAGGTTTTTTAAGGTGAGACAAAGATCATGAAAGATGTTACGATCGGGCAATATTATCCATCCGGCTCGCTGCTCCATAGTCTGGATGCGCGTGTAAAATTGTTTGGGACAATGATTTTTTTAATTTCCGTTTTTTCCTTTCGGGGGATAGCGGGATTTTTGTTCGTTACCGCATTTTTGGCGTCTGTCATGAAGCTTTCGAAAGTACCGTTTTCGCTTTTGACAAAAGGGCTTTCGCCGGTTGCGCCGCTGCTGCTTGTGACGGCGGTTTTTCAGATATTTTTAACCGTTGGCTCCCATATGATCTGGGAGTGGAATTTTTTGCATATTTCCTTAGAAGGCATTGCCTCTGCGGTCAAGATGCTGCTTCGGCTGACGTATTTAGTCCTTGGGTCTTCCGTCATGACCCTTACGACAACGCCAAAGGAACTGACCGACGGCATCGAAAAAGCGTTTCAGCCATTGGAAAAGCTGAATGTGCCAGTCGGCGATATCGCGATGATGATGGCGGTGGCGCTTCGCTTTATCCCGATCTTATCAGAAGAAGCGGATAAGATTATGCGCTCGCAGATGGCAAGGGGGGCGGATTTTGAAAACCGCAATCTGATCAAAAAGGCAAAAGCCATGATGCCGCTTCTTGTGCCGTTGTTTGTGTCCGCGCTGCGCCGGGCGAATGAATTATCCATAGCGATGGAGTCCCGCTGCTACCAAAGCGGGGCGGCGCGCACGAAAATGAAGCCGTTAAAATATGAAAAACGAGATTATATCGGCTATCTGGCGTTGCTTGCCTATCTTGCGGCCGTAATTTTCTTGCGCAGGGTTGATTTTCTATAAAACATTTGGAGAGTGTATGAAAAGATATATGCTGACGGTCGCGTATGACGGGACAAACTATCATGGCTGGCAGACGCAGCCAAATGGGATCACAATTGAAAGCGTATTAAATTCCGCCCTTACCGGCCTTTTTGGAAAACCAGTCACGGTCATCGGAGCGAGCAGGACGGACGCGGGCGTGCATTCCCTTGGAAATGCGGCGGTCTTTGATATGGATACAAAAATCCCTGCGGATAAGCTGCCCTATGCCTTAAACCAGCGATTGCCGGATGATATCGTGATCCAGGATTGTCTGGAAATGCCTTTCGATTTTCATCCTAGATACGCAAAAAGCCGAAAGACCTATGAATATAAGATTTTAAACCGGAGGTTTCCGCTGCCGCAGGCGCGCTCCTACGCGTATTTTATCCACCGGGACATTGACGTGGAAAAAATGCGGCAGGCTGCACGGTATTTTGTTGGCGAGCATGATTTTAAAAGCTTTTGCTCCGCGCATGCGCAGGTAAAGACGACTGTGCGCACGATTTACAGCCTTACGGTGGAAAAGGAAGGGGATTTTATCACGATACGCGTAACGGGAAGCGGGTTTCTTTATAATATGGTGCGCATTATTTCAGGCACGCTGCTACAGGTAGGAATTGGGGAGCGGCAGCCTTGGGAGATTAAGTCCTCTCTGTCCGCCTGCGACCGCGCCGCCGCAGGGCCTACCGCGCCGGCGCATGGGCTGACGCTGGTTCAGATAGAATGGATGGTTCCCTCTTGAAATTACATGCGTTTTATGATAAAGTGGATTGTTGTCGTGTCAGTGCACACAATGCATTGGCACAATTGATGTTATCCATTACTTGAGAGGAGAAAGAGTCTGTATGTTATTTAATTCCATGCAATTCTTAGTGTTTTTTCCGATTGTGGCATTTCTTTATTATCTCGTTCCAGATAAGGTCAAAACTTACTGGCTGCTTGGCGCCAGTTATTATTTTTATATGTGCTGGAACGCCCGGTATGCGTTATTGATCTTTTTTTCCACCGCGGTCACCTATGTGTGCGGCCTTGTCATTGAAAAAACGCCAAAGGGCGCAAAACGAAAGCTTGTTTTAACGGCAAGCCTTGTTTTGAACCTGGCGGTATTGTTTTATTTTAAGTATTCGAAATTTGCGGCGAACGTTTTGTCCCTGATTTTTTATAAGCTGCATATCCAGCTTCAGATGCCGTCCTTTGATATCCTGCTTCCTGTGGGGATTTCTTTTTATACGTTCCAGGCGTTGGGATATACGATGGACGTATATGGGGGGGTATTTATGCGGAAAAGAACTTTTTCCGTTATGCCTTGTTTGTCTCCTTTTTCCCACAGCTGGTGGCGGGGCCGATCGAACGCTCCAAAAACCTGCTAAAGCAGCTTGCAAAGCCTTCAAAGTTTCAGCTTGAGGCTGCAAAGGAAGGGCTTTTGCTCATGCTTTGGGGATATTTTTTAAAGATCGTTCTGGCGGATCGGATCGCGATTTTCGTGGATACGGTTTATGGCGATTTTCAAACGTATGGCGGATGGTATCTGGTCGTTGCGACGATGCTTTTTGCGTTCCAGATCTACTGCGATTTTTATGGATATTCCGTGATCGCCACCGGAGCGGCGAAAATACTTGGAATCCAGCTGATGGAAAATTTTGATTCGCCGTATTTATCCGTATCAGTGGCGGAGTTTTGGCGCAGGTGGCATATTTCTCTGACCTCCTGGTTTAAGGACTATCTTTACATACCGTTAGGCGGCAGCCATAAAGGAAAGCTGCGCAAATATCTGAATAAAATGATTGTGTTTTTCGCCAGCGGACTATGGCATGGCGCGCAATTTTCCTTTGTGGCGTGGGGAGGGTTAAACGGGCTGTATCAGATCGCGGGCGAAGCGTTAGAGCCGCTTCGTGACCGCATGGTGCGGCTTTTGCATTTAAACAGAAGCTCTTTTGGGCATAAACTATTACAGATGTCTCTGACATTTCTTTTGGTTGATTTTTCGTGGATTTTTTTCCGGGCAAACGGGTTTCGGGAGGCGTTTTCTATTATCCGACAGATTGTAGCGGTAAAAAATCCCTGGATTTTTTTTGACGAGTCGTTATACCAGTGCGGGCTGGACAGAAAGAATTTTCAGCTGATGCTGATTGGATTGTGCATTCTGCTTTTTGCGGATTTTTGCAAAAAGAGGGGAATCTGCATTCGAAAAAAATTGATGGAACAGGATTTTTGGTTTCAAAGCGTTGTCCTGGTCGCCGCGGTCTGCGCGGTCCTGACGTTTGGCATATGGGGGCCTGTATATAACGAAGCGAATTTTATCTACTTTCAATTTTAAAGAATATGTGAGGCGATATCATGAAGAATATAAAAAAGATCTGCTGCGGTCTTTTTACCGTATGCCTGCTTGCGTTTTGCTTAAATGGGCTGACCGATCCGGTGGAAAGAAAGGGCAGCGACTTTAAATACGACCCGTTTTTTTCAGAGGAAGGAAATTTTGACGTTTTGTTTTTCGGCACGAGCCATGTGATCAACGGTATCTTTCCAATGGAGCTATGGAAAGATTACGGCATTACCTCCTACAATTTTGGCGGGCATGCCAACGCGATCCCTACGTCCTATTGGGTGATGGAAAACGCGTTGGATCATACAGATCCAAAGGTGGTTGTATTGGATTGTCTTGGGCTTGGATCAGAGACGAAAACCAGTACGGGATTTGATATGGTACATCTGTCTTTGGACGCGTTTCCGCTTACCGTGACAAAATGCCGTGGAGTATGGGATTTGCTGCAAGATAAAAAAATGCAGGAGCTTGCCGCGGAAGGAAGCGTCCAGGACGCAAAGCAGAGGACGAAAATGAGCCTGCTGTGGGATTTTTCGATTTACCATTCCAGATGGAATGAGCTGTCCGCTTCGGATTTTAACGGATCAAAGTCCAGAGAAAAGGGGGCGGAATCCAGGATCGCGGTTAGCGCGCCTGGGGAAATACCCCATGTCGCGCCAGAAAAGATCTATGAAGGAGAGTCGGTTTCCGTCTCTTATGTGCGAAGGCTGATCGAATCCTGCAAAAGCCGGGGCATCGAGGTATTATTAACCTACCTGCCGTTTCCTGCGGGCGAGGGCGCCCAGCTGGAGGCAAGGCGCATTTTAGAGCTTGCAAAGGAATATGACGTACAGGGGATTAATTTTTTAGAGATGGATTTAGTCGATTACGACACCGACTGCTATGACCCAGGCTCTCATTTAAATCCGTCCGGCGCGCGCAAGGTCACGGATTATTTAGGGAAATATCTGACGAAAACGTATGACCTGCCAGACCGCAGGAAGGAAGACTCGTATCAAAGCTGGCAGGAGGATTACGAGGACTACGAGCGCTTTAAAGATGAAAATTTAAGGAATCAAAGCGCGCTGGACGTTTATTTGATGCTTTTGGCGGATAAAAATTATGATTGTCTGATCGAAGTTCGAAATCCGATTTTATTTCAAAATCCATATTACATGAGGCTGTTAAATAATCTTGGGATCCAAAAAAGCCGCGTGGGAAAGCAAACGGATTGCTTTGTCGTGCAAGGGGACGGACATGTGGAATACCTTACGCGTTTTGCGAAAGAGAAGGGAGTGCGTAAGTTCAGTCTTGGAAAGATCTGGAATATCCCGCGGGAGAATGGCGGCAGGGGCGTTTATTTAAATGGGGAGGCGCTGTATGAGGTCGCCCCGGAGCATGCGGATGGCGACGATGTGCATATTACGGTCTTTGATGGAAGCTCGGGCGAGAAGGTGGACCAGGTCGGATTTTCGGTGCAGGGCAAAAAGGATGTAGAGATGGATTTAGAAGAAGATTCGGTGACGGTAACAGCGACTTTTCGGTAAAAATGCCTTGACAGGGAAGTTTTTGGGTAATATAATATTTAGGTCAAACGTAGTGGAAAATATAGTTACTTCCCTTGACTATATTTATACTATAAATGCTACTGAAGAAGGAAGAAAACGAATTCCCCGGGCATTACAGCGTTTTTGGACTTCTTAACAATTTCATAAGGAGGAGACCAATGAACACATTTATGGCGAGTCCAGCCGTTATTGAAAGAAAATGGTATGTTGTAGATGCAGCAGGAATGACATTAGGACGTCTGGCATCAGAAGTTGCAAAAATTTTAAGAGGCAAAAATAAGCCGATTTTTACTCCACATATAGATACAGGTGATTACGTAATTATAGTCAATGCAGAAAAGATTAAAGTGACAGGCAAAAAGCTGGAACAAAAGACTTACTTCAGACATTCGGATTATGTTGGCGGCGTAAAGCAGCCTACATTAAAAGAAGTGTTGAGAACACATCCGGAAAGGGTGCTGGAGCATGCGGTAAAGGGTATGCTTCCAAAGGGGCCGTTGGGAAGACAGATGTATAAGAAATTATTCGTTTATGTTGGGCCGGAGCACAAGCATGCCGCTCAGAAACCGGAAGTTTTGACATTTTAATCGGAAAGGTAGGTAAAATACATTGGCTAACGCAAGATATTATGGAACAGGTAGAAGGAAAAGCTCTGTCGCTAGGGTATATCTGATGCCGGGCACAGGCAAGATCACAATTAATAAAAGAGATATTGACGATTATCTTGGCTTGGAGACGTTAAAGGTTATCGTTCGCCAGCCGCTTGCAGCCACCGGCACAGTGGAAAAATTTGACGTAAAGGTCAACGTCAAAGGCGGCGGCTATACCGGTCAGGCAGGCGCGATCCGCCATGGCATCGCAAGGGCGCTGCTTGAGGTAGACGCGGACTATCGCCCGGTTTTAAAGAAAGCCGGCTACTTAACGCGTGACCCGCGTATGAAAGAAAGAAAGAAGTATGGTTTAAAGGCTGCAAGGCGCGCGCCACAGTTCTCCAAGAGATAGGCAGTTTTTACGAACAAAAAGAGACAGAAAACCCACAAACAGATTTTGTTTGTGGGTTTTTATTATGGCTGAAATGATATACACAGAAAAGTAGTATTTCCAGGTTGGAAAGCGGAAATTAAAGGCGCAAACGGATACAGAGTATATTGAAACAATCTGGGGTATCGGATATAAAATGATATAATACGTTATATGTCAAACGGTCAACTTGTCCAAAAGATACAAGAATTTCAATGCTTTAGAAAATGTCAATTTATCCATTCCGAAAGGAGAAATTTATGGGTTGGTTGGTGAAAAGTCAAACCTACAGAAAGGGCGAACCAGAATGGGCTGCACGATTGAAATGCCGGTATTATATAAAGATATGAACGCTGAGCAGAATTTGGAAGTACAGAGGATACAAAGAGGCATTCCTGACAAAAAATGTGTAATGGAAGTTATCGATTTAGTTGGATTAGGAAATGCGGGAAAGAAAAGAGTTTCTAATTTTTCTTTAGGTATGAAACAACGTCTTGCTTTGGGCATTGCATTGTTGGGAGAACCTGAATTTTTGATTTTGGACGAGCCTACCAATGGTTTGGATCCTACAGGAATTATAGAATTAAGAGAATTGCTGAAAAAACTTGTAAAAGAAAAGCTGGTCACGATTTTAATTTCCAGCCACATACTGAGTGAACTACACCACGTTGCAACATATTATGGATTTTTGCACAAAGGGAAATTATTAAAACAGATAATATATCTTACTCATTCTTGTGGCGTGTGTGTTTGGCATATTTTCCATAGGTGGTGAGCAACAATTCATGGTTTCCAGTTCCAGTGTTGGAGAAACATGGGAAATCGGGAAAACGGTAGGTTTTCTTGCAAGAGCCTACAAGGATATTACAAACCCGCAAATCGGAGAAATTGTACGGACAGCCACTTCCTATACGGTATTCTTTTGGTTGATTATTTTGATTTTTGCAAGCATCTTCTTTTCGAGAGAATACACAGATTCCACTATTAAAATTGCGATTGCCAGTGGACAGAGCAGAATCCGATTTTTCTTTGCAAAATATGTGGTAATTGTTCTGACAAGCCTTGCGGCCTATTCTGTATTTGTGTTGGCGGCGTATGTAATTGAGTGTCTGAAATTAGGCGTTTCGATTACTGCGATGGCGCTGTTTCCGATATTGAAAGTTTTGTTTTTGAATTGTTTGGTGATTGTAACATTCATCGGAATCAGTTTGATGTTATGTGTTGTATTTAAGCATACGGCGATTGTCGTGGGAGTTATGTGCTTGTTCACCTTTAGCGGTCCGTTGATTTATATGATGACTTGGGATAGCATGGCAGCACAATCATGGAAAGTTTTATCTTATTTGAAAATGAACCCGATGTATTATTTGATGAATACTTGTGCGTACAATATGATTCCGAATTTAGAAAATGAGATTTATATTTATTTTGCGGCAGGAATCGTAATTACAACCATGATTTCCATTGCTGTCCTTAGAAAACAAGAATTACGATAAAAAGAAAGGGGAAATGTCGATATAACATTGTCAATAACGTCCACTCACGAGCGTTGTTATCTTGAATCATATGGTAAAATTTATCGCTCGTGAGTATAATTTGTTTAAAAATATGCAACAAAACCGCCCCTCTCACAATCTAATGTATGTAATTACACAAGACACATAAGATGCCGGCATCGGATAAGAAGGGAATAGGTAATGGAGACACTGGTTAAGCGTGCGATGAAAAAAGATGCGGAAAGTTTTATAAAATTGATGGAGGAGAATAAGCAGTCGATGCTAAAGGTTGCCTACGGCTTTTTTTCAAATGAACAGGATGTGGCGGACGTTATGCAGCAGACCGTGTTAAATGCCTATGAGCATATTGGGGAATTGAAAAAACCCGCCCATTTTAAAACCTGGTTGATCCGTATACTGATCAACAACTGCAACCAGCTATACAACAGCAGGAAGCGTATGGTCACAGGGACGCAAATGGCAGAGGAAGCCTATTTTGACGATTATCCGCAGGACAATGCTTTTTTATATCTGCTTTCCTTGCTGCAAAAAGACGACAGGGTGATTTTCCAGATGTATTACGGCGAAGAGTATACGACAAAAGAGATCAGCGAAACGCTTGGCATGAACGAAAGCACGGTTCGCAGCCGTATCCATCGGGGAAAAGAGCGGCTGCGCAGACAGATCCAAAGAGAGGAGCGTGTGATTTATGGAGAATAAGCAAAATGACGGGCAATTTGAAAAAAAGATAAAGGAAATGTTGATGCAAAAGGCGCCGGAGCCAGAAATTGTGGATCAAAAAATGCAGGCGGCGTATCAAAAGATCCGGGAAACAGGCGCCGCGCGCAAAAAGAAGCTGCCATTTGGCCTTCGGTTTGGCACAGTAGCGGCAGTGATTGCGATCGCTTTGGTATATTGTGTGAAGAACCCGGCAGTCGCGGCGCAGATACCCCTTATCGGGAATATTTTCCGTGAAATGGAGGGAGAATCGCTGTATCCTGGGGATTACAGCAAAAAATCCATTCAATTAGAGGGCGCGTCCGTTGGAAAGGACAGCGAAGCGGCAGGAAAGACAGACGGAAAAGAAAAAAACGAAACATCGGATTTACAAAGCGATCAGGCGCAAAATGAAACATCGGATTTACAAAGCGATCAGGCGCAAAACGAAACATCAGATTTGCAAAATGATCAGGCGCAAAATAAACCGTCGGATTCTAAGGACGATAAAATATCCGATACAGGCTCTTATCGGAAAAAGATAGGCGACGTGACAGTGACGCTTTCCGAGGCGGCCTATGACCATGACGCGATCTTCCTTGGGATATTGGTGCAGCACGATAAGGGGTTTGTGAAAGACGCGTTGTATCCAGATAATCTAAGCTATGACGCGAAAGTAAAGCTGCTTAAGGCAGACGGCAGTTCAAAAGATTATAGTTATAAGAGCGAGGGGATTTTTAACGTAGGCATACAGGGAGAATATGTGGATAACCATACGTTTCGAGGGATTTTCCAGTTTCAGGAGGAGGGCGTTGACCTTACGGAATATGTAGCCTGTGAACTGAAATTTGGGAAATTTCAGCAGCTGCTAAAAACCGGTAAGGAGGAGACGGTTGTCGTACCGGATTATGGAGAGGTCAAACAGACGATACCAGACCGCGTATGCTATGACGGGCCATGGAAATTTCGCTTAGATCTTGACGGCATCACGATCCATGAGGAGGAAGTCGCCGTACAAAAAACAAACGATAAGGGATTTGGCATAGAAAAGGTTGTAAAAACGGAATTTGAGATTTATGCCGTGCCGAAATTGCCGGACGGGGAAAATTTGTATGATTACGTCGCTACGATATGGGACGCGGATGGCAAGCCGCTTGAAAACCGTAACTTTGGGAAATATTTAACCATGAGCCATTATGGAAGGGACGTTTCCAAGGTGACGGTATACCTTTTAAAAACGCTTGATTTTTTGGATAACAAAGGAAATAACGCTTACTTACAGCCAAAAAAAGCGATCTATAAGACAACCGTTCGATTTGAGGATTAAATAGAGAACTTATAAACAAGCTCCGCGGGCGCTCCCTGCGGAGCTTTTATCTATTGCGAAAATCCGCAATCTGCCCTATAATAATCAAAGACCACTATTTTGGAGGATAGAAATGATGAACACACAACAGTTAGCAGATTTGATATTTCCAGACACAAAGGACATTTTCTATTACGAAGAAAAATATCCGCAAAGAACGCTGAAAGAAGGAGCGGTAGTCACCAGGTTTGCGCCAAGCCCGACGGGATTTGTGCACATTGGAGCGTTAGAACAGTGTATTGTAGAGACTTCGCTGATAAAACAGACAGACGGCGTATTGATCTTAAGGATAGAAGATACAGACCAGAAGCGGAAAATCGAAAACGGCGTACAGGGCATCGTGGATTCCCTGAATAAATTTGACATCCATTTTGATGAAGGCATGGTAAATGACACGGATTCCGTCGGGGCCTATGGCCCTTATATCCAGTCGGAGCGCAAGGAGATTTATGAAGCGTACGCAAAATACTTAATTTCTATAGGAAGGGCGTATCCTTGCTTTGCGACGAAAGAGGAGCTTTCCGATATCAGAAAGCGACAGGAGGAGGCGGGCTGCAAAAACCTGGGCTATTATGGGGAATGGGCGGCATACCGGGGACTTCCTTTGGAGGAGGCGGCGGAGCGCATTGAGCGTGGAGACGCATACGTCATCCGTTTTCGTTCTATGGGAAAAGAGGACGGCAGGATTACCTGTAAGGATGTTGTAAAAGGCAAGCTGGAAATGCCGCAAAATATATTGGATATCGTCATTATAAAAGGGGACGGGCTTCCGACCTATCATTTTGCCCACGCGGTGGACGATCACCTGATGCATACGACGCATGTTATCCGTTCGAGCGAATGGGCGGTGTCGATGCCGCTGCATTTGGAGCTTTTCCATGCGCTTGGATTTCCGGCTCCAAAATACTGCCATTATGCGCCGATGTTAAAGGAAGACGTAAAGACAGACGAGGATGGGAACGTCGTTTATGGGCAGGACGGGGAGCCGGTTTTGGTAAAACGCAAGATCAGTAAGCGCAAAGACCCGGAAGCCGCGGTGGATTATTACCATAAAGAGGGGATCCCTTCTGAATCCGTCAAGGAATATCTGATGACGATCGCAAATTCGGATTTTGAAATGTGGAGGAATAAAAATGCGGACAGCGATATGTATGAGTTTCCGTTCTCCTTAAAAAAGATGAGCAAGACGGAAGGCGCGTTGTTTGATATGGATAAGCTTTTGGACATATCGAAAAATGTGATCTCGAAGTTCAGCGCGCAAAAGGTCTATCACGATGTTTACGCATGGGCGGCGCAGTATGATGAGAAGTTAAAATCCGTATTGGAGGATCGGGAATATTCCTTGCGGGTTTTTGGAATTGAGCGAGGAGAGCAGATCAAGAAAAAGAGGAAGGATATCGGAAAATGGTCCGAGGTAAAAGACTATGTATGTTATATGTACGACGAGCTGTTTGCCGGGGCGGATATCCAGTATGAATACCAGACGATCTCGGATAGGCAGACGTTAATGCAGATATTTACATTGTATATGGAGGAATATTACGACGCGAAAGACGACCGTCAGCAATGGTTTGATAAGATGAAGGATTTAGCGGAGCGGCTTGGCTACGCGAGAGAGGTAAAGATCTGGAAAAAAGAAAAAGAGAAATGGCCTGGGCATGTAGGAGATGTGAGCACAGCGATCCGAATCGGGTTGACAGGGCGCGGCAATACGCCGGATTTATACGAGATCATGCAGGTTATGGGAACGGAACGCATTAAGGAGCGGTTTGCGGCGGCAAAGGCCGCTTTGGGATAAAGGCAAAGCGAAAACAGTCGATTTTGGAGGAACGATGGGGGAAAAATATGCAGTTCTGGTAAAAAATATGGGGCTGTTTTTTATTGCGGGGTTTCTTCCCAACGTGCTTGCTTTTTTTATGATACCGCTGTATACAAGATGCCTTACCCAGTCGGAGTATGGGGCGGTGGATCTTTTGCTGAACACCGTGCAGCTTTTGGCTCCTGTTTTTACGATACAGATACAAGACGCGATCCTTCGATTTGCAATGGATGACGCATGGGACAGCGGGGACGTGCTGCGCATCGGAGTGCGCATTACAATGATTGGCTTTGGCATATTGTGCATTGCCTGCCTTACGCCGTATTTACTCCGGCTTTTTGGAATCCCGTTTTGGGGCGGCGACGCGTTTGACGGGCTGTATGTGTTCTTTTTTATTATTTCGTACCTGGCGGGCACGATGCTTAATATTTTCTCCTTTTATTGCCGCGGGATCAACCAGGTGAAAACGCTGACGGAGGGCAGCTTATTGAATATGGCGCTGTTTGTCGGCTTTAACCTGCTGTTGTTATGGAAGTGGAAAGGGGGAATGTACGGCTATCTGACAGCAAATTTTATCAGCACGGCGGGAAACGTCCTTTATATCTTTTTTCGGCAAAAGCTTTATGCGCGTATGCGCAGGCGCCAGCTTACGCAGGCTGCAAAAAGAGCCGAAACAGAACTGGCAAAGGAAATGACGCGATTTAGCGTGCCGCTTATATTCAGCACGCTTTCCTGGTGGATCAACAACGCCTCGGATAAATATATTTTAAATTTTTTCCACGGGGTTTCCATCGTGGGCGTGTATGCGGTGGCGTATAAGATACCGACGATTTTAAAGGTGTTTGGGGATATCGCGTCGATGGCGTTTTCCATTTCAGCCATAAAGGAGTTTGACACCGAGGACGCGGATGGCTTTATCGGAAACAGCTATTCCATGATCAGCCTTTTTGTCGTGCTGTGCTGCTCGGGGTTGATCTTGGGCAACCAGATCATCGCCAGGATACTTTTTGCGCGGGAATTTTACCGGGCATGGCATTTTGTGCCGCCGCTTTTATTTTCCGTGCTTATGAACCAGCTGTCTATGTCGTGTGAAAACATATTAGTCGCCGCAAAGCAGACAAAGGCCATATCCTTTGCCGCGGTTACAGGCGCGGCGATCAATACAGCCGCGAACTTTTTATTGATCCCGTATTTTGGCGCATACGGCGCGGCGGTTGCAACGGCGATCGGGTTTACGAGCTTTTGGGCGTTTCGGTACTGGAAGCTGAAAAAGACGGTGCGTATGCAAAACGACCTGAAACGGGAATGCGCTTCGTATGTTCTTTTGATCTTACAATGCGCTACGGCGTACTGGGGCGCGCGGTTTTGGTATGTACAGGCGTTGGTTTTTGTATGGATTTTAATTTTATACAAAGAAAAGCTAAGCCGGCTTTTTCAAGCGATAAAAAAATATGAAAAGAAAATATGATAACAAATATATGAAAAAACTATAAAACTATTCATTAAATTTTCATAAAAAAGATAAAAATAAATATAGAATCTAAGAAAATCTATGATAGAAAAATCTATAATAGAAGAATTGATATATGGATCTGGAAAGGATGAAAAAATGAAGTTAGGCGAATATCAAACGCTGACAGTGGTAAAGCAGGTGGATTTTGGCGTTTATCTGGCAGAGGACCCGGAAGGGGAAAAGGTGCTTTTGCCCCTTAAGCAGGTGCCGCCCGAAACAGAGATCGGAAGCCAGATAGACGTGTTTTTATATAAGGATTCCAAGGACAGGCCGATCGCGACGGTGAATAAGCCAAAGCTGACGCTTGGGAAGGCGGCGGCGTTAACGGTTTTATCGGTAGGCGATATCGGCGCGTTTTTAGACTGGGGGCTGGAAAAAGACCTGTTTCTTCCATATAAAGAGATGACAAGGCAGCTTTCGACTGGCGATGAGATTTTAGTGCGGCTTTATAAAGACAAAAGCAGCAGGCTATGCGCCAGCATGAAGGAGCTGTACGGGTGCCTTAGGCAGGATACGCCTTATCAAAAGGGGGATAAGGTCAAAGGCAGGATTTATGATTTTAGCAGGGATTTTGGGACGTTCCTTGCGGTGGACGATCAGTTTTCCGCGATGATCCCTGCCCATGAAGACTGCACAGGGCTTCAGATTGGAGATGTTATAGAGGTAAAGGTTTTGAAGGTCAAGCCGGACGGCAAGCTGGATGTGACGCGCCGGGAAAAAGCGTATATCCAGATGGACGCGGATGCGGAATATGTGATGCAAAAGCTTTTATCCAATGGCGGCACGCTGCCTTATAATGACAAGTCGCCGGCTGACATGATCAAAAAAGAAATGAAAATGAGTAAAAACGCGTTTAAGCGGGCGGTGGGCAGACTGTATAAGGAGCGAAAAATAGAGATTTTGCCGGAGGGGATCAAAAAGATATAGCGCATTTGCGCGGGATATTAGATAAAAGGGCAAAAAAATGTTGAAAAAATCATATTTTCTGTTATATCTGTCGGTTGACACATTATAAATGCTTTGTTATAATATTCTCCGTAATAAATCCGTAATAAATGGTAACATAAATATAAGAGGGAAGCGAAAACATTTGCTGGAAAAATTTTCAGGGAAAAAGATTGGGAGAATACAGGAGGGTATCATGAAAAAAGGTTCAATGAGAGTCGTTACAAGCTGTCTGGCAGGCGCATTGTTATTTGCAACGCCTATTTATGTAGATGCTGCGCCAGTCGCGGGCGTTACGGAATACGCAGGAACCATAATTGATAACGAGTTAAATACAGCGTCTCCGGTTGCAGGGGTGTCTTTAGCGGTTTCCACTTGCTTAGAGCAGAATGTGGCAGAGCAGGCGCGGGAAGCAAAGAAACAGGAATCTGAGAAAAAAGAAGAAAAAAAGACTTCAAAGAAAGAATCGAATGAATATAGCGATATGGCAGTTGCGGATGTGGACGATTATGTGAATATCCGCAAGTCGCCGGATGAGGACGGCAAGCTGCTGGGCAAATTATATAAAAAAGGCGTAGCCGATGTCATTAAGAAAAAAGGAGACTGGTATAAAATAAAATCCGGCTCCGTGACAGGATACGTAAAAGGCGACTATCTTACAGTCGGCGATGAGAATAAGATTAAATCCGCGGGCGTTCCGATCGCGACGGTCAGCACGACGACTTTAAAGGTGCGCAGCAAGGCTTCCGGAAAGTCAGATGTTGTGACGCTCGTTCCAGGCGGCGAAGCTTTAAAAGTCACAAGCATGAAAAATGAAAAAGACGGTTGGGTAAAAGTAGCCGTTGACGGTGGGAGCGGATACGTTTCCTCCGATTACATAGAGCTGACAAGAGAGTATACTTACGCAGAGTCAAAGGCGGAAGAAGACGCAAGGATTGCGTTAGAGCAGGCAAGGCAGGAAGAAGAGCGCCGCGCGGCGGAAGAAGCGGCAAGGCAGGAAGCGCAGCAGTCCCAGAGCCAGACGGACAACGCTTCTACGACGACGACAAACACCCAGACGAATACGACAAATACGTCCACAGGAACGACGGGTGCTTCTACAAGCAGCCAGCAGTCCACAAGCACAGGGACGACAAGCAATACGACTACAACGCAGCCACAGCAGACGCAGCAAACACAGCAGCCACAGACGCAATCCGCGCCAGCCACACAGTCTACGCAAGCTCCGGCGCAGGAATCCAACAGCGGCAGCGCAACAGGACAGGCGGTTGCGAATTACGCAAGCCAGTTTGAAGGCAACCCATATGTATGGGGTGGGACAAGCCTTACGAATGGGGCGGACTGCTCCGGGTTCGTGCTTAGCGTATATGCTCACTTTGGAGTATCCCTGCCGCATTCAGACGCGGCGCAGCGCAGCGCGGGCCGTGCGGTCAGCTGGGATGAAAAACAGCCGGGCGACATTATTTGCTATGACGGACACGTAGCCATTTATGTCGGCAACAACACGATCATCCATGCAAGCAACCCGGCGTCCGGGATCAAATACACGTCTCCTGCAAATTACAGGACGGTGTTGACGGTACGCAGGATATTTTAAAAAAAGCCACCCTTTTGGGTGGCTTTTTTGCGCAGGCCCGCATATGGAATTTTCATAATAAGTTTTTAATAAACGTAAAAATGATGTAAAAATTTCATTTGACAGACGGCGGTTCCCGCAACAAAAAAGTCGGCTATACAAAATGACCAAAAATATGCCGTCGGACGACGCGGGACAACGAAAAGAAAAAAACATATGGAAAAGTTATCCACATATTTTTTGGTGGAAAACCGGAAAAAAGCGGGAAAAATGGAGTTATACACGGACTTATCCACGTTATCCACACAAAATACTGTGGAAAGGCAGGTGGATATCCACAGTGAACACAGAACGAATGTTTTGAACATATTTCACAAAGTTTGGGCTATTTTCAAAAAAATATTGACATTTCAATCGTGCCATAAGTAGTAATATTTCATTTGAGATGTCAAATATTATACACAATTTTGTAACAATTCTACTTTGGGAAAAGAAGCGGGCGCTTCTTGCCAAAAGACGGAGGATTTGCTATACTACATTCTGATTGTTCCAAAGAAAAAGGAGAGAGGTGTTGTATGGTAGAAAAAATCCGGCTATTTCGAAGGGAAATGGAAAATTCCTCTTTGCGGGAGGAAGGCCGCGTTTTTTTGGTCGCGTCAAAGCAGGATGCGTTAGACGAATTGCAGCGATTTATAAAGTCGGCGTATGAAACCTTGCAGATTGTGGGAAGCTATGTGACAGAGCGCTGCGGCACGGAATACGACACGCTTGTAAATGAGATGAACGCGGCGCAGCCGGATGTCATTCTCTCCGCGGTCGAATCCCAGCTGGAGGATGAGATTTTAGAAGAAGAACGCGACAAGATCGCCGCAAGGGTATGGTATTCGCTTGGGGCGGCTTCCTGCGCCAGGCGGGAAAAGCCATCTTTTCGTATGTGGTTTTTGCGTATGTTGCGATGAGGGCAGGGAATGAAAAATAAGAAATTAAAAAGATATCTGAAAACCTATTTCCTTATTATAGCGGGAACCGGGCTTATGGCGTTTGCGATTAAGAGCAATTATGACGCGATCGGGCTTGTTACAGGCGGGTTTTCCGGCATCGGGATCATGCTAAAGCGCTTAACGCCTAGTGTGATGGAGGGCGGCGTTCCGATCTGGCTTACGAACCTGGTATTAAATATCCCGCTTTTTGTGGCGGCATATAAGCTGAAAGGAAAGCGGTTTATCGGAAAGACAATGGCGGCTTCGCTGCTTTTGACGCTTTGGCTTGGCGTTATCCCGGACTGCGATCTTGCGGGCGGGGATTATCTGCTTGCTTCCGTATACGGCGGCGTTTTGACCGGGGCTGGGATCGGGCTTGTGCTAAGCGCCCAGGTGGCTACCGGAGGGACGGATCTGATTGCGACGCTTTTGCATATAAAGCTTAAGTCGTATTCCATCGCGCAGCTTTTGCAGGTGATTGACGGCGCGATCATATTAGCGGGCATTTACGTGTGCGGCATCCACGCGTCTTTGTATGCGATATTTGCGGTGTTTGTAACCACGCGGGTGTCGGACCTTATTACAGAAGGCGGGAAGTTTGCGAAAGCCGTTTATATCGTGTCCGAGCAGTATGAGCGGATCGCGGATGTGGTGATGAACCAGGTGGGCAGGGGGACGACGATGATCCCTGCCGTCGGCATGTACAAACACCAGGAGCGCAGCATGCTTTTTTGCATTGTTTCCAAAAAGGAGATCACGGCGTTAAAAGAGCATATTAAAAGCATTGATCCGGGCGCATTTGTGATAGTTACTGATGCGAGAGAGGTATTGGGAGAAGGCTTTTTGGAATATTAGCACAAAAAAACTAAGATTTCTCTTTCTTTTTTTTGCGTTTTGTATTATGATAAAAACAAAACCTTTTTTAGCTGCATGAGATGGCGGGGTTTTTGCAGTGTTTGATATACAGTAAGAGAAGGAGAACGAATATGATATCAAATCAAATACTTCAGAATACAATAGACGGGTTGAAAGGGATTACGAGGACGGACTTGTGTGTGATCGATACCGAAGGCAAGGTCTTAGCGTCCACTTTTTCAGAGGGGGATAATTATACCGAATCCACCCTGGCGTTTGCGGCATCGCCGGCGGACAGTCAGGTTATGCAAGGATGTCAGTTTTTTAAAGTATTTGATGAGCATCAGCTGGAATATGTGCTGCTTGCGAACGGGGAAGGCGACGACGCGTATATGATCGGCAAGATCGCAAGCTTCCAGATACAAAATTTACTGATCGCTTATAAGGAGCGATTTGATAAAGATAACTTTATTAAAAACCTTTTATTAGATAACCTGCTTTTGGTGGATATTTATAACCGCGCCAAAAAGCTGCATATAGAAACGGACGTGCGCCGGGCGGTTTATATTATTGAGACGAACCGGGAAAAGGACGGCAACGATCTGGAAAAGGTGCGAAGCCTCTTTGGAGGAAAATCCAGGGACTTTGTCACGGCGGTGGATGAAAAAAACATCATCGTCGTAAAGGAGCTTGCGCCGGGGGAAGGCTATGAAGAATTAAATAAAACCGCCGAGGTCATCTGGGGCATGTTTGCGGCGGATCCGGCAGGCGGCGGGGAGCATATCGCCTATGGGACGATCGTAAACGAGATCAAGGAGGTGTCCCGCTCATTTAAAGAAGCGCGCATGGCTCTGGACGTGGGCAAGATCTTTTTTGAGGAAAAAGACATTATCGCCTATTCGCAGCTTGGCATCGGCCGACTGATCTACCAGCTGCCGATCCCGCTTTGCAAGATGTTTATCAAAGAGATCTTTGACGGGAAGTCGCCGGATGAATTTGACGAAGAGACATTAACGACGATCAATAAATTTTTTGAAAACAGTTTAAACGTTTCAGAAACCTCCAGACAGCTTTACATCCACCGAAACACGCTTGTTTACCGTCTGGATAAGCTGCAAAAGAGCACGGGGTTAGACCTTCGGATTTTTGAGGACGCGATCACGTTTAAGATCGCGCTGATGGTCGTAAAATATATGAAATACATGGAAACACTGGATTATTAAATAAAGGAGGCTACATGATTCGGCTTGAAAATGTGAGCAAGGCATATGCGGAAGGCATTCCGGCATTGGACGATGTAAATATCCATATCGCCGAGGGGGAGTTTGTATTTGTCATGGGGGACAGCGGCTCTGGAAAATCTACTTTGATCAAGCTGTTGTTAAAAGAATTGGAGCCTACGACAGGCGCCATTTACATAAACGGGCAGGAGCTAAGCCAGATCAGGCACAGGCAGGTGCCCAGGTTCCGAAGGCGTGTGGGCGTTGTGTTCCAGGACTTTCGACTGTTAAAAGATCGAAACGTCTACGATAATGTCGGCTTCGCGCTTCGCGTGGTCGGAGAGTCCCCAAGGACGATCCGAAGGAAAGTTCCGCAGATGCTTTCCATGGTAGGGCTGGCGGCAAAATACCGCTCTTTCCCAAAGCAGCTTTCCGGCGGGGAGCAGCAGCGGGTCGCGATTGCAAGGGCGCTGATAAATTCGCCAAAGATACTGCTTGCGGATGAGCCAACGGGGAACTTAGACAATAATAACGCGTGGGAGATCATGAACCTTTTGGAGGAGATCAATGACCGGGGGACGACGGTTGTTGTCGTGACGCACAACCAGGAAATTGTGCGCGCGATGAAAAAGCGCGTCATCCTGATCGACAAGGGAAAAGTCGTCAGTGATGAAAAGCAGGAGGATTATTTTCATGCGAATTAGCAGTTTTTTATACTCCTTAAAGCAGGGGACGATAAATATATGGAGGAATAAGCTGTTTTCGACGGCGTCCATCGCGACGATGACAGCCTGTATTTTTTTGTTTGGTCTGTTTTACGCGATCGTCATGAATTTTCAGTCCATGGTGCATAACGTGGAAAAAGGGGTGGGCATTACGGTCTTTTTCCAGGATGGGACTTCAAATGAACAGATGCAGGCCATCGGCCAGGCGATTTCGATGCGCCCGGAGGTGTCCGACCAGCATTTCACCTCGGCGGAGCAGGCGTGGGAAGACTATAAAATGCAGTATTTCGACGGAGACGAAGAGGCGGCGGCAGGATTTGGCGAGGATAACCCGCTTGTAAACTCCGCAAGCTTTGAGGTTTATTTAAAGGACGTATCGCAGCAGGAAGAGTTAGTGGCTTATTTAAAGACGTTAGACGGCGTTGGACAGATCAACCAGTCAGAGACGGTGGCGAATATGCTGACGGATTTCAACCGCCTGATCGGGTATGTGTCCATGGGCGTGATCTTGATCTTATTTGCGGTCGCCACCTTTTTGATCAGCAATACGGTCACGATCGGGATTACGGTGCGCAGAGAAGAGATCGCGATCATGAAGCTGATTGGCGCCACCGATTATTTTGTGCGCGCGCCGTTTTATGTGGAGGGCGTGCTGATCGGGTTAGTCGGCTCGATCTTACCGACTGTGATCCTGCGTGTGATATATGGGAAGCTGATCGTTTTTATTTCCCAAAGATTTGGGTTTTTAGCGAATCTGATGGATTTTCTGCCTGCGCAGGAAGTGTTTCGCACATTGGTGCCGGTGGCGCTGATATTGGGCGTGGGCATCGGGTTTGCGGGCAGCGCGTTAACGATACGCAAGCATTTAAGAGTATAATATAGCGGGGATTGTAAAATGAATAAAAGGCACTCATTTGCAAAGGGCGTTGTCACAGGCATCCTGTCTGCGACCTGCCTGTTTTTGGTTCTTGCGGCGGCGGGCTTATTTTTGCTACAGGGAAGCTTCAGCATTGGCGCGGGCGGCTCGGGTGGGGATACGCAAAATGTATTGACGCGTTCCGTCCGAAACAAGATCACGGAGCTTTCGGACCTGATCCAAAAGGGCTATTATCAGGATGTGGATACGAAAGCCATGGTCGAGGGCATTTATAAAGGGATGTTTGAAAGCTTGGACGACCCGTATTCCGCATATTATACGCCAGAGGAATATGAGGATATGATGATCGCGGCGGGCGCGCAGTATTATGGCATCGGCGCGGTCTTGCAGCAGAATACAAAGAGCATGCAGGTGCATATCGTAAAGATATATGACGGCACGCCGGCGCAGGAGGCAGGGCTTAAGGCGGAGGATGTGATCGTAAAGGTGGAAGACATTAACGCCCGCTCGATGGAGTTGTCGCAGCTTGTGACGCATATCCGCGGGCAGGAAGGCAGCACGGTGCATTTGGTCGTTATGCGGGAAGGGGAAAAAGAGCAGCTGGAATTTGACGTGGAGCGCAGGAAGGTGGACATTCCAACGATCGCAAGCCGTATGCTCTCGGATCAGGATCAGATCGGCATGATAGAGATTTCCGAGTTTGGCGAAGCGACCGCAAAGGATTTTAAAAAGGCGTTAAAGGATCTACAGGCGCAGGGCATGAAAAAGCTGATCGTCGACCTTAGAGACAATCCAGGCGGCATGTTGGACACGGTGACGGAAATACTCGATGAGATTTTACCGGAGGGGCTGATCGTTTATACCGAGGATAAATATGGCAGCCGTCAGGAGATCGAATCGGACGCGGAGCGTTATCTGGATCTGCCGATGGCGGTTTTGATCAATGGAAACAGCGCCAGCAGCTCGGAGATTTTTGCCGGGGCGATACGCGACCACGATTATGGCACCTTGATCGGCACGACGACGTTTGGAAAAGGGATCGTGCAAAGCGTGCGCCCGCTGCCGGATAAAAGCGCGGTAAAGCTTACGACGGCAAAATATTTCACTCCAAAGGGAGAAAATATTCATGGCACAGGAATTGAACCGGATATTAAATTAAAATATAAATATACGGGAAAAGAAGGCGAAGAATACGATTATCGTAAAGATAACCAGGTGCGAAGGGCCATGAAGGAGCTTCGCGGATCAAAAGAAAAAACTGCCCGGTGAGAAAGCTCATTGGGCGTTTTGATATCCTAAATATAAAAAGCAGATATAAAAAATATCAAAATAAAAAAAGAAAGCTGGTGAAAAAATGGTTGAATTTGACCAATACAGGTATCAACTGTCTGCCTTTAAAAAACCATTATTAGATTTGAGGGATTCACTTTGACCTCGCTGAAAAAGCAAAAAAGGTAGAGGAATTAGAGCGGGAGATGGAAGCCCCGGATTTTTGGGAACAGGGCGAAGCCTCCCAGAAAAAAATGAAAGAGCTAAAAAGCCTAAAGGATGACATGCAGGTGTATTCCAGCCTGCAAACGAAATATGAAGACATTGAGACTCTGCTTGTAATGGGAGAGGAAGAAAAGGATCTGTCGCTGCTTCCGGAAATAGAAGAAGCCGTCCTGGAATATCAAAAGGAATACGAAAGCATCCGCATCAAGACGCTGCTGTCCGGGGAGTATGACGCGCAAAACGCGATTCTTTCCCTGAATGCCGGCGCGGGCGGCACAGAGTCCTGCGACTGGGCGGGGATGCTTTACCGGATGTATACTAGATGGGCGGGCGCGAAAGGCTTCGATCTAGAAGTGCTGGATTATCATGAGGGCGACGAAGCGGGCATAAAATCCGTGACGTTCCAGGTCAACGGTATCAACGCGTATGGATATTTAAAATCAGAAAAAGGCGTGCACCGGCTTGTCCGGATTTCGCCGTTTAACGCGGCGGGCAAACGCCAGACCTCCTTTGTATCCTGTGACGTGATGCCGGACATTGAGCAGGATTTGGACATTGAGGTAAAAGACGAGGATATCCGGGTGGACACGTTCCGTTCAAGCGGGGCGGGCGGACAGCATATCAATAAAACCTCTTCCGCGATCCGCATTACCCATTTTCCGACTGGCATTGTGGTCACCTGCCAGAATGAGCGCTCTCAGCATATGAATAAGGCCAAGGCGATGCAGATGTTAAAATCAAAGCTGTATCTGCTAAAGCAGGAGGAGCAGGCGAGGAAGGAAGCGGGCATCCGCGGCGAGGTCACGCAGATTGGCTGGGGCAGCCAGATACGCTCCTATGTGCTACAGCCGTATACGATGGTAAAAGACCACAGGACGGACGCGCAGAGCAGCAATACGGACGCTGTGTTAGACGGGGAGCTGGATTTATTTATAAATGCGTATTTAACGTCATTAGGGAAAGAAAAGGAGCAGGCGACGACATGATAAAGATAGCAGTAATGGGTTATGGGACGATAGGCTCGGGTGTAGTGAAGGTCATCGAGACGAACCAGGAGAGCATTCAAAAAAAGACCGGGGAAGGCATCGAAGTCAAATACATACTGGATGTACGCGACTTTGAGGGCGATCCGATACAAAGCAAGGTGGTGCATGACTACCAGGTAATCGCAAAAGACCCGGAGGTGGATATCGTAGTAGAGACAATGGGCGGGGTGGAGCCGGCTTATACTTTTGTAAAAGCCATGCTTTTAGCCGGAAAAAGCGTGACAACGTCCAATAAGGCGTTAGTCGCGGTATATGGGGCGGATTTAACGGCGGCGGCAAAGGAGCATAACGTAAACTTTATGTTTGAAGCCAGCGTTGGCGGCGGCATTCCGATCATCCGCGCGCTCAATTCCTGCCTGACGGCAGACCGGATCGAGGAGATCACGGGCATCGTCAATGGGACGACAAATTATATGCTGACGAAAATGTCAGAGGATGGCTGCGAATTTGACGAGGTGTTAAAAGAAGCGCAGGATAAAGGCTATGCGGAAAAAGACCCGACGGCGGACATCGAGGGGCAGGACGCGGGGCGCAAGATCGCGATCTTAACTTCTCTGATCGCAGGGCAGCAGGTGGATTACGAGGACGTGCATACAGAAGGCATCACGCATATATCCGCGACGGACATCCAGTACGCAAAGCAGATGGGACGCGCCGTTAAGCTGCTCGCGTCGTGCGTTCAGGCGGGGGATACGTATACGGTCATGGTCGCGCCGTTTCTTTTGCCAAATGAGCACCCGCTTTATTCGGTCAACGGCGTGTTTAACGCGGTCTTTGTGCGCGGCAATATGCTCGGCGATGCGATGTTTTACGGAAGCGGCGCGGGAAGCCTGCCGACGGCGAGCGCGGTGGCGGCGGACGTGATCGAGCTTGCAAAGCACATAGGCAGGCACATTGAGCTGGAATGGAAGCCGCAAAAGCTGGAGCTGGCGGATTATAAGCAGCAGTCCATGAGGTTTTTTGTCCGTGCGGCCCAGGAAAAAGAAGAGATAGAGCAGGCGTTTGGCTCTGTAGACTATGTGGAAACGCCTGCCCATAAAAAAGGGAAAGAGATTGGGTTTATCACCCGGGAAATGAAAGAAGCCGAATACGAGGAGAAAGCGGCGAAGCTTTCTTCCATCATACAGATGATCCGGTTTCGCTAGTCAGCTTTTGCATCAGGTCCAGGTAAAAATTTGCCTGGGTCTGTGACATATAAGGCAAAACCCACAGCATACCAACGCCCAGGGAGGAAATGCCAAGCAGCTGCCAGCCGATAAAGCTTAGCTGTAGCAAAAAGCAGCGCAGCTTGTTGCCGCGCATGTAACGGATCGAAAGGCGGATTCCTTCCCAAACGCCCATTTCCTCATTTTCGATATAAAGAGGAAACGCCATGCGAAAAGAAAAAGCAAGGTATAAAAGCGCAATGGATAAAAGGATGGCGGTCGCGCCGATAGAAAGGTAAGCGGCCGCTGTCTTTTTCCATGCCAGCTGGTACAGGAATATACAGGCAGGCAGAGTCGGGATCAGGAAAATTGCCGCCATAATAAGCGCGCATAAAAGGAACCGGTCCGGTTTATTTTGAAACGCCCAAAAAAGATCCTTGAAAGAAACCGGCTGTTTTTTTGCCATCCGTAGATGAATGCGTATGATCCCGGCGTTTAAAAGCTTTGCAAGCAGGGAGATGATCCCGGCGGCGACAAGGTAAGAGACTAACTGCACATTCCAGCTCGTAACCGCGCTTGTGGAAAAAGGCGCCAAAAGCGCCGTAGGCAGCAGGTAAGCGGCTGCCATGGCAAGGATCGGCGTTAGATATCTGCCGTCTAAAAATTCACGGGCAAGTCTTTTTAATTCACGAAAGCTTTGTTTTTCCATATTTTATCCTTATTTCAACCTTTCCCTATGAAGCCTTGCGGCATCCATAGAACTATATTTCAGAAACCATATTTCATAGTTGTTAAATCTGATTTTTACAAAGGAGTTTTTCCATGAAGCAAAGATCAATTGAAGATTCTTTTTATAAAATCGGAATACTCCTGCTGTTCATCGCGCTGGGGTTTGTGATAACCGGGCGAAGCGTTCGTCTTACGCCCTGCCTGTTTCATTTATTGACAGGCTATTACTGCCCGGGCTGCGGCGGGACGCGCTCGGTCGCGGCCTTAGCGCAGGGGAAGCTTTTACTGTCCGTTTATTACCATCCGCTTGTCCCTTATGGGGCGGCGGTTTATTTGGCGTTTATGGTCACGCAGACAATTGGGCGCGTTTTACATAAGCCTAAGATCGGCATGAAGTTTCGGCTGTTTTATGTATGGGTGGCGCTCTTTATCTTATTTTTAAATTTTGCGGTAAAAAACGCGCTGCATTACTTTTACGGTTTTGCAATGTAGCGGTCATTGCAGCCCCGCGCTATAGGCGTTGATAAGCTCTAAATACGCTTTTAAAAACGCGTCCAGACTGCCAAAGCGAAGGATGACTGCCGCAAAGGACGCTGCGGTCAAAAGCACGGTCAGGCCGATGGCGATGGCGCTAAGGGTCAAAGCGGCTTTGGAGTTTTGCGACATCGTAAGCTCCCCGCCTTTGGACAACAGCGCGAAGATGATCCCAAGGGAGCCGCATATAATGGAAGAATAAACGCAGCATATGGTGCATATGGCTACGATGCTAAAGACAATGGCGGCGGCGGTCATAGGCTCCGAGCGCTTGTCCCCCTGTGGCATGGATTCGCCGCCGTCCATGCCTGGCTGGTTTGTATCGTATTGCATAGGGTCCTCCTATAGATTCATAATTTGCGGGCGCTGTCGTACAGCGCAACGGTGTAAGTATACCATACTGGAAAGAAAAAAACAATGTTGATAAAGCGGCGTAATTTGTTATAATATAAAAAAGGCGAAAAAGAAGCCACAGGCAATCGTTTGCGGCTGTTACACAGGTTTGCAGCCATTACAGCCATTACATAAGTAAGGAGAAAAAGAAATGGATATCATACAGGCGCTCGCGCAGGAGCTTAAGATAAGGCCAAAGCAGGCGGAGGCGGCGGTTACGCTGATCGACGAAGGGAACACGATTCCGTTTATCGCCCGTTACCGCAAGGAGGCGACGGGGTCTTTAAACGATGAGACGCTACGAAGCCTTTTTGAACGGCTGAACTATCTGCGCAATTTAGAAGAAAAAAAGCAGCAGGTGATCGCTGCCATAACCGAGCAGGGGAAGCTTACGGAGGAATTAAAGGCTCAGATCGAAAGCGCGCAGACCCTTGTAGTCGTAGACGACCTGTACCGCCCGTACCGTCCAAAGCGCAGGACAAGGGCTTTGATCGCAAAAGAAAAAGGGCTGGAGCCTCTTGCGAATATCATCCTGCTTCAGATGACGCAAAAGCCGCTGGAGGAAGAGGCAAAAGCCTATTTAAACGAAGAAAAGGAAGTGAACACGATACCGGACGCGCTTGCGGGAGCTTCGGATATCATTGCGGAAGCAATCTCGGATGAAGCGGACTATCGTATCCGGATCAGGGAATTGACGATGCAAAAGGGCATGATCTCATCTGCGGCAAAAGACCCTGACGCAGAGTCGGTTTATGAAATGTATTACGAATTTTGTGAGCGCATCGCAAAGATCGCGGGGCATCGCGTGCTGGCGCTAAACCGTGGAGAGGCGGAAAAAATATTGACGGTGAAGCTGGAAGCGCCTAAGGAGGACATTATCCGGTATCTGGAAAAGCAGGTCATAAAAAAAGACAACGCCAACACAACGCCGTTTTTAAAAAACGTCATTGCAGACAGCTATGACCGCCTGATCGCTCCGGCGATCGAGCGGGAGATACGAAGTGCGCTAACGGAAACGGCGCAGGACGGGGCGATCCGCGTATTTGGGAAAAACTTAGAGCAGCTGCTGATGCAGCCGCCGATCGTTGGGAAGGTCGTATTAGGCTGGGACCCGGCGTTTCGGACAGGCTGTAAGCTTGCGGTCGTGGACGAAACCGGAAAGGTGTTGGACACCGCGGTCATATATCCAACGCCGCCGCAAAATAAGGTGGAAGAGGCGAAAGCGACGCTGAAAAAGATGATAGATAAATATAATGTAAATTTAATTTCTCTAGGAAATGGAACCGCATCCAGAGAATCGGAAATGATTATTGTAGATTTATTAAAAGAGCTAAACCGCCCGCTGCAATATGTGATCGTCAATGAAGCCGGAGCCTCGGTCTATTCCGCGAGTAAGCTTGCGACGGAGGAATTTCCGGAATTTGACGTGGGGCAGCGCAGCGCGGCTTCGATGGCAAGGCGTTTGCAGGACCCGCTTGCGGAGCTTGTAAAGATCGATCCAAAATCCATTGGGGTCGGGCAGTACCAGCACGACATGAACCAGAAAAAGCTAAGCGAAGCGCTCGGCGGCGTGGTGGAGGACTGCGTGAATAAAGTCGGCGTGGATTTAAATACCGCCTCCGCCTCTTTGCTGGAATATATTTCCGGCATCAGCAAGACTGTGGCGAAAAACATCGTGTCTTACCGGGAGGAAAACGGGCGGTTTGCTTCTCGTAACCAGCTTTTGAAGGTGGCAAAGCTGGGGCCAAAGGCGTATGAACAGTGCGCCGGATTTACGCGTATTTTAAACGGCAAAAATCCACTGGACGCCACCGCGGTGCATCCGGAAAGCTACCAGGCGGCGGAAAAGCTGTTAGACACATTAGGTTTTCAGCCGCAGGATATCGTATCGGGCAAATTAAAAGGGCTGTCGAAAAAGATTGCAGATTTGGATTTAAAAAAGCTTGCCCAGCAGTTAGAGATCGGCGTAATCACGCTGCAAGATATCGTAAAGGAATTGGAAAAGCCAGCCAGGGACCCGCGTGAGGACATGCCAAAGCCGATCCTTCGAAGCGATGTGCTGGAAATGAAAGATTTAACGCCTGGCATGATCTTAAAAGGAACCGTGCGCAATGTGATCGATTTTGGCGTTTTTGTGGATATCGGAGTCCATCAGGACGGGCTTGTGCATATATCCCAGATCTGCGACCGCTTTATCAAGCATCCGTTAGAAGCGGTTGGCGTAGGGGATATCGTGGATGTAAAGGTAATGAGCGTGGACCTTGCCAAAAAAAGGATCCAGCTTACGATGAAAGGAATAAATTAAAATATGAAATCAGAATTTGACATTCAGCTTCGCCCGCTGGATATGTATCGGTATAACTTATATCATACGTATACTTCGGCGAGCGGTTATTTGCCGCTGCTTGCGGGCGCGGTGGCGTTTGCGGGCGCGGCAAAAAGCTGGGGCGAGGTCAGTTTGACATATACGGTTTTTTATATTATGCTGGGGGCGGTATTGTTGTTTTACGCGCCGATCACTCTTTATCTGCGCTCCAAGCAGCAGGTGCTAAGCTCCCCGGTCTTAAAAGGGACGCTGCACTATGTAGTGGACGATACCGGCATTACGACCTCACAGGGGGAGGCGAGCTCTACGCTTGCCTGGGAGCAGGTTTACCGCGTAGTCGCCACAAAGCATAATATATTATTTTGCATTAATTTACGAAACGCGTTTATCGTTCCAAAAGACCAGGTGGGGCAGGAATATGAATCGATCAAGCAGATCGCGCAGGGGCATTTGGAAAAATACCGGTTTAAAATGAAATAGCGCCGCCTGGTAGGAGGAGTGTGTATATGGTATATGAGACAAATTCTGCGAAAGAAACGGCGCAGGTAGGGATACAGGTTTCCAGGCAGGCGCAGCCTGGCAGCGTCTATGCGCTGGCGGGAGACTTGGGCGCGGGAAAGACCGCGTTTACACAGGGAATGGCGCAGGGGCTTGGGATTACCCAGGCGGTATGCAGCCCGACCTTTACTTTAATCCAGATTTACGAAGAGGGAAGGATTCCGCTTTATCATTTTGACGTATATAGAATTACGGATATAGAAGAAATGTATGAAATTGGCTATGAGGATTATTTTTATGGAAACGGCGTTACGGTGATCGAATGGGCGAAGCTGGTGGAGGAGCTGCTGCCGCCAGCATACATCCAGGTGACGATCGAAAAAGATCTGGAAAAGGGCTTTGATTTCAGACGCATTACGATTGAAGAAAGGAAAGGATCAGTGTGAAGATATTGGCGATCGATAGCTCCGGGATGGCTGCGAGCGTAGCCGTAGTGGAGGACGAAAAGCTGCTTTGTGAATTTACGATCAATTATAAAAGGACCCATTCGCAGACGCTTCTGCCGATGCTTGACGAAGCCGCGAAATTGATAGAGCTGGATCTAAATGCGTTGGACGCGATTGCGGTCGCCGCGGGGCCGGGGTCTTTTACGGGGCTTCGCATTGGCTCTTCGACGGCAAAAGGGCTGGGGCTTGCGCTGGATAAGCCTTTGATCTCCATACCTACGCTGGAGGGGCTTGCCTATAACCTGTTTGGCGTAAGCTCTTTGGTCTGTCCGTTGATGGACGCTAGGAGAAACCAGGTGTATACCGGCGTATATTCGTTTGAGGGCGAAAGCTTAAAAACCCATGTAGCCCAGTGCGCTGTGGGGATCGATGAAATCATAGGAAAGATTTGTGAAATGGGGCGCGAGGTCGTGTTTTTAGGAGACGGCGTTTCGGTATATGCGCCTTATATCAGGCAGCATTGCGTCGTGCCTTATCAGTATGCGCCGGCGCATTTAAACCAGCAAAGGGCGGGGGCGTGCGCGGCTTTGGCGATCCGATATTACCAGGCTGGCAAGACGCAAAGCGCGGCGGAGCATCGGCCGGAGTATCTTAGAAAGCCGCAGGCGGAGAGAGAACGTGAAAAACAGCTTCAAAAAAATGGAAATTGATATTATAAAAATGCTTCCGGAGCATGCGGCGCAGGCTGCTAAGATAGAAGCGGAGGAATTTTCAAAGCCATGGTCGCGGCAGGGATTTATAGACGCGCTTGGGCTGGCGCATACTTTATTTTACGCGGCGCTCATAAGGGAGCGCTTAGTAGGATACTGCGGCATATATCTGGCGGCGGATGAAGGGGAGATCACAAATGTGGCGGTTTCTTTTATGTGCCGCCGCCAGGGGATCGGGCAGGCTCTTTTGCGCCACACGCTGCGCCAGGCATATGAAAGGGGGGCGCGCCGGGTTTTTTTAGAGGTTCGAAGCTCGAATGAGCCGGCGATTTTATTATATCAAAAGCTGGGCTTTCGGATGGAAGGCAGGCGGAAAAATTTTTATCAAAGCCCGCTGGAAGACGCACTGGTGATGAAGTATGAATATGCCGATAAATAGTTAAACAAAAGCTTCATATTCCGCCAGCAATTTCCGCTGTACTCTTATGGGCAGGTTGATTATAATGGATGGAGCGTGACACTCACAGGCACACCGTGCCGCCAGCTTGGGAGGTAAGAGATGAAAAAATTTTGTAATTGCTGTGGAAAAGAGATTCAGTTCAGGCAGGAAACGGGGATCGCGTTGGAAGATTATGTCAGCATTGACAAAAGCTGGGGATATTTTTCCAACAAGGACGGCATCCGCCAGAGAATGAATGTTTGTGAAGCTTGTTTTGACAGTTGGGTGAGGGGCTTTTCTTTGGCGCCGGAGGAGGGAAACCAGCAGGAATGGCTGTAAAATGGCGCGAAAGGCGCGCCGCTTAAAAAAATTAAGGAGTGGAAATGTTAGACGTATGTTTGCTTGGGACCGCAGGAATGATGCCGCTGCCATATCGGTATCTGACCTCGCTTATGACACGCTATAATGGCAGCAGCCTTTTGATCGACTGTGGGGAAGCAACGCAGATTGCGGTAAAAAAAGCAGGATGGAGCTTTCATCCGATCGATGTCATTTGCATTACGCATTTTCATGCGGACCATGTCAGCGGGCTGCCGGGGCTTTTACTCACGATGGGGAACGCGCAGCGCACAGAGCCGTTGACGATGATCGGGCCAAAGGGCTTAACCCGGGTCGTGTCCGCGCTTCGGGTAATAGCCCCGGAGCTGCCCTTTGAGATCCAATGTGTGGAGATAGAAGGGCAGAAACAGGAATTTGACCTGCATGGATATCACCTGACGGCGTTTCAGGTGAATCATAATATATTGTGTTATGGATATACGATTGAAATCCGGCGCCAGGGACGTTTTTTGGTGGAAAAGGCGCAGGAGCTTGGGATACCCAAAAACGCCTGGAATATGCTGCAAAAGGGCCAAAATGTGGAAAGTAAAGGGCGGCTTTATACCCCGGACATGGTTATGGGGCCGCCCCGCAAGGGCATTAAGGTGGCGTATTGCACAGACACTCGCCCTACAGAGTCATTGGTAAAAAATGCCAGCCATTCGGACCTTTTTATCTGTGAAGGGATGTATGCGGAAAAAGAAAAGCTGGAAAAGGCAAAGCAGTATAAGCATATGACGTTTTACGAAGCGGCGCAGGTGGCAAAGGACGCGCAGGCGGAGCAGATGTGGCTGACGCATTTTTCACCGTCGCTTGTGCGCGCGGAGGATTATATGCCAAAGGTTCGAAAGATTTTTCAAAACGCCCACCTGGGCAAAGATGGGAAAATGGCTGTCCTTAATTTTGAATGACCTGCTGTCTGCATAAAAAAGCGTTTTAAGTTTACACGAAGTCAGGGGGTGGCAGTATGAAAAATGCTTTAAAAATGGGGATTGTTGCGATTATCATGGTAGCTTTGATCGGCGGTTACTATTTTTATCTGTCAAACCGGCCAAAGAAGCCGACAGAAGATAGCGTGGAAGTGACAAAAGTGGATGAGGTCATAGCAAAGCAGCTGGACCAAAAATATCCGCCGACTCCAAGGGAGGTTATAAAGTTTTATAACCGGATCATCGAATGTCTGTATGGCGGGGGCTATAGCGACGCGCAGTTAGACCAGATGGTTGACCAGGCGAGGAAGCTAATGGATGAAGAGCTGTTGGCGGGCAATCCGCAAAACGACCATAAATCCAAGCTTTTGGAGGAGATCACGACTTATAAGGACAGTAAGCAGAAAATCATACAAACACGCATCTGCGATTCGGATGAGGTCGTATATGATGAGATTGAAAACAGAGAATGCGCCTATGTAAAAGCTTCGTACTTTATGAAACAGGGGAAGGGCAAATTCGAACGGACAAATCAGGAATACCTGCTTCGAAAAGACGAAAACGGCAACTGGAAGATTTTAGGCTATTTTCTGTCAGGGAGTGAAGAAGAATGAGCGTCAGGCAAAAAGAGGTCACGATACTTGCGATTGAAAGCTCCTGCGATGAAACGGCAGCGGCGGTCGTAGTAAATGGAAGGGATGTAAGGTCAAACATTATCTCTTCCCAGATCGACATTCATACCTTATATGGAGGCGTGGTGCCGGAAATCGCGTCGCGAAAGCACATTGAGCGCATGAACCAGGTGATCATGCAGGCGTTAAACGCGGCGGGCATGAGCTTAGATCAGATGGACGCGGTTGCCGTCACTTACGGGCCGGGGTTAGTGGGAGCTTTGCTGACAGGCGTAGCCGAGGCGAAAGCGATCGCATATGCAAAAAAGCTTCCGCTGATCGGCGTAAACCATATTGAAGGCCATATCAGCGCCAATTATATCGAAAATCCGTCGCTGGAGCCTCCCTTTTTATGTCTGGTCGTATCCGGCGGGCATACGCATCTGGTAAACGTAAAGGATTATGGCGAATATGAAATACTGGGAAGGACAAGAGACGACGCCGCCGGGGAATCGTTTGATAAAATCGCAAGGGCGATCGGGCTTGGCTATCCGGGCGGGCCGAAAATAGAAAAGGCGGCGTTAAAAGGAAATGCGGACGCGATCTGCTTTCCGCGCGCAAAGTTAAGCGGAAACGAATATGATTTTTCGTTCAGCGGGTTAAAATCCGCGGTATTAAATTACCTCAATGGCTGTCAGATGAAAAACATCCCGGTCGTAAAAGAGGATGTCGCCGCGTCCTTTCAAAAAGCGGTGGTCGACGTACTGGCGAGGCATGCGGCGCGTGCGCTGGATGAATATGCCATACCGAAATTTGCGATAGCCGGAGGGGTAGCGTCCAACGCGGCGTTTCGTGAAGCGGTGGAAGAAGCGTGCAGGGAACGAGGCGTTTTATTTTACCGTCCATCCCCGGTGTTTTGTACGGATAATGCGGCGATGATCGGGGCGGTCGCATACTATGAATATCTGGCGGGGCGTTTCGCGGGCTGGGACTTAAATGCGGTTCCAAACCTTGCGTTGACGTAGCCTGCGCTGTTTTTATATATATAAAAGAAGAAAGCTGGAGGGAGCGAAGGATGCGTTGCAGTGCGGTTGTGTTAGCGGCTGGAAAAGGAAGCCGGATGAACAGCGATAAATTAAAACAATATATGGAGCTGAATGGATATCCGCTGCTTTATTATTCGCTGCTGGCGTTTGAGAAAAGCCGCGTGGATGAGATCGTACTGGTCACAGGGGAGGGGGAAGAGGGCTATTGTCGAGCCAAGATTATTGAAAAATATCAGTTTCATAAAGTAAAAAAGATCGTGCCGGGAGGCGGCGAGCGTTATCTTTCTGTGTATCAGGGACTTTTGGCGGTGAATGATACAGATATTGTGCTGATCCACGACGGCGCAAGGCCGTTTTTGGATCAGAAGATCATAGAACGGACGATCTGCGCCGCCGAACAGTTTGGCTCTGGCGTAGCGGCGATGCCTGTGAAGGATACGATCAAAATAGCGGATGAAGACCAGTTTGTGTTACAGACTCCTGACCGCAGCCGTCTTTGGATGATGCAAACGCCCCAGACGTTTTCTTATTCGAAAATACGGGCGGCTTATGAAAAAATAGTGGCAAAAGGCCAGAGCGTTACGGATGACGCTATGGCGATGGAATTGGCGTTTGGTGAAAAAGTGAAGCTTGTGGAGGGCAGTTATCGGAATATAAAGGTAACGACGCAGGAAGATTGGGCGATCGCGGAGGTTTTTTGTCAAAGGCGAAATTCGAAAAAAAAATAAAAAAAGTGTTGACAAGAACGCACACAGATGATATTATCTATTTGTTCTGTTGAGCACAGGCGTATGGAGAGGTATCGAAGTGGTCATAACGAGGCGGTCTTGAAAACCGTTTGTCCGCAAGGGC